>NZ_JACSLL010000001.1:0-464691 GCF_018618135.1 Exiguobacterium sp. s28 | reverse complement strand
ATGCTTCACGGTTTTTCACGTCTCGCCATTTATAAACGACTGACCAATACGTTCGATTTAATCGATATGCAATCTCTAAATCGGTAACCCCTTGGTGTTTCCATTTAATTAATGAAGCAATTTCATCATCTGAATAAGGGCGGGCGGGAACAGACACTCTCACCCTATAGTCAGGATATATTGATTTGTAGTGCTCGATTTCGGAGGCGAGACGTGTTTTCCAATCTAGCTTATATGCGAAGGCTGGCAATTCAAAAAGATAAGGGTGCAAGAGGTCGAGTATTTGAAACGTATCTGTCACTTTAGTCGTTTTCAGATAGTATCCCGTTCCGCTCGGTGTACCTGAAGTTCTGACAATGACATCGAAGCGTTCAAATAAAAATAGGGCCAACTGTTCTAACTGTTCTTTGGAGAAGGCCTGTAAATACAAGGCGATATGCGGCGTGAATTGGATCTCTTTTTTTCGATGATTAAATCGTTTGCTGAGTAGAAGTGAACCATCATCAAGATAAAGAGTAAGTAAAAATGCTGGATGATGCACGCCATCGAGTAGTTCGAATGGTATGTGCTTTTTGTTGTTTGGATAGAAAAGCGGGAACAATTTCGTCATGAGAGGAATTGAACGTGATACTAGATTGTCGCCGCGTAAGTAAAGTAAGTCTGGAAGTTTGGTCTGTTTCCATTGCCGATAACTTAATTGCCCCATACTAAAATGTTCGCGATAACTGTTGTTAATACGGCGATCGTACGGATAACATTTCGTAATCTCTCCATCTCCTAAAATACTCGCTAGTAAGATTGCAACTTGCTCGTCTGTCAGTCCTCCCCAATCCATTATCTCTCATCTCCTCATTTTAAAGATCATCACAGAATATATTCCCGATTATCTTAAAAGACCCGAAACATTAAAGTGTGACGTCGGAATATTCATATTCGCTGATTCATCTAAATGATTAGAATCCGGTCATAGAAAATTTTTCATTTTAGAGATCTAAGTTAGAATTCAATAAACTGCTACAAACTAAGAGGTAACATGTCGATATAGTAAACGAGAACAATTAGTAAATGAGGAGTAGAACATTATGAACCCGACCATTTCTGAAGTCCGGCTTCACTTACCTTCTTCTGTTTTGCCGTATGAACAAACGAAAAACGTGTTCGTCGAAGCGAATCAAAAAGCACTCGCTGACGAAGGTATCGTTATTCTCCCGACGCCTCAACACGTGACAAAGTTAGAGGCTGCCGTCGAGAAGGCAAACCGTGTGTTAGAACAACAACGTACTGGTCTTAAGTTTATGAAACATGAAAAATTGAACGACTATTATATTCAAATTGTGGACACGAACAACGAAGTCATTCGTGAAATCCCAAGCAAGAAGTCCCTCGACTTTTTCGCGGCGTTTATGGAATTCAATCAGCTCTTCGATGAACGTGTATAAAGGAGGTCCATCATGACAACACCTATCCGATTCGGCGGACTCGCCAGTGGGATTGATACCGATACAATTATTAAGCAGTTGATGCAAGTGGAACGAGTACCGGTCGACAAGCTTGAACAAAAGAAACAAACGACTGAATGGAAACGAGACGCTTACCGTGAAATCAATCGCTCGCTTATGACCCTTCGTAACAGCGCAGTAGATCTCATGTTCAGCCGAAATTTCTATGCGAAGACATCTAGTTCTTCTGATGAGTCGCGTGTCTCCGTAGTTGCTGGACCATCGAGCGGGAATACGGCTATTAAAATTGAATCAGTCGAGAATTTGGCGACGGCGGCTTCAACGGTAGTTGAACCACTAACAAAGACTGATTTGCCAATCACCGCTTCGACTAAAATTTCTGATCTTAAAGGGCTGGTTGCCGGACAAAAACGGGTTCATCAAGATGCTGACGACAAAGAGATGCTGTTGGCGAAGGGTCTTGATTTTTCTACCGTCGTCTTAAAAGACAAAGACGATAACACGTTAATCAATGCCGACTTTACTTACGATGCGGTAACGGGGAAATTGACAGCCAATGAACTGACGAAATATCCTGAAGGTGTCATTCCGAAAGGTGTCGTTGCGGAGTACACGAGCGGTACAGGATATGAACTAGGATTTAAGTCGTCTGCGACAGGGTCACATCAAAAAATCGAGCTTGCAGCTGATGCGACCGTGCAAGATTTAATCAGTCAATTGAATGGGAAAGACACAGGCCTATCGGCATTCTTTGAGCCGTCTACAGGTAAAATCTCGATTTCGACGAAAGAGACGGGACAGTCCGCGACCATCGATTTTGATGCGGAGTCACGGACCGCTCTAGGCTTAAGTAGTGCTCCGACTGGTGTGGACGCTAAATTTAAAATTAACGGTATTGAAGTAACACGTTCTTCGAATACCGTTACGTTTGATAATATGACGATCACCTTGAAAGCAGAGTTCAAGGAAGCAAGTAATCCGGCGCCTGTCACATTATCTGCCGCAACTGACACTCAAAAAGTATTTGATAACATCAAAGGATTTGTCGATAAGTATAACGAGACGATTGATTTGATGAACAAGAAAATCAAAGAAGACCGTTTCCGTTCATTCGCACCGCTCACGCAAGCGCAACGAGATGAGTTGTCTGAAGATGAAATCAAGAAGTGGGAAGAGAAGGCAATGAGCGGTATGCTTCGTGGTGATACGATTGTTCGCAGCGCGATGGATACGATGCGTGGCAAATGGTCGAGTACATCTGCTTCAACAAACGACGATGCAATGCAGCAATTGTTTCAAATCGGTTTAGCGACCGGTGCTGATTTCACGAATGGCGGAAAGATTGAGTTAGACGAGGAAAAACTAAGAGCCGCTATCGACAAAGATCCGGAACAAGTATACGAAATTTTTACAAACGAAAATACAGGATTGTTACCTCAAATACGTGATACAGCTATTTCTTCTCGTACGTCAATCACTCGAATTGCTGGCGTGGACGGTGCCGGTGCCCCGACGTATTCAATGGGGCGTGAGATGACTGCGATAGATACTCGTATTCAGCGCTTGAATGACTTACTTATAAATAAAGAAAACGCCTACTACCGTCGCTTTGCAGCGATGGAAACGGCGATGAACCAGGCGAACTCGCAAGCCGCCTCATTGCAACAGTTCTTAGGCGGCGGGATGTAAGAGGAGGAATTTAAATGGTAGCCAATCCATATGCAGCATATCAAAATAATGCGGTCACGACCGCGAACCCACAGGAATTGACGCTCATGCTGTATGACGGGGCGCTCAAGTTCATGCGCCTCGCCAAACTTGCCATCGAGCAAGGAAATCCAGATTTGAAGAACACGAATATCCAGAAGACACAAGCCATCTTTCAAGAGATGCGCTTGACGCTCAATAAAAACATCGAAATCTCGGCAAACTTGGACTCGCTCTATGAGTACATGTGGCGTCGTCTCGTCGATGCGAACGTCAAGAATGACACGACGATCCTCGACGAAGTACTCGACTTTACGACGGAGCTCCGCGACACGTGGAAGGAAGCGATGAAACTCGCGAAGCAAGCATGAGACCCATCGATGAGATTATCTTCAAAACGCAACGACTAAAGGATTTGCTGGCGAAAGTGCCGGAAGAGCCGACATACGACACCTGGATGGACCAAATCCATGAGTTGCTTGACGATCGTGAGCAACTGCTCGCGGCGCATGGACCGGACTTGAAAGACGCCGATCAGACTGTGATTCGTCAGCTCGTCGATGACAGTCAACAGATTGCACGCTTAATCGAGGCCGAGCATCAACGACTTGGGATGACACTCGGGACGGCTCGACAAGAACGGAAGACGGTCAAGTCATACGTCGACCCATATGAAGACGTTGATTCGAACTTCTCAGGATTGTTTGATCAACAGACATAAAACAGCTCGAAGGCGCGCCTTCGAGCTGTTTTCGTTTATGAAGCTTTGACTTGTCGTCGTATTTTCAACAGGATTCTGGACAAGGTAAACAAAATCAGACCACTTACATTGAATTTTAAATACGTGAGTAGAGCGTCTTGCAGTGATGTCACCGGGAGAAAGCCACTGAATATGATGAGCGGCAGAATCGTCACATGCATCGTGGCCCAATGTATCAGAATCTGTTTTCGGAACGACCACTGTCGAACTTCATAGATGACACTTGTCAGACCAAGGAAGAACGCCATCCCACCATACACGACCATACTATGTACACCATCCATGTTTCCGGTCCACCATTGGTACATCGCAAGCAACCCGAATATCAAACACCACTTCACACCGCGAACCAATCCTCGTTTCAATAAAGTCATCTAAATCGTCCCTTCACTCATTTGTTGTCCTTATCTACGACTCAACTTATAAAAAGTTTCAATTTCGAAGTAATGGTGCAATATCGTCTGTTTTCGTTTACAATCGAACAAATACCACTTAAACCGGTAAAAAACCGGGTAAATACCACTGTAACCGTTGCTTCTTTTCTGGAAAGGGGAGGGAAACGAGATGAGTGAGAAAAAAGTGAAACCTGAGTCAACGAAAGACCGTCGTTACTTCGTCTACGGTCCAGAAGGGGCGTACGATGAATATGTAGAACGTGACCCGAAACTTGAGGCGTATGTCGAAGACGATGCGCCAATCGAAGACGGTCCCGATCCGTACGAGGAAGAAGAGCTCAAATCAAGAGGATAATATAGCCGAAGTCAAGGTCATTTCAACGACCTTGGCTTTTATTTATTCAGGGTCGTAACCTTATACGTTTTCTTACCTCGGTCAGACTAGCCAATCCAGTATGCTCATCTTATCAACCACCACTCACACGAAAAAGGAGAGAGTTAAGATGAACATGAAACGATTTGGATTGTTGCTAGCTTTACCACTGACGCTACTTGTCGGATGCGGGGAAGCCGATGAACTGAAGACGGCGGCGACCGACACAGAGGAAGTCGTCGAAGCAGAGAAAACGGAGGAACCAGCTCCAGAATCAACAACAGAAGATGAAGTACAGGAGAGCGAGCTCGGCTCGAACCACATCTACATGAAGAACAAAGCGCTCGACATCAAAGAGACGATTGGCTCCGTCAACTTCGCCATCGATAAAGTCCAGACGTCACGGCTCACGGTCAACGAAGCTTACCGCGACTCGTTTGACGGACAAGAAGAAGTGACGGTCGTCGCGATGAACATGATTGTTGAGAACACGATTGATGAGACGGTCAATTTTTATCCGGATCAAGCGACGCTCGTGACGAACACAGGGGAACAAGTGACAGCCGATCTGTGGTTCTCGGATGACGTTGGCGGGGAGTTCCTAGGCAAAGTGAAGAAGGAAGGGAACGTCCTGTTCTTCGTCAAAGCGATGCCAGAAGAGTTGGCGGACGTGAAAGTCGTAATTGATGGACCTTCGGACGCGGACTATCAGTCAATCGGAGAGTCCCGTTACGAATATACAATCAATGTCGAAAAATAAACAATGGCCGCGCCAGGGAACTGGTGCGGTCGTTTTGTGTCCTGACTAATACCTAAAAAATTTTACGTTTCACTCGAATTCCCTTCTAAAAATGGGGAATAAGATTTATATAAGTTGGAAAAGTCTTGAGGTAAAGGAGAGGATTGGATTGAAGTCGTACGGATTCATCTTAGCCATTCCCTTGCTCATGTTAGTCGGATGTGGAGACACGGAGTCCTCATCGACTACTACCGACCTACCAGTCAAAGTGAAAGCGTTCCGTCGACAGACAGCCAAGAAAAACCGGAAGAAACAGAAACAGTGCAAGAGGAAGAGTTTGAAGTACAGGAAGATGAGATTGGCCGTAGTCAAATTTACATGAAGAACCGGAATCTTGGGATTGAAGAAACGATTGGGCCAATCATCTTTCAAATCGATAAGGTGCAAACGCTGCGTCTAGAAGTCGCTTCTGATTATCGATTCATGTTCGATGATCAAAAAGAAGTGACCATCGTCTCGTTCAATGTCATCGTTGAGAACACGAGTGATGAGACGGTCAGCTTTCATCCGAACCAAGCCAGGCTTGTGACAAACACAGGCGAACAGGTTAATGCTGACATCGTCATTTCAGAGGATGTAGGCGGAGAGTTTTTAGGGAAAGTGAAAAAAGAAGGAGGGGTACTGTTCCATGTCGAATCGATGCCGGAAGAACTGACAGAAGTCCGATTCGTCGTTGAAGGACCTTATGATGATCAATATCGTCCGATTGCCGAGGAGCGATACGAATATACAATCGATGTCACAAAATAATAGAACGCGCATCTCCGCGATGCGCGTTCTGTTATTTCCGCTGATGCGGCAACGGAATCGTCAACACGTTCCAATTCTCACCGGCGAAAACTTTCGCGAGAAAAACGATCTGTCCGACGTGATAGCTATAGTGCGACACTTGCTTCTCAATCGCCCAGATGACGGTCTTCTCTTGGCCGCGGATGAAGACGGTCTTCCCGAGATCTTCCGGCGTGAGGCTCACCAAGACGTCATCCAACAGCTGCCAACGTTCATCCCATGTCGCCATGAGTTCAGCGCGGGACTGTTGTTGGTCCTCGAACTCGGCGTCACGGTTCCGGTCCGGCTTCTCGCCGTCCGTCGTCAGAAAATCGGTCCAGCGTGACTTCATGTTGTTCGAGATATGTTGCACGATGACCGTGAGCGAGAGCGTGTCCTTCGCGAGCACGCGATGCATGTCCTCATCGTTCACTTGCTTCAACGCGTCCTCGGCGAGCTGTTTCTGTTCCTGGAAAATCGAGCGTACCGTTTCGATATAACGTGCTTCAAACATGGAATGACCTCCTTTGGATTCCTACTAAGCATACCGCATTCCGGACGTGAGCGTTTGTCCGTGAGTGGATGAGCGCGGTTTTTTTGTATGCGAAAAGGGAGAGACGCGGCTCTCCCTTTTACGCGTGTTCGATTCTAAAGTCTTCCCAATGCGACCGGGCTTGTGTGCGGATCCGCTCCGACACTTCCTTGCTACCGAGCAAGATGCCGTACCAACGCCTCGCGTCCTCATACAGACCGAGCGCGGCCGACAAGTCGGCGATCCGCAGCATGAGCTGGTCGTACGGGAGGCCGGTCCGGACTTGGTCCGTGTACGCCTCTTGTACCTCGTTGTATTTGTCGAGCGTCCGTTTCATCCATTCCTTCTCGGACGCCTCATTCCCCGTCAGGCGATACATCCAGACGAGCCGCATGCCGAGCATGGCGACGACGGACGGTTTCTGCCCGCTCAGTTGGGCCGTCACGACGGCGAACTTGTACAGCCGGATGACGTGCTCCGCCGAACGGTCACCGTTGAGCGCCTCGGCGTTGACGCGGTCGAAGTAGCCCGTCTCGAGCGCCTCACGATGCGTCTTTCTCACCTTGTCGAACGAGTCGTGAAAGACGAGGTGACAGTGACTGCAGACGGTCGGCTCATAAAAGTATGGGTTCGGGCCGTCGTACGTCGTATATCCGTCCTTCGCGACGTCCTGCGGCCGGATGTGGCGTGACAGCACGCGCGGCGTCTCGCTCTGTTTCAAACAATACGGACATTTCACTTTTTTCGAAAAGATATGTTCTGCCATTACTTCACCTCACACGTATACGTTGACGAGCAGGCCGCGAATCTCACCGACTTGATCGAGGAGCGAGAGACGTGACGTCTCGCCCGAGATGACCTGGTCCGTCAGCGCGAGCAGCTTCTGGTCGACCTGTTCGACGATCTTATAAATCTTGGCGCGGCCACGGCGGTTGAAGCCGCGTTTGTCCTCGAGGCGGAGTGCCGCGTCAACGGCGTCCTTCATAAAGTCTTTGATGAGCTGTTTATATTCGGCGAGCGACTCGACCGTCTGGCTTTCGGCGAGGAGTTCGCCTTTCTCGTGAATGGCCGCGATTTGGCGTTGGAAGCGCTCGTGCTCGCGGTCCTCCCGTTTTTGACCGATGACGTTCTGGAACGAGACGCCAGGCTCAGCCTCGGGGCGTTTCGCCTTACCGGCGCCGTGAAGCGACTGTGTCTCCATGATGCGACGAATGTCCATAGGATCCGTCCTTCCTTAAGTTAGTTCAACAATTGTAGCACGCCTTGCGGCAACGCGTTCGACTGGGCGATCATCGCCATGCCGGACTGGTTCAAAATGTTGAGACGGGCGAAGTCCATCATCTCGCGCGCCATGTCGGCGTCGCGGATGCGTGACTCGGACGCCGTCAAGTTCTCGGACCCGATCGTGACGACGCTTACGTTCGCTTCCAAACGGTTCTGGATGGCACCGAGCTTCGAGCGTTCGAGCGAGACCTTTTGGATGGCGGCGTCGAACTTGGCGATGGCGTCATTGGCGCCACCTTGTGTCGTCACATCCAAGCCGTCAATCCCGAGTGCGTCAGCACGCATGTCGTCGACGTTCAAGACGACGCCTTCACCGCTGCCGGCCCCGAGTTGGAAGAAGAGCGTCTCATTGCCGGCGATAAAGTCACCGTTCATGATCTTCTTCGAGTTGAACTCGGTCGTCTCGGCGATCCGGGTCACTTCAGCCGTGAGCGCCGCAATCTCGTCTTGAATCGCCTTCGCGTCATCACCGCTGAGCGTCCCGTTCGACGCTTGGACCGACAGTTCGCGCATCCGTTGCAGGAGGGCGTGCGTCTCGCTCATCCCACCTTCGAGCGTCTGGGTGAGCGAGATCCCGTCGAGCGTGTTGCGCTCGGCCATCGACAACGAGTCGAGGCGGATGCGCATCTTCTCGGAGATGGCGAGCCCGGCCGCATCGTCGGACGCCTTGTTGATGCGGACACCGCTCGAGAGTCGGTCCATCGTCTTTTTCATCGTCGCCTGGTTGACCGTGAGCGACGAGTAGGCTTTCAGTGCCTGGACGTTATTGGTAATTTTCATAGCGGTTTCCTCCTGCCGGTACGGGTTTCAGACGGGCATTCTCGATCGCCTCGCCCCATGTCTGGTCGAGCTCGGTCGCGAGACCGTGGAGCTCCTCGATTTTGTCCATGTCTTGTTCAATCAACGCCTCGAGGCTCGATTTCGCCATATAGAGGTAAAGCTCGTCGAGTTGGGCCGAGATGATGCCGCCTCCGTCGTGGAGTCCTTGATGGAGCTTCGCGAGCAGCTCGCGGGCTTGACGTAAATGACGGTTGCGTTCGGCGATCGTCGCCGTCCTAGCTTGTTCATAGTGATAGACGAGCGCGTGGAGCATCGCTTGCGTCAGCTCTTCCGGGCTCATTTCGTATAATCGGTTCGGGTTCATGATGGGTCTCCTTTGATGGTGTCGAGTTCTTCGATCAGTAATAGCACTTCGGCCATGACGTCATACAGTTGGGGCGGGATCGCGTCCCCGAGGTCGAGGTCGAGCAGGTGGCCAAGGAGCGAATGGTCATGCTCGATGGCGACGCCGCGCGCTCTCGCCTCATCTAAGATTTTATCGGCGACGGCACCAGTCCCGCGGGCGACGATGACCGGGGCACGGTCAATCGTCTCGTCATAGCGGACGACGGCGGCCGTCTTGCGTTTCGTCAAATCCATGCGTTGATACATAACAGCCTCCTAGATGCGGAAATCATAGCCGGTCGTCTCGAGTGTCGGACGCTCGGTCTCCGGTCGGTCGGACTTCGTAAGCGGGCGGAACTGGGTCGTCACGCTCTTGTAGCCGATCGCCTCGAGCGTCGTCTCGATCTTGCCGAGCAGGGGACGCGCGAGTGCCTCGACGGTCGGGTCATCGTGTTCAAGCGTGAGCCGGAGATTCCGGTCAATCGCTTCGAGCTTGACGCCAATCTCGCCGAGCCGCGGCGTCTCGAGCCGGATATAGAGCACGCTGTTCTCCCAGTCGACGACGTCCCCGGCCTCCCGGTTTTGGATATGGACGTGGATACCGGTGTCGATCTCTTGGACTTTCGCCGGCAAGGCGAGGATGAGCTGCTGGAGCTGTCCACCGTCGAGCCGGTTCAACGTCTGTTGGACTTGGAAGAACGAGGCGAGCCGCTGCGCTTCAGGTGTCGCCGCATCGGTCTTTAGCGACAGCGTCGAGGCCTGAACGCGCTGCGCCGTCTCTTGGATGACGCGGCCGGATAGGTTCGGGTCGACCTTGAACGGTGTGACGCGCGGCAGTTCGCCGGCGCGGGTCGCCTGGTGCGGGATGTATTCGAGCCGGACATGGTTCGGCACGTAGCGGAACTCGTTCAAGCTGGCGCGCACTTCTTTGATGAGCGCGGCACTCTCGGCCGGTTTCGTCGACAGCAACCCGAGGGCGACGTCGAGCTTCGCCGTCATCGCGACGAGCGCCTTCTCTTGGGTCGCGCTCGTATGTAGCAGGGCGTCCGTCTTTTGGATGAGTTGCGTCAGCCGGGTCGACACCGTCTCGAGCGCGGGGCGCGCCTGATGCGGGTTCGTCTCGACGAGGGCGGCGACTTGGCCGAGCTGTTTCGTCACCGTCACTTGCTCGTTTTGGAACGTGTTCGTCACGGTCGCGAGATGTGTCGTCACTTCTTTGACGAGCACCGGTCGGCCGAGAACGGGCGGTAACGCCTCGCGCGGCTCGATTCGCGTCGGGCGTGGCTCGGGTAATTCGTTGATGAGTCGGTCGACCGTCTCCGGTGTCGGCGTCAAACGTTCGCTGACGGGACGCGACAAGTTGACGTGCTCGATGAAACGTTCTTTCTGAGGGTAGGGGGCGTCGGGTGCCGGACGAGTCACCAGTTGTCTCGCTTCATCTAATGACGCGACGGCGATGTCGCGGGCGACGTCACGCGGGAGCGTGGGCGCCTCGATTGTCTTTAGCCAAAGGACCGCATCGCGCAGGTCACCTTTAAAGACGGTTTCGAGCAGACGCACCGTGTCCTCGTTCATCGGCAACCGTCCCGATTGGAGCAAACGGCTGACGGCGCTCCGCACCTCGGGCGGTAGCGACGCGAGCAACGCTTGGATTTTTGTATCGAGTTTCACCGGTTGGCCGCTCGAAGTGTCCGGCGTCTCCGGCTCAGGCTTGACGACGATCGTCCCGATTAGCTGGCCGTCTTGTTCGGCGAGCGTCAATTGGAACGGATTCGTCTTTGGGAGCCCGCCTTCGAACGTGACCTCGACGTGCTCGCCGTTGATTTTAACGATGCCGGAGTCGGGTCCGGTCTGTTTGACGAGTTCGGTCTTATAGACCCGGTTCGTTTGGATACCGGCCGTGACCGCGACGGCCGCGGTCAAAGGGGATTGGATTTGCATAGTTGTCACCTCGACCAATATATCGACCTCTTTTTCAAAAAGTGAAGCGAAACCGACAGAAAAAAACCTCCCGTCGGACGACGGAAGGGTCAGGATTCGAGCAAGGCGTTCTGGTTCAATTGTTGAAACCGGGCGACGAGTTCGCCCGTCGCTTTCAGCTGGTTGCGGAGGACGTACGCGGTCGCATTCGTTTGAATCCGGTGACCGTCCTGGGTGACGACCGAGCCGTTCGGCTCTAGCGAGTCACTCGAGATGTCACGGATGTGGGACCAGGCGTACCATTCGCAATCAGGGCGCTTCGGGGACTTCGTCGGGAAGAAGACGAGCCCGGACGTCGGTTCGATGACGACAGGCACTTTGCCTTTGACACCGGCGACGCGCTTGGCAACGAAGATGCGTTCCTCGATCGAACTGCTGTACTGGCGGCACGAGAGCTGCAACAGCTGGTAGGGCCGGAGCGGCGTCATGATCTCAGATCCGTCCTCGAGAATGATCCGCGATTGCATCGTCATGTCTCGACATGGCAAAATCGCCACCGTCCGTTTCGTGATACGGTATTTCTCCTCGGAATGGTAGGGGCGCATACAGCTGCACCGTCCTTTTCGTATTGGATTTTCAGGCTCGGCCATAACAGATGGAACACAAACCTAAATCATCCCTTCCATGATATATCACAAAATATGTAAATTCAATAAGACGATATGAAAAGTAGGGAAATATAATTCCAATGTAAGCCAAACGCGAATTCGTTTGCAAAAATTTGAGAAAGTGTTTGTCACGCCTGCAAGAAGGTGGTAAGATTACCGATAGAGGGAAAGCCTCTGTATTCTTCAATGGTGAAAGGAATGGATTTACACATGGTAGGTAAAGTAAAATGGTTTAACTCAGAAAAAGGTTTTGGATTCATCGAAGTAGAAGGCGGCAAAGACGTATTCGTACACTTCTCAGCAATCCAAACTGACGGCTACAAATCACTTGACGAAGGTCAAGAGGTAGAGTTTGAAATCGTTGATGGCGAGCGTGGCCCACAAGCGGCTAACGTTACAAAATTATAATTTCGAACCACGAGTCGGCTCCTAACGGGGCCGACTTTTTTGTTTTTCTCACATAATGTCCTTCCCAATCAAAATCGCGTTTAAGAACGGACAGAACGGGTAGTTTGTTTCTATACTACCGATTCATCTAGAAGACGGACCTGTCGGAACAAAATTGTCATTATTTTATGATGATAACGTTTTCAAACGATTCGGATTCGGGGTATACTATAAATGAGCCACCTGGTTCCACTTTCTTTTTAAGATTTAAGAAATGAAGCAGGAGATTCGGTCCAATCTGACGAATCATTGGGTCAAGCGGTTATTTTAAGGAGGAGTTCAGATGATTTATAACATTCGCGGCGAAAACATTGAAGTCACACCAGCCATCCAAGACTATGTCGAGAAAAAGCTGGACAAATTGACTCGGTATTTCACAACTCCTACGGATGCACAGACGGCTTACGTCAACTTGAAAGTGTACAATGAGAAACAAAAAGTGGAAGTGACGATCCCGATGCCGAACTTGTTGCTCCGTGCTGAGGAGACCAACCTCGACATGTACGCGGCAATCGACCTCGTCGTCGACAAATTGGAACGTCAAATCCGTAAACACAAAACGAAACTCAACCGTAAATCGCGTGCCAAAGATGGCGGTATCGGCGAGTACTTCAAATCACTCGAAGGTCCCGAAGACGTGGTCGTCTATGACGAGGACGAGGCAGAACTCGAACTCGTGCGGACGAAGCGTTTCACGCTCAAACCGATGGACACGGAAGAAGCGATTCTTCAGATGGACATGCTCGGTCACAGCTTCTTCGTCTTCTCAGACGCAGAGACGGGCAACACGAACGTCGTCTACCGTCGTAAAGACGGCAAATACGGCTTGATCGAACCTGAATAATTCAACCTTGAAACCACACGGCCCTCCGACTCGGAGGGCCGTTTCCTTTTGCCTTTCCTTGAAAGCAAGGGTCACTTCGGTTAAACTGTACATTAGGGAAAAAACATGCATTTTTTCAGTGAATGCAGAGGAGATAAAGCGTATGGCGAACTTTTTGAAAGATTTATTTGCTCCACAGAAACGAGTATTGAAAAAAGCAGAAAAAGCGGCCGACCTCGTCGAGTCGTTCGCCGAACCGATCAAGGCATTGTCTGACGAAGCACTTCAGGCGAAGTCGGTTGAGTTCCGGGAGCGTTTGGACAAGGGCGAGACGCTTGACGATATTTTGCCAGAAGCGTTCGCGGTCTGCCGCGAGGCGTCCGAGCGCGTGCTCGGCATGCGCCACTACCGTGTCCAGCTCATCGGGGGCTACGTGCTCCATAACGGCGACATCGCCGAGATGAAGACCGGGGAAGGGAAGACGCTCGTCGCGACCCTCCCGGTGTACTTGAACGCGCTCACGGGACGCGGCGTCCACGTCGTGACGGTCAACGAATACTTGGCCCGCCGTGACAAAGAACTCATGGAACCGCTCTACTTCGCGCTCGGTCTCTCGGTCGGCCTCAACGTGTCGAACATGGACCGCGTCGAGAAGCAGGCGGCATACAACTGTGACATCACGTACTCGACGAACAACGAGCTCGGTTTCGATTATTTGCGTGACAACATGGTCCTTTATAAAGAAGACCGTGTCCAACGCGAGCTCTACTTCACGATCGTCGATGAAGTCGACTCGATTCTCGTCGATGAGGCGCGGACCCCGCTCATCATCTCGGGATCGGCTCAAAAATCGACAGAACTCTATACACGGGCCGACGCGTTCGTGCGGACGCTCAAGATCGAGGACGACTACACGGTCGACGTGAAGACGAAATCGGTCCTCTTGACGGACAAAGGGGTCGACCTCGCCGAGAAGTTCTTCGGCATCGACAACTTGTTCGCGATCGAGCACGTCTCGGTCAACCACCACGTCGGACTCGCCCTTCGTGCCAACGCCGTCATGCATCATGACGTCGACTATATGGTCCGCGACGGCCAAGTCATGATCATCGACCAGTTCACGGGTCGGGTCATGGACGGACGCCGCTACTCGGAAGGGTTGCACCAGGCGATCGAGGCGAAAGAAGGCGTCGAGATTCAACGCGAATCGATGACGCTCGCGACGATCACGTACCAGAACTACTTCCGTATGTATGAGAAGCTGGCCGGGATGACCGGGACGGCGAAGACGGAGGAAGAAGAGTTCCGTAACATCTACAATATGCAGGTCGTGACGATCCCGACGAACAAACCGATCCTTCGGGAAGACCGTTCGGACCTCATCTTCAAATCGATGGAAGGCAAGTTCAAAGCCGTCGTCGACGAAATCATGGCAGCCCACGCGACGGGACAACCGGTCCTCGTCGGGACGGTCGCCGTCGAGACGTCGGAGTATTTGAGCAAGCTCCTCTCGAAGAAGAAGGTCAAACACGAAGTGTTGAACGCGAAGAACCACGCCCGTGAGGCCGAAATCGTCGAGAACGCCGGACAAAAAGGTTCGGTCACGATCGCGACGAACATGGCCGGACGCGGTACCGACATCAAGCTCGGCGAAGGCGTCATCGAGCTCGGCGGATTATACATCGTCGGGACCGAGCGCCACGAATCGCGCCGGATCGACAACCAGCTCCGTGGACGGGCCGGACGACAAGGGGACCCGGGTAAATCCCAGTTCTACTTGTCACTCGAAGACGAGCTTATGCGCCGCTTCGGTACCGACAGCCTCCAGAGCATGATGGAGCGCCTCGGCATGGACGACACGCAACCGATCGAGAGCCGCATGGTCTCGAAAGCGGTCGAGTCGGCCCAAAAACGTGTCGAAGGCAACAACTACGACGCACGGAAACAGCTCCTCGGCTACGATAACGTCATGGCCGACCAACGGAAAGTCATGTACAAAGACCGGGCCAGCATCCTCGAGAACGAATCGGTCACGGACATCGTCCGTTCGATGATTCAAGAGACGGTCGAGACGGGCGTGGCGCAATATACGCCGCTCGAACTCGTGCCGGAAGAGTGGAACATCGAGGAACTCGCGCACTGGGCCAACCAGACGCTCGCCCTCGAGCAACCGGTCGAAGGCAAGGACTTCTTCGGCAAAGAGCGCGAAGAAATCATCGAGCTCCTCGCTGAACGTACGAACGCGCAGTATGAGGCGAAACGCCAACTCGCGCCACCGGAACGCTTCAACGAGTTCGAGAAGATCATCGTTCTCCGTGCCGTCGATTCGCACTGGATGGCGCACATCGACCATATGGACCAGCTTCGTCAAGGGATTCACTTGCGCGCTTACGGGCAGAATGACCCGCTCCGTGAGTATCAGGCGGAAGGGATCAACATGTTCGATGCGATGAATGTGGCCATCTCCGAAGAAGTGACCGGCTTCGTGCTCCGTGCCGAAGTCGGCGACAACCTCCGACGCGAGAAAGTCGTCGAGGAGGAAGTGGCGGTGTCTGGCAAGGACGACACGCCGGTGAAGAAAAAGCCGGTCCGTCGCTCTGAAGACCAACGGCTCGGGCGCAACGACCCGTGCTGGTGTGGTTCAGGCAAGAAGTTCAAAAACTGCCACGGCAAACAACAGGCTTAATTTTGAAAGAGGCGAGCCCGCTCGCCTCTTTCCTACGGAAAGGTGACCTACACTATGGAAATTTCAGATATTCGTAACGAACTCGAGGCGATGGCGAAACGCCTCGAGAATTATCGCCAATCGCTCAACCTGACAGAGAAGCAGGCCCGCATCGCCGAGCTTGAGAACGAGATGACGTACCCGGACTTCTGGGACAGCCAAGAGAAGGCGCAAAAAGTCATCGACGAGTCGAACGCGCTCAAAGCGATGGTCGACAAGTATCAACAGCTTGCGGACGGCCATGAGGACGGCGAAGTCACGCTTGAACTCATCAAAGAAGAGCCGGACGCCGAGATGCAAGAAGAACTCGCGGAAATGGTGACGGCGCTCAAAGCCGACTTCGACGCGTTCGAACTCGAGATCCTCTTGAACGGACCGTATGACGCCAACAACGCCATCCTCGAGTTGCACCCGGGGGCGGGCGGTACCGAGTCGCAAGACTGGGCGTCGATGCTTCTGCGCATGTATCAACGTTTCGCTGACAAGCAAGGCTGGAAAGTCGAGACGGTCGACTACCTTGCGGGCGAAGAGGCCGGCGTCAAGTCGGTCACGCTCCGTATCGTCGGGCATAACGCCTACGGCTATTTGAAAGCGGAGAAAGGGATTCACCGATTGGTCCGCATCTCGCCGTTCGACTCGTCAGGCCGCCGTCATACATCGTTCGTCTCGTGCGATGTCATGCCGGAGTTCAATGACGACATTGAGATCGAAGTGAAGACAGAAGACCTCCGCATCGACACGTACCGCGCGTCGGGTGCCGGCGGTCAGCACATCAACACGACCGATTCGGCCGTCCGGATCACGCACGTGCCGACGGGTGTCGTCGTCTCGTGTCAGGCTGAACGTTCGCAAATCAAGAACCGCGAAGCGGCGATGAAGATGCTCAAAGCGAAACTGTATCAACGCGAACTCGACGAGCAGCAACGCAAGCTCGATGAGATCCGCGGCGAGAAAACAGACATCGGCTGGGGCAGCCAAATCCGCTCGTACGTCTTCCACCCGTACGCAATGGTCAAAGACCACCGCACGAGCTATGAGGTCGGGAACACGGGCGGCGTCATGGATGGGGACATCATGGGCTTTATCGACGCTTACCTCCGCAAGACAAATATGTGATGCAAGTGGCTCAAGGACTGACGTCTTTGGGCCACGTTGTATGTAGAGGAGAAAACCTTTAATGAAGCAAATCGTCAAAGACTACATTTATTTACTGACCGGGTCTGTCTTCGTCGCCTCGGCGTTCAGCTTGTTTCTATTGCCGAACAACCTCGCCTCGGGCGGCGTCAGCGGGATCTCGATCATCACGTACGAGCTGTTCAACATCTCGCCAGGGGCGTTCCAGCTCGTGTCGAACGTGTTGCTCCTCCTCGTCGGCTGGATGATCCTCGGGCTCGGCTTCGGCGTCAAGTCGCTCGTCGGGTCAATCTTTTTGCCGGGCGTGATCTTGTTTTATGAAGCGATCGACGCGGGAGCGGCCGTCAATGACACGTTGCTCGCGGCCATCTTCGGCGGGGCCGGCGTCGGGATCGGTCTTGGGCTCATCTTCCGGGGACGGGCATCGACCGGGGGAATGGATTTGCTCGCGCAGATCCTACATAAGTTCACCCACATCCCGCTCTATCTCTGTATCGCCATCCTCGATGGGGCGGTCGTCCTCGTCGCTGCGGTCACGTTCTCGTTCACGACGGGACTATACGCACTCATCGCGCTGTTCATCACGATCAAGATGATCGACTTCGTCCAGCTCGGCTTCACGCAGGACAAGATGGCATACGTCATCTCGGAGAAGCGGGACGTCATCACGCGCGCCGTCTTCGATGAGCTCGACCGGGGCGCGACGGAGATCCAAGCGATCGGGGCGTACTCGCGTCTCGAACGGCCAATGCTTCTCGTCGTCGTCCGCCAAAACGAGGTGAGTCGTCTGAAAGAGATCATCCGCCGCATCGATCCCGATGCGTTCCTCATCTTCAGCGAGGCGCACGAGGTGATGGGGCAAGGATTCACGTCGGACAAACGCTATATCAACGTGCCGTAAGTTGTGGAATCTTTGTGTATTTTTCGTGAGTTAGGTTAGAAAGCGGTTCATAACGGCTATAATGGTAAAAGTAGGTTATTTCTACGACATAGGAGGGGAACCTGATTATGAAGAAATGGATGATGGCGATCGGACTTGGCGCCATGCTCACGCTCGGTGCGTGCGGCGGTGGCGATGAAGAAGAGTCGACGAGCAACGGGGACGGCGCGAACACGGCGTCGGTCGACGCGGAAGCGGTCTACGCCCAAAACTGTGCGGCGTGCCACGGCGCGAACTTAGAAGGCATGAGCGGTCCGAAACTTTCGGACGTCGGTTCACGTCTGTCGGCTAGTGAAATCGAAGAAATTATCAAAAACGGGAAAGGCGCCATGCCTGCGAACGTGATCGAGGGAGACGAAGAAATCACAGCGGTCGCGGCTTGGCTCGCTGAGAAAAAATAATCAGGGCACGGGAGACACTCGTGGTTTGACTCAGGCACTCGCGGACGCGAGTGCCTTTTTGAATGTGCGTTTCACCGTCTGTGTCGATCTCGTGAAGCCCATCTTCATTTCGACAATTTCACACCGAACTCCATCCAACTGAAACATTCCTGTAATGGTTATTTAAAAGTCCGATTGCTATAATTGTAGGCGCTTGAAGAATATCGCCTGTCGCCTTTTTTGGATAGGTGGGCACGAACAGGGTCCCTTGACAGGACGAGTGCTTATCGTGTAGAACAGAGGCTAGGCGAAAATATTCACTTAACGAATCAATTCGATGAAACCAATTCAGAATTCGTCATAGATGCATGGAAAATATATAAAAAGGGTAGGGGAATACGTTATGATATCGATGCAAAAAGTCAGCAAAGTATATCCGAACGGCGTCGTCGCAGTCGACGACCTCGATTTGAAGATCGAAGACGGCGAATTTTTATACGTCGTCGGACCATCCGGCGCCGGGAAATCGACGTTCATGAAAATGATTTATCGGGAGGAGAAACCGTCGAGTGGTCAGCTCATGATTGACGGGATCGACGTCGGCAAACTGAAAAACCGCCACGTCCCAAAACTGCGCCGTCAACTCGGCGTCATCTTCCAAGACTACAAGTTGTTGCCGTCTTTGACGGTATATGAGAACGTCGCGTTCGCACTCGAGGTCGTTCAAGCCGACACGGGCACGATGCGCAAACAGGTCATGGACGTGTTGAACCTCGTCGGCCTGAAGCACAAGGCGCGCAACTATCCGGACGAACTGTCGGGTGGGGAGCAGCAACGTGTGTCGATCGCCCGTGCCATCGTCAATAAGCCTAAGCTCATCATCGCCGACGAGCCGACCGGTAACTTAGACCCGGACACGGCTTGGGGCATCATGGAAGTATTTGAAGAGATTCACCGTCGCGGGGCCACGATCGTCATGGCGACGCACAACCGTGATATCGTCGACAAGATCCGTCATCGCGTCATCGCGATCGAGAACGGAAAAGTCGTCCGCGATGAAGAGAAAGGAGCATATGGCTATGATATTTAAAAGTGGAATCCGTCATCTGCGCGAAGGGTTCAAGGGAACACTTCGCAACGGGTGGATGACGTTTGCGGCTGTCAGTGCCGTCACCATCACCTTGTTACTCGTCGGGGTGTTCGCCCTCGTCATGTTCAACGTCAATGAGATCTCGGAGAACGTCGAGAACGACGTCGAGATCCAAGTATTCGTCACCCGGACCGCGGAGGAAGCGAACGTCGAGAAGCTCGGCGAGAATATAGAGCAGATTCCAGGCGTCGCATCGGTCACGTTCAGCTCGAAAGAGGATGAACTGGAGAACTTCCGTAACCAGCTCGGGGAAGACGCCAACGCCTATGGAACGGTCGAGAAAGACAACCCGCTCCATGACCGCTATATCGTCAAGGCATCAGACCCGCTCGAGACGGAGACGGTCGCCGACGCCGTGCAATCACTCGACAACGTCGATAAGGTCACATACGGACAGGACTATATCGACAAGATGTTCGCTTTCTTCAACGGGATTCGCATCGGTGGACTCGTGTTGATCGTCGGTCTCACACTCATGGCGATGTTCCTCATCTCGAACACGATCAAGATGACGATCTTCTCACGCCGTCGCGAGATTGAGATCATGCGCCTCGTCGGGGCGAAAAACAGCTTCATTCGCTGGCCGTTCTTCATCGAAGGACTTCTCCTCGGTGTGCTCGGCGCGCTCATCCCGATCGCCGTCATCTACTTCGGTTATGACGTCGCATATAGTGCTTTACAACCATCGCTAGATCAACTGAATAGTGATATATTTAAATTGATTGATCCATCGGTACTGACGACACAAGTGTCGCTCGTCCTCTTGGCGCTCGGTGCTTTCATCGGGATCTGGGGCTCGACAACATCACTCGGTCGGTTCTTGAAAGTCTAATCTAATTTAAATATGAGGAGGAGTTGGCGGATGAAACGTTCGCTTGCGCTTGGATTAAGTTTGACGCTACTTGCCTCGCCGGTCATGGCGACGGAGAAAGACACGCTGAAAGCACGACAAGATCGTCTATCCAATCAATTGGAGGAGTCCAAGAAAGCGCAAGACGAGACGGACGCCGAGCTCGACATCACCGAGGCGGAACGCGACGCGGTAGCGACAGAGATTCGCGCCGTCAATGAACGTCTCGAGGGATTAAGTGAACAGATCGCCGTCCAGCAGGAAGAAGCGGACGCGGCGCGCACCGAGCTCGAGGAAACCCGTGATCAACTCGCTGCCCATGGGCAGTACCTCGAAAGCCAGAAGGCGCTCCTTAGTGAGCGTCTTCGTGTGCTTCAAGTACACGAGGACCGGTCCTATCTCCAAGTCGTCTTTGAGTCCCGCTCGTTCGGAGACTTCGTGACGCGGCTGTTGACCGCGCAGACGATCGCGGAGCAGGACCGGGACCTCATACATACCTACATGAATGAAGTCGAGCGGCTCGAAACGCTCGAGGCACGGCAACGGACGCAGCTGTCATTCTTGAAACAAAAAGAACGTGAGCTCGTCGTGACGAAACAAGCGCTCGACGTCGCCGCCGAACAGAA
This sequence comes from Exiguobacterium sp. s28, assembly GCF_018618135.1. Taxonomy (NCBI): domain Bacteria; kingdom Bacillati; phylum Bacillota; class Bacilli; order Caryophanales; genus Exiguobacterium; species Exiguobacterium sp. s28. The sequence continues at coordinate 443,786 of NZ_JACSLL010000001.1, read as the reverse complement.
GCGCGACTTGTTGTCGGAGCTGAACGAACAGGTCGAACTGCTCGAACTTGAAAAAATGAGCCGTGCCGAAGAGCAGGCGCTCATGAACGAACAGAGCCGCATCATCGCCGGACAGCTCGAAGCGATCGCCACGGCGGAACGAGAAGCGGCCGAAGCGCAGGCCCGAGCCGAAGCGGAAGCACGGGCGAAGGCGGAAGCCGAGGCGAAAGCACAGGCCGAGGCCAAAGCCGCAGCTGCAGCGGAAGCGAAAGGACAGTCGGACGAGAAGGCCACGGCCTCACCAGCACCGACGCCCCCACCGCCTGCGGAAGCCCCGACGAACGTGTCGGGGCCGGCGACCTCGTTCGTCCGTCCGGTGTCCGGTTACGTGTCGAGCCCGTTCGGTCCTCGCCAAAACCCATTGACAGGCGTGGCGGAGTCGCATCGCGGCATCGATCTCGTCAATGCGACCGGGACCCCGATCGTCGCGGCGGCACCAGGCATCGTCATCAAGGCGGCGCCGGCGACAGGATACGGCAACGTCGTCTTCGTCTCCCACATCGTCGGTGGGGCCGTCTGGACGACCGTATATGCCCATCTCGACTCGATCACGGTCTCGTCTGGGCAAACGGTGTCCGCTGGCCAGACCGTCGGTACGCTCGGCAACACGGGCTGGTCGACGGGACCGCATCTCCACTTCGAATTACATCGCGGACAATGGGCGCCAGGGCAACCGAATGCGGTCGACCCGGGTCCTTATATCGGTTACTGATGAGACGGACGTGTTCCAAATTTGTGGAACGCGTCCGTTTTTCTGAACTTTTTGCTATACTGAATGAAAGACTGACAAAGAGAAAAGAGGGAATCACCCGTGAAAAATACAACCGCAGGATTACTAGCCGGCGCTACGTTCGTCGCCGGGGCCGGTGCAGGGCTCGCGACGATGGCGTTTACGGATACGGCGCTGCCGATTCAACCGAAGGCAGAAGGCTGGGACAAGGTCGACCAAGTCCGGCAATTGATCGAGACGCATTCATTGAAGGATATTTCGGAAGAGGATTTATTGACCGGTGCCCTCGACGGGATGACGGCAGCGCTCGACGACCCGTACTCGGACTTCCTCGATGCCGAAGAGACGTCACAGTTCACCGACTCAATCGAGTCGAGCTTTGAAGGAATCGGCGCGACTTTGGAGAAGAAAGGAGAAGACATCTTAATCGTCGCTCCAATCAAAGGCGCACCAGCCGAAGCGGCAGGTCTTCGGTCCGGTGATGTCATCACAGCGGTCGACGGGGAATCGATTGAAGGGATGGCCGTCGAAGAGGCGGTTCAACTCATCCGGGGCGAGAAAGGGACGGTCGTTACGCTGACGATTCAGCGCGGCGGCCAAGAGGCCGACTACGAGATCACACGCGATACGATTCCAATCGAGACCGTCTACTCGGAAGTGAAAGAACAGGACGGAAAAAAGGTTGGTTATATCGAGGTGACCCAATTCTCCGAGCCGACGGCGGACGAATTTTTAGAGCAGCTCGAGGCGCTTGAATCGGAAGGGATCGATAGCCTGATCATCGACGTACGAGGCAATCCGGGTGGATTGCTCCCTGCCGTCATCGAGATGACCGAAGGATTCGTCCCGACGAACAAACCGGTCGTCCAAATCGAGAATGCGGACGGGGACCGCGAGTCGCAGAGCGGCCGTGCCCGGGAAGCGAAGCCGTACGACTTGTTCGTCTTGACGGACGAAGGGTCGGCATCGGCGTCTGAAATTCTGGCCGGAGCCCTCAAAGAAGGTGCCGGGGCCACGATCATCGGCAACAAGACGTTCGGGAAAGGCGTCGTCCAGACGGCGTTCGATTTAGAGGACGGCAGCAACTTGAAGCTGACGACGAGTAAATGGCTCACACCGGACGGGAACTGGATCAACGAGAAAGGCATCGAACCGGACGTCGAGGTCGATCAACCGGATTACTTCAATGTCACCCGCATCCTCGCCGACGCGGATACGCTCAAAGTCGGGGACTACGGGGAAGCGATCTCGAACTTGCATACCGTGTTGACGGGCATCGGCTATGAGCCGGGCGGACAGCCGGGCTATTTCGGTGATACGATGGGCCGTGCCGTCAGTGCCTTCCAAGCCGACAACAACTTGTCGGAAGACGGGATCGTCAATGAAGCGACGGCGTCGGCGCTCGAGTCACGCTTGCTCGAGGAGATTCAAGATGAGGCGAACGATGCCCAATTGAATCGCGCGCTCGAAGAAGCTGCAAAATAAGGATTAGGGAAAGGATTGGACAAGTGTGGACGTTCTACGAATGAGTTTTACTGCTTTGTTGACCTTGATCGGTAGTCCGCTACTCTGGGCGACGCTCGTCGCCCTCGCTTACATATCCATGACGCGCATCAAACGGGAGCGGGGCATGTTCCGCTCGCGTCGGCGTTCGCCGAAATCGGACTGGCGCCATTTTCTATGGCCGAGCCTGCTCCTTGCCGTCATCGGTTCGGCGGCGCTGATTCTGCTCGAGACGACCGTCAACTGGGAATGGGTCGTGACGTTCAGCGTGCTGTACGCGCTCATCGTCTTGACGATGCACCCGCGTTTCAGTAGCCCGGCGTTCCCGTTTTTGATCATGCTGACGGCAGTCGCGCTTCGTGACGTCATCGAGTATGGCGGACTGACAGGGTGGATGGATCGATTGGCCGAGGTCGACTGGCCGGTGTATGCGCTCGTATTCGGTGTCGTGACGCTCGCGGAAGCGATCCTCTTACGGTGGAACGGTCCGGTCGAGACGTCACCGACGCTCATCTTGTCCAAACGGGGCCAATTCATCGGCGGCCACGTCGTCAAACGGCTCTGGTTCTTCCCGCTTGTCGTCTTCCTACCCCCGTCCTTCGGTCTCGACGGCCCAGTGCCGATCATCTTGCCGATCCCAATCGGGGTGAGCCTGCTGTCGACGGGAGCACTCCCAGGGACGCTCCTCGGCCGCTTGAGCCTGTATCGAGGCCTGCTCGCGCTCATCGCCATCGGTTTGGTCGGGGCTTCCTACGCCATCGACGTCCCGTACGCGGCCTACATCTTGCTCGGTCTGTTCGTGTTGTATGAGTTGGCGCTACAACTCATCAAGCGAGAGAATCGAGGGACGACGCCGGTGTTCATCAACGGCAACCGAGGAGCGGTCATCATCGACACGCTCCCGGGCTCACCGGGCGAGGCGATGCAGCTCATCCCGGGCGAATCGATCTACAAAGTGAACGGAACCGTCATCACGGGCGGGAGCAGCTTCTATGAGGCGCTCCAGTTGCATAAACCGTACATCAAGCTCGAGGTGCTCAACTTGAACGGGGACATCCGTTTCGTGCAACGGGCGATGTATGAGACCGACCCGCACGAGCTCGGCATCTTGTTCGTCGCCGAACCGGCGAGCCCACGTTTGCGGTTACGGAAACTATAAAAGGGAGCATCCTTGGCGGATGCTCCCTTTCGTGCGTTCAATTAAAGTTCAAGTTTTGATGGTTTGAAGCCCATTGTCGCTTCGACTGCGTGTTGCCAGCCTTTATACAGATTTTCGCGGTGTGCGTCGTCCATCTTCGGTTCGAATTGATGGTCAAGTTTCCACTGTTGTTTGATCTCTGCTTGGTCTTTCCAGAACCCGACGGCGAGACCGGCGAGATAGGCGGCACCAAGAGCCGTCGTCTCGCTCACTTCAGGTCGTTCGACCGGGACGTCCAAGATGTCCGCTTGGAACTGCATGAGGAAGTTGTTGTTGACCGCACCGCCGTCGACGCGGAGCGTCTTCAACTCGATGCCAGAATCTTGTTCCATCGCCGTCAAGACATCGCGTGTCTGATAGGCGAGTGACTCGAGCGTCGCCCGGACGAAATGTTCTTTCTCCGTCCCGCGCGTGAGGCCGAAGATGGCACCACGGACGTCCGAGTTCCAATACGGGGCACCAAGTCCGACGAAGGCTGGGACGACGTAGACGCCGTCTGTCGTCTCGACGCGGTTGGCGTACTGTTCCGTGTCTTTCGCCGACTTGAGCATACGGAGTCCGTCACGGAGCCATTGGATGGCCGAACCGGCGACGAAGATTGAACCTTCGAGCGCATATTCGACTTTACCGTTGTATCCCCATGCAATCGTCGTGAGCAGACCATGGTCCGACTTGACGGCTTCTTCGCCCGTGTTCATGAGCATGAAGCAACCTGTACCGTACGTGTTCTTACCTTCTCCTGACTCGAAGCAGGCTTGACCGAAGAGGGCTGCCTGTTGGTCACCGGCCGCGCCGGCAATCGGAACTTCGAAGCCGAAGAAGTGGTACGGGATCGTGTTGGCGTACACTTCACTCGACGGTTTGACTTCCGGGAGCATCGACTTCGGTACCGTCAAGATCTCCAGCAACTCATCGTCCCACTTCTGCTCATAGATGTTGTACATGAGCGTCCGTGACGCGTTCGAGTAGTCCGTGACGTGGGCGTGGCCGCCTGACAGTTTCCAGATGAGCCAAGTGTCGATCGTTCCGAAGAGGAGGTCACCGGCTTCGGCTTTCTCACGGGCGCCTTCGACGTTGTCGAGGATCCATTTGACTTTCGTGCCTGAGAAGTAGGCGTCAATCAAGAGGCCTGTCTTATCGCGGAACAAGTCGGCATGACCGGCTTCCTTCAACTCATCACAAATACCGGCTGTTTGACGCGATTGCCAGACGACGGCGTTATAGACCGGACGTCCTGTCGACTTCTCCCAGACGACGGCTGTTTCCCGTTGGTTCGTGATGCCGATAGCTGCGATCTCTTTTGGATCGATGTCGGCCGAACCGAACGCCTCGGCCATGACAGCGAGGACAGAACCCCAAATCTCATTGGCGTTATGCTCGACCCAGCCTGGCTTAGGGAAGTATTGTTTGAACTCGCGCTGAGCGGTCGTGACGATTTTTCCGTCGTGGTCGAAGATGATCGCCCGTGAGCTTGTCGTTCCTTGGTCAAGTGCTAAGATGTAGCGTTTTTCTTTCTCCATATGAGAGAGCCTCCTTAGAAATTAGAAAGATTATGGTACGAGAATACCGTACAGCAATGCGGCGATGACCGCCCCGATGATCGGTCCGACGACCGGGATCCATGAGTAGCCCCAGTCCGACGTGCCTTTGCCTTTGATAGGAAGGATCGCATGTGCAATCCGCGGTCCGAGGTCACGCGCCGGGTTGATGGCATATCCCGTTGTACCACCAAGCGAGAGACCAATCGAGACGACGAGGAAACCGACGATAAGCGGATTCAAACCGTCCGTGAACGTGTTGGCCCCGAAAGATAAAATTCCGAAGACGAGGACGAACGTACCGATGATTTCTCCGATCACGTTGAACGGTGTGCTACGAATCCCAGGTGCGGTCGAGAATGTCGCCAATTTGGCGCCCGGGTCGTCGGTCGCATCATAGTGCGGCTTGTAATGGACATACACGAGGACGGCCCCGATGAACGCCCCGATGAATTGTGCCAAAATATACGCTGGCACATCAGCCCAAGGGAATGAGCCTGCTGTCGCGAGACCGACCGTCACGGCAGGGTTCAAGTGAGCCCCTCCATAGATTCCGGCTGCGTATACCCCGATCATAACGGCGAAGCCCCAACCGAACGTGATGACGACCCAACCTGCGTTCTCCGCTTTCGAATGACGGAGGACGACGCCGGCGACGACACCGTTACCGAGCAAGATGAGTAGCATTGTACCAATAATTTCGCTGACGAATGCTGACATGTGATACTCCCTTCCTTCCATATTAAATTTGGCTTACCACTTCATTATATGCCCCAAATGAAAGCGTTTCAAAACCGAATATGCAAAAAAAGCCACTTTTCTTATGAAAAGTGGTTTTGATTGGTAATCCGGCGTCTGAAGTCGAGGCCGATCCCGACGAGAAAGATGAGCAGGACCATCAAACTCACGTACGCGAGCGGGGGAAAGCTCGTGGCTCCGAGGTCGAGGAGAATCGAAGCGATGACGGCGAGGTAGAGCCAAGCGAGGCGTCGCGAAATCTCTTTATCGTCGTAACGGTCCGTGAGGGATGCCCCAATCGGCGCGCCGATGAACGCCCCGAGGACGAGGGCAAGCGGCGTCACATAATCGAGCGATAGCGACGGCAGATAGCCGACGAGTCCGCCGAGCGAGATGAACAGGACGGCAGCAAGGCTCGTCCCGACCCCGCGATGCGTCGTGAAGCCGAGCCAACTGACGAGGAGCGGGACGATGATGAACCCGCCGCCGATGCCGAGGAGGGCGGACAACAGTCCGGCCATCGCTCCGATCATCATCCCCGCGAAAACGGTCGATTTTTTCGGCTTCTGCGGTTTCGATGTTTTCTTTAATAGCGTAACGGCAAAATAAGATAGGATAGCCAGATAAAATAAGTTCAGTAACCAATCATACGTGCCCGAGATCGAGAGGACGAGGCGGCTCGACAGCTGTGCCGTGACGGCGCCGGTCAGTCCGACCGTGATGCCGGTCGACCAAGACACGTTGCCGAGCGACGTATGTTTCTTCGCGCCGGACAGGCTCGTCCCGACGACGAACAAGAGCGACGTGGCGACGGCCTCTGCTGCCGAATAACCACTAAAGAGCAGCACCGGGACGATGATGACCCCGCCGCCGATACCGAAGAATCCGGACAAGGCGCCGACGATGGCACCGAGCGGGATGAAGAGAAGTGACCACATGACGACCAACTCGTTTCTACTTAGATTCACTCTCCATGATAACGAAAAGCGGAGCGATTTGGGAAGCGTGTCAGAAGCGAATATTTGTTCGTGTATGTGCTATAATCAAGTCAATATGCAAGGAACAGAAAGCGAGGAATATATATGGATAAGATTAGCGTTCCGTTCGACTTACAATCAGAATATAAGCCGGCCGGCGACCAACCGGAGGCGATTCGACAGCTCGTCGAGGGCGTCAATCGCGGCGACCGGTACCAGACGTTGCTCGGGGCGACCGGCACCGGGAAGACGTTCACCGTATCGAACGTCATCCAAGAAGTGAAGAAGCCGACGCTCGTCTTGGCCCACAACAAGACGCTCGCCGGACAGCTCTACTCGGAGTTCAAGGAATTCTTCCCGAACAACGCCGTCGAATATTTCGTCAGCTATTACGACTACTATCAGCCAGAGGCGTACGTCCCATCGACGGACACGTTCATCGAGAAAGACGCCTCAATCAACGACGAGATCGATAAGCTTCGTCACTCGGCGACGTCGGCCTTGTTTGAACGCGATGACGTCATCATCGTCGCCTCCGTGTCGTGTATTTACGGTCTCGGTAACCCGGAAGAATATAACAGCCTCGTCTTGAGTCTCCGTGTCGGGAAAGAGTTGGGCCGTGATCAGATGCTCCGCAAGTTGATCGACATCCAATATGAGCGGAACGATATCGACTTCCAACGCGGGCGGTTCCGTGTCCGAGGTGACGTCGTCGAGATCTTCCCGGCGTCACGCGACGAGCAGTGTTTGCGCGTCGAGTTTTTCGGAGACGAGATCGACCGGATCCGCGAGATGGACCCGCTCACCGGCGAGATCATCGCCGATCGCGAGCATGTCTCGATCTTCCCGGCATCCCACTTCGTCACCCGCGACGAGAAGCTGCAAAAAGCGATCGTCAACATCGAGGCCGAGCTCGAACAACAGCTCGAGAAGTTCCGCGAGGAAGGGAAGCTGCTCGAGGCGCAACGGCTTGAACAGCGGACGAACTATGACCTCGAGATGATGCGTGAGATGGGCTACTGTTCAGGCATCGAGAACTATTCGCGCCATTTGAACTTGACCGAGGCAGGGGCGACGCCGTACACGCTCATCGACTACTTCCCGAAAGACTTCCTACTCGTCGCCGATGAGTCGCACGTGACACTCCCGCAAGTACGCGGGATGTACAACGGTGACCAGGCCCGGAAACAAGTGCTCGTCGATCACGGCTTCCGCCTCCCGTCGGCGAAGGACAACCGGCCGCTCAAGTTTGAAGAGTTTGAGAAGAAGTTGTCACAGGCGATCTTCATCTCGGCGACACCGGGTCCGTATGAGCTTGAACATACACCGGACATGATCGAACAAATCATCCGGCCGACAGGTCTCTTAGACCCGACGATCGAGATCCATCCGATCAAAGGACAAATCGATTACTTGATGGACCAGATCCGCGAACGCATCAAACAGGACGAACGCGTCCTCGTGACGACGCTCACGAAGAAGATGGCCGAGGACTTATCGGACTATCTGCGTGAAGCGGGCATCAAGGTCAACTATATGCACTCAGAAATCAAAACGCTCGAGCGGATCGAGATCATCCGTGACCTCCGTCTCGGAAAATATGATGTCCTTGTCGGGATCAACTTGCTGCGGGAAGGTCTAGACATCCCGGAAGTGAGTCTTGTCACGATTCTCGACGCCGACAAGGAAGGATTCCTTCGTTCGGACCGCTCGCTCATTCAGACGATTGGACGGGCGGCTCGGAACTCGAACGGGCACGTCATCTTGTTCGCTGATAAGATGACCGACTCGATGACACGGGCGATTGAAGAGACCGACCGTCGTCGCTCGATTCAACAAGCCTATAATGAAGAACACGGCATCACGCCGCAGACGATCCGCAAAGAAGTGCGCGGCGTCATCCGCGCGACGGTCGATGCCGAGGAAGAAGTGCTCGAGTCGCTCAGTTCGATGAAACCGGCCGAGCGCGAGGTGGCGATTGCCAAACTAGAAGAAGAAATGAAACAAGCGGCCCGCGACCTCCAGTTCGAACGGGCGGCCGAATTGCGTGACTTAATCTTGGAGTTGAAGGTAGGGAATTAAATGGCTGAAAAGAAAAATGCGATCGTCATTAAAGGGGCGCGCGTCAACAACTTGAAAAACATTGATATCGATATCCCGCGTGACCAGCTCGTCGTCTTGACGGGCTTGTCCGGCTCGGGCAAATCGTCACTTGCGTTCGATACGATTTACGCCGAAGGACAGCGTCGCTACGTCGAGAGCTTATCGGCCTATGCCCGGCAGTTCCTCGGACAGATGGACAAGCCGGACGTCGATACGATCGAGGGTCTCAGCCCGGCCATCTCGATCGACCAGAAGACGACGAGCCGCAACCCGCGCTCGACCGTTGGGACGGTGACGGAAATTTATGACTACTTACGCCTGTTGTTCGCCCGCATCGGGAAACCGGTCTGTCCACGTCACGGCATCGAAATCTCGAGCCAGACGATCTCGCAGATGGTCGACCAAGTGATGGAACTGCCGGAGAAGACGCGGCTGCAAATCTTGGCGCCGATTGTCTCAGGCCGTAAAGGGACGCACGTCAAAGTGTTCGACTCGCTCAAAAAGGAAGGGTTCGTCCGCGTCCGTGTCAACGGCGAGACGATCGAACTGACCGATGAGATCGACCTCGATAAGAACAAGAAACATTCCATCGAGGTCGTCGTCGATCGCCTCGTCGTCCGCCCTGACGTCGAAGGCCGTCTTGCTGATTCACTTGAGACGGCGCTTCGCCTCGCCGACGGCCGAGCCATCATCGACAAGATGGACGGCACCGAGCTCCTGTTCAGCGAACATCACGCTTGTCCGATTTGTGGCTTCTCGATTGGCGAACTCGAGCCGCGTATGTTCTCGTTCAACTCGCCGTTCGGTGCCTGTCCGACGTGTGACGGGCTCGGTACGAAGCTTGATGTCGACCCGGAACTCGTTATCCCGGACCCGTCGAAGACGCTGAAGGAAGGCGCCGTCGTCGCCTGGCAGCCGACAAGCTCGCAATATTATCCGCAACTGCTCGCCTCGATGTGCAAACACTTTGACATCGACATGGACGTGCCGTTCGAACGTCTGTCGAAGCGTGACCAAGACCTCGTCTTGCACGGGACGGACGAAGAGTCGTTCTTGTTCCGTTACGAGAACGATTTCGGACAAGTCCGGACGAACACGATCTTCTTCGAAGGGGTGCTCCGCAACATCGAGCGCCGCTATAAAGAGACGACGTCCGATTATATCCGTGAACAGATGGAGACGTACATGGCGACACACGCTTGTCCGACATGCAGCGGTTATCGGTTGAAAGAAGAGACGCTCGCCGTCAAAATCACGGGCCACCATATCGGGCAAGTGACCTCACTGTCCGTCGTCAACGCCATCAAGTTGTTCGACTCGATCATGACAGAGTTGAGCGAGAAAGATATCGCCATCGCCCGTCTCATCTTGCAAGAGATTTGTGAGCGGCTCAGCTTCTTGAACAACGTCGGGCTCGACTACTTGACGTTGTCACGGGCGGCCGGGACGCTCTCGGGCGGGGAAGCACAGCGGATTCGTCTCGCGACCCAAATCGGCTCACGGCTCACGGGCGTCCTATACGTCCTCGATGAACCGTCGATTGGATTGCATCAGCGTGACAACGACCGCTTGATTGCGACGCTCAAACAGATGCGTGACATCGGCAACACGCTCATCGTCGTCGAGCACGATGAGGATACGATGATGGCAGCCGACTACTTGATCGACATCGGACCGGGCGCCGGCGAACACGGCGGAGAAGTCATCGCTGCCGGGACGCCGAAGCAGCTCATGAAGAACAGAAAGTCGCTCACGGGCCAATATTTGTCCGGTAAGAAGTTCATCCCGCTCCCGGCCGAACGGAAAGTGCCGGACGAGCGTTTCTTGAAGATCTTGAAGGCGGAAGAGAACAACTTGAAAGGGGTCGACGTCTCGATTCCGCTCGGTATGTTCATCGCCGTCACCGGCGTCTCCGGTTCCGGGAAATCGACGCTCATCAACGAGATTCTGTATAAATCGCTCGCCCACCACATCAACCGGGCCAAGGCGAAACCAGGGAAGCATAAGAAGATTGAAGGACTCGACCATATCGACAAAGTCATCGATATCGACCAGTCACCAATCGGACGGACGCCGCGGTCGAACCCGGCGACATATACCGGTGTATTCGATGATATCCGTGACGTGTTCGCGTCGACGAACGAGGCGAAGATGCGCGGCTATAAGAAAGGGCGCTTCAGTTTCAACGTCAAGGGCGGACGCTGTGAGGCGTGCCGCGGGGACGGAATCATCAAGATCGAGATGCACTTCTTGCCGGACGTCTACGTCCCGTGTGAAGTGTGTCACGGGAAACGCTATAACCGTGAGACGCTCGAAGTGAAGTACAAAGGTAAGACGATCGCCGACGTGCTCGATATGACGATCGAAGAAGGGCTCGACTTCTTTGACAAGATTCCGAAAATCAAGCGTAAGATTCAGACGATTTATGACGTCGGTCTCGGCTATATGAAACTCGGGCAACCGGCGACGGAACTGTCAGGCGGGGAAGCGCAGCGCGTCAAGCTCGCCTCCGAGCTCCATAAACGTTCGACCGGGAAGACGATCTACATCTTGGACGAGCCGACGACGGGTCTTCACGTCGACGACATCGCTCGTCTGTTGAAAGTGTTGCAACGCCTCGTCGAGAACGGGGACACGGTGCTCGTCATCGAGCATAACCTCGACGTCATCAAATCGGCCGACTACTTGATCGACCTCGGACCTGAGGGCGGTGACGGCGGCGGTACGATCGTCGCGACCGGGACGCCGGAAGAAGTCGCCGAAGTGGCCGCGTCGTACACCGGTAAGTATTTGAAGCCGGTGTTAGAACGGGATGCGGCCCGAGCGAAACCGAAAGCAGGAAAACGGAAGTAAGGTATAGAAATGATGAGAAACGGGAACATGATTGACGTGTGACCAAATCGAAGGGGGAAACGAACAGTGAAACAAGAAATGCGTGAACTGATTCTCCAGCAAGTGAAAGACGGGAAGTTGACGATTGAAGAAGGCATGACCCAGCTCGAACGGCTCGAGAAGTTGGAGCCGGAGCGCGTCCAAGCGCTCGAGGAACGTCAAGAGACGGAGAAAGTCGATGCCTACTCGGTCGAGTCGCTCACGACGAAACTGACGTCGGCGGTCGAAGGGCTCGTGACGAAACTTCGTGACAGCGACTTCACGTTCAGCTCGAACTTCGGGCCGGAAGTGACGTATTCGAAATCGTTCCCGTTCACCGGGAAAGATATCTCGCTCGACTTGTTCAACGCCTCGGCGACGATCGTCTCGTCGGACAACGACGAGTGTGAACTGATTGTCACCGGACGTCCGCTCCGTCAGCAGGACGCGGACAAGGCGCTCGAACAGCTCCAGTCAGCGGTCAAGCATTCGGTCATCGGTGACCGTCTCGTCGTGTCACTCCGCGACAAGCTCGTCCGGGCGCACGTCGAACTGTACGTCCCGCATCATCATTTCGATCACCTACATGTACAGACGCTCAACGGTGAGGTCCGTGCCGACGGCCTCGACGTCGAGAGCGTTCGTATCCAGACGGCGAACGGCCGGGTCGTACTTCATGAAGTACATGCCTCGGAGCTGCTCCTCAACACGGGGAACGGAACGGTCGAGGTCGAAGCGGTCGAATCTGAACTCGTCCACGTCCGGACCGGCAACGGAGCCGTCATCGTGAACGGCAAATACGACAAGGCGTCGCTCAAGACCGGCAACGGGAACATCCGCGCCGAACTCGCGACGGCACGTCCGGCCAAGTTCGAGCTCGCCTCGCTCGCCGGAAACGTCCGTCTCGTCTTGCCGCACGGCGTCGAGGTCGAAGGAGAACTCGAGACGAACTTCGGTGGTCTCCACTGTAACTTGGACGAGCTCGAGATTATCCGCGACCGGAAAGACGTCGCCCAACGCCGACTCGAATTCTTGTCGGGCCGTGGCCAGACACCGCGCATCGAAGTCGAGGCCGGGACACGTACCGGCACGATCGACCTCGAACACGGTTCGCTCCACACACCGTCGACGTTCCTCGAAGAGGACAAACACGAGCCGGTGGAACCAATCGATCCAGTCGACCCGGTCAATCCGGCTGACTTGAACAACCCGTTCCATCAGCAATGACCGACAACCCGAAGGCCTCTCGCCTTCGGGTTTCTTTTAACTTGAGAGACGAGGAGGGACGGGATGAAGCGATTTGTGTCAGCGTACGGACGGATGATGATTGCGGTGCTGGTGCTTGGCGGATGTGCCGACGAACAGCGCATCGTCAATGAGAACGAGCCGGCTGGCGACGAAGCGATTGCCATCGCCTGGGCGTATGTGACCGCGCGGAACTGGCAGGGGCCCGCAATCGATGCGGGAGCGAGTGCCGAGGTACATCGTGTCACGGTCGATGATGGCTATGAACTGTTGGACGATGCGTATACGGGGACCGAGGCGCTCGCCGTCTCGTTCGAAGCGGACCCGAACAGTAGCGTCGACGTACCGACGATCTTGGTCGCACCGGAGTCGAACACCGTGGTCGGCTATGTACCGGGCGAATGAGACATCCATGACAAAAACCCGAAGGCGGTTGCCTCCGGGTTTTTGTCATGTCATAGATTCATTTGATACTCCATTTGTTCCCAATCCATCATTTGACCGTCATACAGCGTGAATGAGCCGATGATGAACAGGATGAACAGGACCGGTCCGGCGATGAGTAAGAAAATCCCGAGGTTCCGCATCGTCTTCGACCGTTTCCAATAGAAGATGATGGCGACGATCATCGATAACAGCGACCCGGACAAGAACAAGCCGACGATGTTCAAGATGAACAACAGCAACACCGTCTCGTTTTTCGTCGCGGCATATTCGCGCCACATGTCAAACAGTGATTTGACCAAGTAGACGAGCGCCGCGATCCCGACGATAAAAATAAAGACAATGGCAATCCAAAATAGTGAATTCATGTGATTTCACCTCCCTAATCCTCTATACCCGTTCTACGGAATCGCCACGAATTAGTTTCATCTCTTTTTTTCGACACGTTTCGGCTCACTTTCGTTGACGCTTCTCCAGAAGAGCTATGATACAATAATGAGCGTGAAAGGGGCAGATACTCATGCAAAATATCGTACGCACGGCTCAACTCGTTGAGCGCTTCAAACTTCAAGTCATCGCCGGGGAAGAGGGACTCCATCGTCCCGTCGCCACACCGGACCTCAGTCGACCGGGACTCGTCCTTGCCGGCTACTATACCCACTATGCGAAAAATCGGCTGCAAGTGCTCGGGAAGACCGAGCTCACGTTCTACGCGAGCTTGTCGGAAGAGAGCCGCCGCGAGCGGGCGAAGATTTTATGCACGGAATTGACACCGGGCATCCTCATCACGCGCGGCTTCGACATCCCGAAAGAGATTGAACAAGAAGCCGAGGCGGCGAACGTCCCGCTCATGCGCACGAACGCGGTGACGACATCGATCGAGTCACAAATCACGAACTTCCTCGAGATGGAACTCGCACCGATGACGGCGATGCACGGCGTGCTCGTCGACATCTATGGCGTCGGCGTGCTCATCAAAGGACAGAGCGGCGTCGGGAAATCCGAGACCGCCCTCGAACTCGTCAAACGGGGCCATCGCCTCGTCGCCGATGACTCGGTCGAGATTCGTCAGACCGGGGACCAGTTGCTCGTCGGTTCGGCACCGAAACTGATTCGTCACTTGCTTGAGATTCGCGGAATCGGCATCATCGACGTCATGACGTTGTTTGGCGCTGGCGCCGTCCGCTCGCACAAGAAGATCAGCTTGATCATCAACCTCGAGAACTGGGATGCGGGCAAAGTATATGACCGCGTCGGGCTCGACCACAACACGATGAAAATCATCGATAGCGAAGTGCCGTTGCTCACGATCCCGGTCCGTCCGGGACGTAACTTGGCCGTCATCGTCGAAGTCGCGGCGATGAACTACCGCCTCCAGAACATGGGCATCAACACGGCCGAAGAGTTCGCGGAACGTCTCGCGAACGCCATCCATGACAACGAAGGGGACATGGAATAATGGTAGAGCCAACGTTTGACCGCGTCGCGTTTGAAATCGGGTCGCTCCCGATCTATTGGTACGGCATAATCATCGCCTTCGGTGCGATGCTTGGCCTCGTTCTCGCCTTGTTCGAGGCGAAGCGCCTCAATTATGATTCAGAACGGGTCGTCGATGTCATCATCTGGTCGATTCCGATCAGTATCGTCTTCGCCCGGATTTACTACGTCATCTTCCAATGGGACTACTACAGTGAGAACCTTGGACAGATCATCGACATCCGCCAAGGTGGGATCGCAATCCACGGCGCCATCTTCGGAGCGTTGCTCGTCGTCATCATCTATTGCATGCGCAAGTCGATGTCGTTCTGGAAGATCACCGATATCCTCGCTCCGTCGCTTCTCCTCGGGCAAGCGGTCGGACGTTGGGGGAACTTCATGAACCAAGAGGCGCACGGTGCCGAGACGACGAGCCGTTTCTTGAAAGAGACGCTCTTCCTCCCGGATTGGATCGTCAATCAGATGTATATCGATGGCGCTTATTACTTGCCGACGTTCTTGTTCGAGAGCGTCTGGAACATCATCGGCGTCATCTTGCTCGTCGTCTGGCGCATGGTCGGTAACCCGCCGCGCGGCTACATCTTCTTGTCGTATCTCGTCTGGTATTCGATCGGACGCTTCTATATCGAAGGGCTCCGCACGGATAGCCTCATGGCCGGCGATCTCCGGACGGCACAACTCGTTTCGATCGCGATGATTGTATTCGGTGTCGTCATGATGATCGTCCGCCGCAAAGCGAAACGATACGATGACCCTTCAGAGAAAGGACTGTTTGATTGATGGATACACTTCTATTCGATTTGGATGGCACGTTGCTCGATACGAACCCGCTCATCATCGCGAGTTTCCGTCACACGCTCGGGTACTACTTCCCGGACGAGACGTATCGCGATGAGGATATCTTCCCGTTCATCGGACCGACGCTCGAGAAGTCGTTCAAGGCGCTCAATGAACCGGAATGGAAAGAGATGCAGGCGTTCTATCGCAGCTTCAATATCGCGATGCACGACCAGCTCGTCGCCGAATATCCGGGTGTGATCGAGGGGCTGTATCGCCTCCACGCCAAAGGCTACAAGATGGGCGTCGTCACCTCGAAAGGCCGTCCCGTCGTCGAGCAAGGCTTGCGTCTGTTCAAGATCGACCATCTGTTCGATGTGGTCGTCACGGCCGACGATGTGGAATATGAGAAACCGCACGCCGAACCGGTCGAACGGGCGCTCCGTGCGCTCGGATCGACGGCGGACCGCGCTGTCATGGTCGGGGACAACGACACGGACATCTTCAGCGGCAAGAACGCCGGGACGAAGACGGTCGCTGTCGGCTGGGCCATCAAAGGCCGTGCGTTCCTCGAAGCGCTCGAACCGGACGTCATCATCGACTCGATGGAACATTTCGAGGCGTGGCTCGACGAGGTCACGGTCCATGCGTAAGACGGAACGGTTTCGTCTCGACGGACCGAATCCGCTCTGGCAGATGTATCGGACGATTCGTTTCCTGCGTGTCTTTAAAAACACGACCGTCGTCTTGATCGGCCGGTACTTCCCGTCCGTCAAGGCGAAGCGCTGGCTATACCGGACGTTCCTCGGTATGGAAATCGGGGAGTATAGCGCGCTCGCCCTCATGGTGACGCCGGACGTCATGTTCCCGGAGCGGATTTCGATTGGCCGCAACACGGTCATCGGGTTCAACTCGACGATCCTCTGTCACGAGTATCTCGTCGACGAGTATCGGATTGGCGACGTCCACATCGGGGACGAGGTGTTGATCGGGGCGAACGTGACGATTTTACCTGGCGTGACGATTGGCGACCGGGCCGTCATCGGTGCCGGGGCCGTCGTCCATCGTGACGTCGCGCCCGGAGAGCGCGTCGTTGGGGCAAAGCTCCATACCATCGACACAAAATAGACACAATTTAGTGCGAAATCATTTTGAGGTCAAGACATGTAGGGCCTCATAAAATTACTAGGGCGGTATCACTTTTTTTAAAGGCGATACCGTTTTTTTGTGTCTATGGGCGCTGACATGAAACCTCCATATTTTTGTCGAAAAGCATTTGAACGACCTAGCAAAATATATTCATTATAGAAGGAATATAGTCCCGATTTTTTTTAAGTTTTTCAGTTGCCCTCGTTGTTTGAGTGCGGTATTCTTAACCCTGCAACTAAAAAATAGATTTAGAGATGATGTGGAGGATTTAGAATATGGAAGCGAACTATGAAGCAGTAATGACGCTACCCGAACCAGAATCTCCGCTCGCCGCGGAGCTCCACTACTATAGAGGTCGTCGTGCGTTACGTGAAGGTCGCCTAGATGAAGCGACTTTTTTCATGGCTGAAGCCACTGCCGCTGCAGCGCACCGCGTCGACTATCACAAACAGTACGCTGAACTGTTATTTGAAGTAGGGGAGATCTATCACGCCAATGACGTGTGGAAACGGGTGCTAGAACTCGATGAGACGTCAACCGAGGCCTTGTATCACCTTGCGAGCAATTGCGCTTATATCTCTTTATATGAAGAAGCAGCGATGTATGCGAAACGTTACCTCGAAGTCGAGGCACACGGGCGCTATGCGGACTCGGTCCAATCGCTATTAGAACTGATCGAACTCGAGCAAGAACTCGAGGACGAAGATGAAGACGAGTTGATCACGTGGCACACCGAGGCCCAGCAGCATATCGACAAAGGCCGCTTGTTCGCCGCCAAGTCGACGCTCGAACGGTTGATCGACCGCTATCCGCGCTTTTGGCCGGCGTTCAACAACTTGGCCGTCGTCAATTTTTATCTCGGCAACGATGAAGCGGCGTTCGAGACGCTCGAGTATGTGCTCGATGAAAACCCAGGCAACTTGCATGCGATTTTGAACACGATTTTGTTGTTGCATGAGGCCGGACAATCAGAAGCGGCGCTCCAACTGTCGGTCCCGCTGACACGGGTCCGCCCGCTCCAGTTCGACTTACGCTACAAACTCGCCACGACACTCGCGCTCGTCGGTCAATACGACCGCGCGTACGAAGAACTCCGCCTCTTGAAAGACCGCGGATTCCGTGGGGATTCACTGTTCGGGCATTGGCTCAGCGTGTCCGCCTACAAGACCGGGCGTCTTGAAGAAGCGGCCACCTATTTGAACAGTGACGAGTTGAAACAATTTGAAGAAGCGAGCCCGTATGACATTCGCGACAACCTCGAGTTCCGTTCGGCACTCGTCCAAGGGTTGCGCCAAGAAGAAGACGCGGCTCGAATCGAAATCATCCGAATCATCTCGAAACTTGCCGACGACGAGGCGTTTGAAGCACTCGCGTTGACGAACGGGATCACCGACAACGAGACGGTGCTCGCCTTCGCCGAGAAATGCCGCGCTGAGATTTGCGGGGCACCGTTCACCGGTGACGCCCGGATCGCTCGGGCATATGAGGCCCTTGTGCTCGCCGAGACGGAAGTGACGGAAGCGGAACAGATGAGCCTCGACGGCGACTTCTATGAACGGTTCTCACTCCTGCTCCTTGCCGGGGCATCGTTCGAGGACGTCACGGCATCGGCCGCGGCCCTCGTCTGGATGTTCTATGCGAAACGGGATGCTCTCATCCTCGACGACTGCGCCGACACGTTCGGAATCGACGTCGCGACGCTGACGGGGACGATCCGTTCGTTCAAGCAGAAACTCGAACAAGCATAAAGATAGACGATACCTCCCTAGGTTTCTTATACTGAAGTCAATCAATTTCATGCAGAGGTGGAATCATTATGACAGAAGAAAAAATCTATGACGTCATTATCATCGGGGCCGGCCCAGCCGGAATGACGGCGGCACTTTACGCGTCGCGTGCCAACTTATCGACACTTATGATCGAACGCGGTATCCCAGGTGGACAGATGGCGAACACGGAAGATATCGAAAACTATCCGGGCTATGACAGCATCCTCGGCCCAGACTTGTCTCAAAAAATGTTCGACCACTCGAAAGCATTCGGGGCGGAGTACGCTTATGGCGACGTCCAAAGCATCTCGGACGAAACGGAATATAAAGTCGTCCACGCGCACAACCGTGACTATAAAGCACGGGCGATCATCCTCGCTTCTGGCGCACAATATAAGAAAATCGGTGTCCCGGGCGAAGAAGAGCTCGGCGGCCGCGGTGTATCGTATTGTGCGGTCTGTGACGGGGCGTTCTTCAAAGGGAAGAACTTGTTCGTCATCGGCGGCGGCGACTCAGCTGTCGAGGAAGGCGTGTTCTTGACACGTTTTGCTGACAAGGTGACAATCGTTCACCGTCGCGACGAGCTTCGCGCGCAGAAGATTCTTCAAAAACGGGCGTTCGACAACCCGAAAATCGACTTCATCTGGAACCACACGCTCAAAGAGATCGTGGAAGCGGATGGTAAAGTCGGTGGGGCACGTCTCGTCAGCACGGTCGATGGGACCGAGTCGGACCACGAAATCGACGGTGTGTTCATCTATATTGGTATGAACCCGATCACTGGTTTCGTCAAAGACCTCGGCATCACGAACGAGCAAGGCTATATCGTCACGAACGAAGCGATGGAGACGAAGATCCCAGGGATTTTCGCAGCCGGCGACGTACGCGACAAGACGCTCCGTCAAGTCGTCACCGCGACGAACGACGGATCGATTGCCGCTCAAAACGCGCAACACTATATCGAGGGGCTCCTCGAGGCGTTGCACGAACAAAACGCGTGACATGAGGCAGAAGGGATTGCGGGCGACCGCAATCCCTTCTCTTTTTTTCGGACGTTCGTTATACTAAGGACAGAAGAGAGCTGCACACACGGCTCGGTTGTCAATTTTAAGGGGGCGTCAGTGACATGGAAGACTTTAAAGGATTAGAAGAATTGATCATCATCAGCGGGATGAGCGGGGCCGGGAAATCGGTCGCAATGAATAGCTTTGAGGATCTCGGCTATTTTTGCGTCGATAACTTGCCGCCGGTGCTCTTGCCGCAATTGATCGATGTCATCAGCTCGGTCCGGCCGAAGATCGCCGTCGCGATCGACACAAGGACGCGCGACTTCATCGACAGCCTGTTCATCGTCATCGACGACTTGGAACAGAAGAACGTACACCCGCACTTGTTGTATCTCGACACACGGGACGAAGTGCTCGTGCGCCGCTACAAGGAGACGCGCCGGTCGCATCCGCTCGCCCCGGAAGACGCACCGCTCGTCGGCATCGGGATGGAGCGCTCGTTGCTCGAAGGGTTCCGTGACCGGGCCCATACGCTCTACGATACGAGCGACTTGAAGCCGCAGATGCTCAAAGACCGCATCTTGCTCCAGTTCAACGAGGAACGGATTCCGTTCACGGTCAACTTCATGTCGTTCGGGTTCAAACACGGCGTCCCGCTCGACATCGACCTGTTGTTCGACGTCCGCTTCATCACGAACCCGTTCTATATCCCGGAACTCCGTCCGCTCACCGGGCAGACGGAAGAAGTCCAGAACTACGTCATGTCGCACCCCGAGGCGCGGGCGTTCTATAAAAAACTGATCGACATGCTCGAATTCCTGTTGCCGCAGTACAAGCGCG
This sequence comes from Exiguobacterium sp. s28, assembly GCF_018618135.1. Taxonomy (NCBI): domain Bacteria; kingdom Bacillati; phylum Bacillota; class Bacilli; order Caryophanales; genus Exiguobacterium; species Exiguobacterium sp. s28. The sequence continues at coordinate 423,361 of NZ_JACSLL010000001.1, read as the reverse complement.
AAGGGAAGACGCAAGTCGTCGTCGCCTTCGGCTGTACGGGCGGGAAGCACCGTTCGATCACGTTCGCCGAGAAAGTGTCGGCCCATTTCGCCGAGCGCTATAACGTCAAAACCGTCCATCGCGATCTCGCGCATGCGACGAAGGAGAAATAAGATGAGACGCGATAGAAAAGTGGTGGCCATCGGTGGAGGGACGGGCCTCTCGACGCTCGTCCGGGGCTTGAAGCATTATCCGCTCGACATCACGGCCATCGTCACGGTCGGGGACGACGGGGGCAGCTCGGGGCGCCTCCGTGACGAGTTCCATATGTTACCGCCGGGCGACATCCGGAACGTCATCCTCGCCTTGTCCGAGGTCGAGCCACTCATGGACAAGATTTTGCAGTATCGGTTCGACAGCGGTTACGGGCTCGAAGGGCACTCGCTCGGCAACCTCATGTTGACGGCGGCGACGCACATCTGTGAAGGCTCGTTCGTCAAGGCGGTCGACGTCTTGTCGCAGCTGTTGAACGCCCAAGGCAAGGTGCTCCCGGTGACGGAGACACTCATGACGCTCGCCGCCGAGTTCGAGGACGGGACGATCGTCAAAGGTGAATCAAAGATCCCGCTCGTCGAGAAACAAATCAAGCGTCTGTTCTTGCTCGAGGAAGGCATCAAGCCGGCGGCTGGTGTCGTCGAGGCGATCGAGGACGCCGATCTGATCGTGCTCGGTCCAGGGAGCTTGTATACGAGCATCATCCCGAACCTCTTGATTCCAGAAGTGCGTGACGCCATCGTCCGCTCGGGTAAACCGGTCGTCTACATCTGCAACGTCATGACGCAGCCTGGTGAGACGAAAGGGTATGACGCGATGAAACATTTGAAATCGATCGAGGCATATCTCGGCAAGTCGACGGTCGACACGATCGTCGTCAACAACGAGCCGATCGAGGACATCTATTTAGAGCGTTACCTCGAGGACGGCTCGGAAGAAGTCCGCTTCGATCGGAAGAAGCTTCGAAATTACGGCACGAACGTGCTCGCGGGGGACATCGTCGACTATAACCGTGACTATATCCGCCACGACTCGGACGCCATCGCCGGACTCGTCATGCAACGCGTCCTGCGCATCAAGAAACCACGCTCGTTCCAAGAACTTGAGCTGAAATAAGTTGTGATTGAACAGAAAGGAGGGGACCGGCATGAGCTTTGCCTCTGACGTCAAAAAAGAATTGACGCAACTCGTCGTGACCGATGCCGAGGCGAAAGCGGAACTATCCGCGCTCGTTCGGATGAACGGGGTCATCTCGCTCGCTTTAGGGCGAGGGATGACGCTCGACGTCTCGACCGAGAACGCCGCCATCGCACGTCGAATCTATTCCCTCATGAAACGGCTGTACGACCATCATCTCGATTTGTTCGTACGGAAGAAAATGCGGTTGAAGAAGAACAACGTCTATATCGTCCGGGTCGCCCAGCGTGCCGAGACGATGCTTCGAGACCTTGAAATCCTCGGGGAGAACTACGAGATGATCCGCACGCTCAACTCGGACATGACACGTGACGAGAACCTCGCCCGTGCCTATTTACGCGGGTCGTTCCTTGCCGGCGGGTCAATCAACCATCCGAAGACGTCGTCATATCACCTCGAGGTGTACAGCCTGTACGAGAACCATAACCAGGCGCTCCGTGACCTCGCCAACCGCTTCGGCTTGAACGCGAAGACGCTCGAGCGGAAGAAAGGGCACATCCTCTATATCAAAGAGAGTGAAAAGATCTCGGACTTCCTGAAACTCATCGGGGCGACGCGCGGCATGCTCGACTTCGAGGACGCGCGTATCATCAAAGACATGCGCAACTCGGTCAACCGGCTCGTCAACTGTGAGACGGCGAACTTGAACAAGACCGTCGGGGCGGCGCTCCGTCAAGTCGAGAACATCAAGTTCCTCGAGCGCACGGTCGGGCTTGAAATCTTACCGGTCAAACTCCGGGAAATCGCCGAGCTCCGGGTCACCCATCAAGACGTCTCGCTCCAAGAACTCGGCGAGATGCTCGAGACGGGACCGATCTCGAAGTCGGGGATCAACCATCGGCTCCGCAAAATCGACCAGATCGCGGACAAGGTGCGAAACGGTGAAGAAATCAGCTCATCGTGACCCCGGTTGCACCAAAACCATTCTTCCTATATAATTAGCAATTGTGTATAGGACTTAGAAATGTAACTTAAAGGAGCTTCATGATTATGTCGAATGCAAAGAAAAGAATCTCGCTCACGATCGACGCTGATTTAGACCAGGTCATCACGGAGCGTGCGAAACAAATCGGGATCCCGAAAAGCGCCCTTGTCACGTTCGCGACAAGCCTCTTCCTCAACCAATTGCGCGCGGAAGAAGTATTGTCAGGTGACACGAACGCCATCTATCAGGTCATCCGCAAAGATTATGAACTGCTCACGAGCGTGGATAACTTAGACAAATAATTGCGAAAGGCTGACTGCGGTCAGCCTTTTTTGGTTGCATCCGGCCTTAAAATTTGGAATAGTGGTTATATTGAATTAGAATGGAGGTCGATCCTATGGGGCAAATCTTGCTCATCCTAGTATTACAACTCGTCTACGTACCGGTGCTGACGCTTCGGACAATCATGCTCGTCAAAGGAAAAACGATGATTGCGGGGCTGTTCGGGACGCTTGAGACGCTAATCTATATCTTCGCGCTCGGGATCGTGTTCCAAGATTTGACGACGCTCGGCATGATCGTCTATGCGGTCGGATTCGGGCTCGGGATTCTCGTCGGCGGTTACGTCGAGCGTAAGCTTGCTATCGGCTACAACATGATCCAAGTCCACACGCAAGAGTTCCCGGCCGAGCTCATCCAAAAGATGCGCGACAGCGGTTATGGCGTGACGCATTACCAAGGACAGGGACGTGACGGCATCCGATATCGTCTCGACGTCTTGGCGGCACGGACGCGGATGAAAGATTTGCGGCAAATGGTCGAGGAGTATGAGCCGAAGGCTTTCCTCGTCGCATTCGATCCGATCGACTTTAAAGGCGGCTATATGATGAAAGGGCTCCGACGCCCGAAATGAACGGGACGACTCACGGAAGTGGGTCGTTTTTTTTCGTGGAACGGGGAATACAAGAACAAAGGAGATGAGCGAGTTGAGACGAAAAGGGTTATGGATCGTCGTGGTTGGGTTGATTCTCGTCGGTGGCGCGCTGTTGGCCACCTCGTTTTGGAAGTCGGAGTCCTCGATCAAACCGCCGCTCCCGACGGTCCGGGTCGGGTCGGTGACGGCCGAGGTGAAGCAGTCGACGTTCTGCTGGTCCAATGGGGGCGAGGCGGTATGTGAAGACCACGGGTTGCCGGAAGCGGACGACTTGCAGCTCGTGCCGGTCGAGCCGGGTGCCGAGATTGATGTCGAGTTCCATGCCGAACCGTCGAATGTCTCATTCCATCAAATCATCGACGGGGAGCTCGTACGGTCTGAACCCGTCGTCCCAGACGAACCGGGCGTCTATCTGTTCGAGACGGGCGGGGAGTGGCCGCGTGGGGACAGCCACTATGTGTTCGGGGTCGAGGTCGAAGAGTAAACAAAAACCCCATTCTCTGAGGAGGATGGGGTTGCGTCATTAACGCGTCATGACTTTGTCGATGAGACCGTAGTCTTTCGCTTGGTCAGCTGACATGAAGTAGTCGCGCTCAGTGTCGCGCTCGATGACTTCAAGCGGCTGGCCAGTGTTGTCGGCCATGATTTGGTTCAATTTCTCGCGCATCTTGATGATGCGTTCAGCATGGATCTTGATGTCCGATGCTTGACCTTGCGTACCGCCGAGCGGTTGGTGAATCATGATCTCCGCGTTTGGAAGCGCGAAGCGTTTGCCTTTTTCACCGGCTTGGAGCAAGAAGGCACCCATCGATGCGGCCATTCCGATACAAATCGTCGACACGTTCGGTTTGATGAAGTTCATCGTGTCATAAATCGCCATTCCGGAAGTGATCGAACCACCCGGGCTGTTGATGTAAAGTGAGATGTCCTTATCTGGGTCCTCGGCTGCAAGGAAGAGGAGCTGGGCAACGATCGAGTTGGCGACGTTGTCGTCGATCGCACTTCCGAGCAAGATGATGCGGTCCTTGAGCAAGCGTGAGTAAATATCGTACGCGCGTTCCCCGCGACCTGTTTGTTCGATAACTGTTGGAATTAACATTGAATCTGCCTCCTTTATGTAGGTTGTAAACATATCATACCGCTATAGTCAATGTTGGTCAAACGATAGTCATCGTTTTTGACCTATTCCACGGTTTGACGATTCTAAAACGACAAAAGAGGCCAGGCATCTGCCTGACCTCTTTCTTTGATACACCCGGAGAGATTCGAACTCCCGACACCTGGCACCGGAAACCAGTGCTCTATCCCCTGAGCTACGGGTGCATGTTCTCTGACACGATTTATTATACATTTGTTTTTTTAAAAAAGCAATCCTGTTCGTCTCACTTTTTTTTGAGCGCGTTTTCCCGCCTTTCGCTACAATAGGAAACGAGAGGGGTGTGACCGATGCAACGCCAAGAACAACAGCAACTTCAAAAGCAACAACTGACCCAGGACATGGTCAGGCGTCTGCCGGTTCTCGAAGCAGACCGGACCGCGATCGCTTTTCAGCTCGGCCGCTTGTCAAAGCGGAACCCGAACATCGCCATGGGCAGCGGCGCGGTCGAATGGGTGGAGGACACGGCGAGCGGATTCGAGTCGCGTCTGTTCGAACAGATTGAGGAAGGAAGTGGGAACGAGGTCCAACGTATGCTTCAAAAGCGGCTCGTCCTCGCGCTAGACCACCGCGGCCTCTTACCTGATAGTGACTTCGTGCTCGCCCATCGCTTCGAGGTCGATGTGGCGGACATTGAGGCGGCACGCCAGGCGCTCTTGTTTTTAGAACCGACGGGGATCGGGGCGAAGAATGAGCGTGACTGCCAATACCGGCATGCGATTGAACATGACGACCCGCTCGTCTTGGACGTGTTCGAGGCGCTCGACGCGAACGTTGATGACATCCCGGGCCGACTCGACATCTCGGTGGCCGAGTTCGACCGGGTGACCCGTATCGTGGCGACGTTACCGAAAACACCAATATTATATGAAGGAACCGAGCATATCGTACCGGAACTCGAAGTCGTCCGGCGTGACGGTGAGCTTGTGACAACATGGTTCAGCCCAACGCTCGATGTGGCTCGGATCGGGGACGACCGCGAGGCGAAGTGGTGGCACGAGACGCTCGAGATGCGGAACGCGACGCTTCATTCAGTATGGACGGTCATCGCGGAACGTCAGGCGGACTGGCTCGACGGCAAGCTCGTCTTGCATCCGTTGACGCGGAAAGAAGTCGCCGAACGGATCGGCAAGCACGAGTCGACCGTCGGACGGGCCATCCAAGGAAAGTATGTGGCGACCGAGGGCGGGGTCATGGCGTGGCGCCACTTTTTCGTCAGGTCCACGGATCATGGGCAATCGCCGTTCATGGTGAAAAAGGCGCTCGCCGAACTGATTCAACAAGAGACGTCACCTTTGAGTGACGCCGCACTCATGCGAGAGTTGGCCCGGATCGGCTATACGGTGACACGACGGACCGTGGCGAACTATCGGGAGGCGCTCGGTTTTGGAAACTCGCGGGAGCGGGAACGACAACTATGGAAAGGAGGGGACTGACATGGTGCTGACATTATACCGGCGTGCCAACTGTTCGCTCTGCGAGGAGGCACTCGTCATGCTCGAATGGCTCATGGAAGACTATCCGTTCGAACTCGAGCAGGTCGACATCACGGGCAACGAAGAACTCGAGGCGAAGTACTTGTTCGAGATCCCCGTCGTCTTACACGAGGGGCGCGTCATTAGTCAAGGGCGATACGATGACAGTAAAGTTGAAGATTTTGTTAAGTATACGCTTACATCGAAAAAAAACGTTTGAAGGGGTTGCAAGACGGAAAGGTCATTGATAAGATGAAGTCGTAGCGGTGGGACGCAAATATAAAAGTGGGACAAAAATTGTCCATGCTTTAAGTCGAGGGGGAATGAGTATGATCCAGCAGCTGATTCAAGTTCAGAAGCAAATCGTTCCCGACATGCTCGATACGCTCCGACATCGTTACGACATCTTACATTACGTCCGGTTGATGCAGCCAATCGGCCGCCGGACACTCGCCACAAGCCTCGGGCTGACGGAACGAATCCTAAGACGAGAAGTCGACTTTTTGAAAGACCAAGGTCTATTGATGGTCGCTACTCAAGGTATTTCCCTTACGGAATCGGGCCGAAACGTTCTCAGAGACTTGCACGAGGTCATGGGAGAGATCCTAGGCATCTCGGAAGTCGCACGAGAACTCGAGCGAAAACTAGGCGTTCGCCAAGTCGTCATCGTACCGGGTGATTCCGACGAGACGTTCTGGGTCCAGCGAGATATCGGTCGGGCCGCCGTCACGCAACTGAAAGCGCGACTGGCACCTGACGACAATATCATCGCGGTCACAGGCGGGACGACGATGGCATCGGTTGCGGCCATGATGTCGCCCGATAAAAAAGAACGGCCGATGCATTTCGTGCCGGCACGCGGCGGACTCGGGGAGACGCTTGAGTTACAGGCGAACACCGTCTGTTCTCGAATGGCCGACCGGGCCCATGCCGACTATCATTTACTCCACATTCCGGACGAGGTTTCGCAAGAGACGTTCGAGCGGATGGTGGAGGAACCTAGCATAAAAAATGTCCTGGAAATGATTAGAGCGGCGCGAATTGTGGTACATGGAATTGGTGAGGCGGAAACGATGGCGAAACGCCGTCACGCGTCACCAGAGCATTTGCGGATGATCGAACGGCATGATGCCGTCGCCGAGGCGTTCGGATATTACTTCAACGCCGAAGGTGAAATCGTTCATCGGGTCAAGACGGTCGGGATCCAATTAGAGGAGCTCGACGACATGGACACCGTCATCGCGGTCGCCGGAGGGAAATCGAAGGCACAAGCGATTGCCGCATATGCGAAACACACGCCGAACATCATCCTCGTCACAGACGAAGGTGCGGCGACAGAATTATTAAATCGTTATTAAAGAGTTGACCCCCGTTGGCTCTTCAATAAATAGCTTCTACCCTAAGGAGGAAATTAACTATGGCAGTAAAAGTTGGTATTAACGGATTTGGACGTATTGGTCGTTTGGCATTCCGCGAGATCATCAAAAACGAAGGAGTCGAAGTTGTTGCAATCAACGACTTGACTGACACGAAGATGCTCGCTCACCTTCTCAAGTATGACACGACACAAGGTCGTTTCGACGGAGAAGTAGAAGTACACGACGGTCACTTCCTCGTAAACGGCGAGAAAGTCGTTACACTTGCTAACCGCAACCCAGAAGAACTTCCATGGGGCGAGCTCGGTGTTGACATCGTTCTCGAATGTACTGGTTTCTTCACAGCAAAAGAAAAAGCGGAGCTTCACTTGAAAGCTGGCGCGAAAAAAGTTGTGATCTCGGCTCCGGCTACAGGTGACATGAAGACTGTTGTTTACAACACAAACCACGACATCCTTGATGGTACTGAGACAGTAATCTCTGGTGCTTCTTGTACGACAAACTGCTTGGCGCCAATGGCGAAAGTTCTCCAAGACCAGTTCGGAATCGTTGAAGGTCTCATGACAACAATCCACGCTTACACAGGCGACCAAAACACGCTTGACGCTCCACACCCGAAAGGCGACTTCCGTCGTGCACGTGCGGCAGCAGCAAACATCGTACCGAACACAACTGGTGCGGCTAAAGCGATCGGCCTCGTTATCCCAGAACTTCAAGGTAAACTTGACGGTGCGGCACAACGTGTACCAGTTGCTACAGGTTCACTCACAGAGCTCGTAACAGTTCTTGAGAAAACTGTATCTGTTGACGAAATCAACGCAGCAATGAAAAAAGCAGCGAACGAGTCATTCGGTTACACTGAAGATGAAATCGTATCTTCTGACATCGTCGGAATCACTTACGGTTCACTCTTCGATGCGACACAAACTAAAGTAATGACAGTTGGCGACAAGCAACTCGTTAAGACAGTTTCTTGGTACGACAACGAAATGTCTTACACTGCACAATTGGTTCGCACACTCAAGCACTTCGCTGAAATCGCGAAGTAAGTTCGTGAACTAAATAGAATCAAATAGGAGCGGAAACAAGAGATTGTTCTCCGCTCTATTTATGAAATTGACACGCACGACATATGGAGGCGAAGGTTATGAACAAACAGTCTATTCGTGACATCGATGTAAAAGGGAAACGCGTCTTTTGCCGCGTTGACTTCAACGTTCCACTCAAAGATCGCGTCATTCAAGATGAAACGCGGATCCAAGCGGCTCTTCCGACGATCAAACACTTGATCGACGGCGGCGCGAAAGTCATTTTGGCGAGCCACCTCGGCCGTCCAAAAGGCGAGAAGAACCTCGAGTACTCACTCGCACCGGTCGCTAAACGTCTCGCTGAACTTCTCGGCAAAGATGTACCCCTCGTTGAAGAGGCGTACGGTCCAGTCGCAGAAGAAGCCGTTTCAAAACTTGGTGAAGGTGACGTCGTCGTTCTCGAGAACGTCCGTTTCTACCCTGGTGAAACGAAAAACGATCCAGAACTCGCGAAAGGTTTCGCGGCACTCGCTGATATCTTCGTCAACGACGCGTTCGGTGCGGCTCACCGTGCCCACGCTTCAACAGAAGGTATCGCGCAAAACGTGGACCACGCGGTGGCTGGTCTCTTGATGGAGAAAGAACTTGAAGTCCTCGGGAAGGCACTCTCGAATCCAGACCGTCCGTTCACGGCGATTATCGGCGGATCGAAAGTTGCTGACAAGATTGGGGTCATCGACCACCTTCTTGACATCGTTGACACACTCATCATCGGTGGCGGTCTCTCGTACACGTTCTCGAAAGCACTCGGGCACGAAGTCGGAACGTCACTCCTTGAAGAAGACAAGCTCGACCTCGCTCGTCAGTTCATGAAAAAAGCAGAAGACAAAGGCGTGAAGTTCTTGATGCCGGTCGACTGTGTCATTGCGAAAGAATTCGGCGAAGAGACATACGTCGGACCAGTCGATATCGACTCGATCCCTGCGGATCACATGGGTCTTGATATCGGACCGAAGACAGTCGAAATTTACGCGGAAGCGATTCGCGAATCGAAACTTGTCGTTTGGAACGGACCGATGGGCGTATTCGAACTCGATAAGTACGCTAACGGAACGAAAGGTGTCGCTCAAGCACTCGCAGACAGCGACGCATACTCAATCATCGGTGGTGGTGACTCAGCCGCGGCAGCAGCCAAGTTCGGCCTTGCTGACCAAATGAGCCACATCTCGACTGGTGGCGGCGCTTCACTCGAATTCATGGAAGGCAAGAAACTTCCAGGCGTCGAAGCGTTGAACGACAAGTAAAATAGAGGAGGGTTATCGATGCGTAAACCGATTATTGCAGGTAACTGGAAAATGAACAAAACACTCTCGGAAGCTGTCGCTTTCGTAGAGGAAGTTAAAAATAACATCCCGTCAACGGACAAAGTTGACGCGGCGATTGGTGCACCAGCACTTTTTCTCGCACCGATGGTAGAAGCAGCGAAGGGGTCAAACCTTAAGCTCGGTGCTCAAAACATGTACGACAAAGACAGCGGGGCATACACAGGTGAAATCAGCCCGGCCATGGTCGCTGACCTCGGCGTGACATACGTCATCCTTGGACACTCAGAGCGTCGCGAATACTTCGGCGAATCTGATGCGTTCATCAACAGCAAAACGAAAAAAGCGTTCGAACACGGTCTTACGCCAATCGTTTGTGTCGGTGAAACATTAGAAGAGCGCGAAGGCGACAAGTTCGAAGAAGTCATCAAGACGCAAGTCGAAGGTGGCCTCGCGGACCTCTCAGCTGACCAAGTCAAACAACTCGTCATCGCGTACGAGCCAGTTTGGGCGATCGGCACTGGTAAATCAGCGGACGAAGCAGATGCGCAAAGCTCATGTAAATATGTTCGTGACGTGGTAAAAGGTCTTTACGGTGAAGACGTGGCGGCTGCGGTTCGCATCCAATACGGCGGTTCTGTAAAACCTGAGAACATCAAGGAGTATATGGCACAAGAAGACATCGACGGCGCACTCGTCGGCGGTGCTTCACTTGAAGCTGCTTCGTTCCTCAAGTTGTTGGAGGCGATTTAAATGGCAAGACCAGTCGCCCTCATCATCTTGGATGGTTTTGGAATGCGGAACGAGACGTTCGGTAATGCGGTCGCTGCGGCGAACAAACCGAACTTCGACCGCTTCTGGGAGCAGTATCCACATACGCTCTTGAACGCGAAAGGCGAGTACGTCGGCCTTCCGGAAGGTCAGATGGGGAACTCGGAAGTCGGTCACTTGAACATCGGTGCCGGCCGGGTCGTCTATCAGTCACTTTCACGCGTCAACAATTCCATCAAAGACCGTTCACTCTTCGACCGCCAAGCGATGAATCACTTGGCCGGACATGTGAAAAAGTATGATTCGAGCCTCCACATCATGGGCCTCGTCTCAGACGGTGGGATTCACTCTCACATCAACCACATGTACGCCATCGTCGAGTTTGCAAAACTTCATGGTATCGAAAAAGTATTCATTCACGCTTTCACGGACGGCCGTGACTGTGATCCGAAATCAGGCGCTGGCTTCCTCGAACAGACGGAAGCGAAACTCGCTGAACTCGGACTCGGTCAAGTCGCTAGCGTGTCTGGACGTTACTATGCCATGGACCGCGACAACCGTTGGGAACGCGTCGAGAAAGTATACGACGTGCTCGTCAACGCGAAAGGTGAAGTCGGCACGAATGCAGTCGACGTTCTTAAACAGTCGTATGCAGACGGCTTGACGGATGAATTCGTTCTTCCGACGGTCATCGAGAAAGACGGTCAACCGATTGCGACGATTAAAGACAACGACGCAATCATGTTCTTCAACTTCCGTCCGGACCGGGCGATTGAACTTGCGAAAGTGTTCAAAGAGAAGACCGGCTTCAAAGGCTTCGAACTTTCGAACACACATCCAGAGAACATCTTGCTCGTCTCGATGACGAAATTCTCGGATGAAATCGACACGGACATCGTCTTCCCACCAGAAGATTTGAAAAACACGCTCGGTGAGACTCTCGCCGCGCAAGGGTACAAACAGCTCCGCGCTGCGGAAACTGAGAAATACCCGCACGTCACGTTCTTCTTGAACGGACAACAAGAAACACCGTTCGAAGGTGAAGATCGTTTCCTCGTACCGTCACCGAAAGTGGCGACGTACGACTTGAAGCCGGAAATGAGCGCATACGAGCTCACGGAAGGTCTTCTCGAACGCATCGAATCGGACACGTATGACGCGTATATCATCAACTACGCGAACCCGGACATGGTCGGCCATTCCGGTATGCTCGAACCGACGAAGAAAGCTGTCGAAGTCGTCGACGAATGCCTCGGTAAAGTAGTGGACGCACTCATTGCCAAAGGCGGCGCGGCGATCATCACGGCGGACCACGGGAACGCTGACCTTGTCACGAACCCGGACGGCTCACCGATGACGGCCCACACGACGGAACCAGTACCATGTATCGTCACGAAAGAAGGGGTGGAACTGAAACCAGTTCTAGAAGGCGCTTTATGCGACCTCGCCCCGACGCTCCTTCACCTTCTCGGTGGAGAGCAACCGGCAGAAATGACCGGCACATCAATCGTCACGAAGTAACTCAAATAACTTTCCAAACAAAAAGGAGCGAATTTTCATGTCAATGATTACAGAAATTTACGCACGCGAGATTTTGGATTCACGCGGTAACCCAACAATCGAAGTAGAAGTCTTCACAGAAGACGGCGGTTTCGGCCGTGCCCTCGTCCCATCAGGCGCATCAACTGGTGAGCACGAAGCAGTAGAACTCCGTGATGGCGACAAGTCACGTTACCTTGGTAAAGGCGTACTCAAAGCCGTTGCTAACGTAAACGACACAATCGCACCAGAACTCATCGGCTACGATGTATTCGACCAAAACGCACTCGATAAGAAAATGATCGAGCTCGACGGTACGAAAAACAAAGGTAAACTCGGCGCAAACGCGATCCTTGGTGTCTCTATGGCAGCAGCACACGCAGCAGCAGACGAGCTCGGCCTTCCACTTTACACGTACCTCGGTGGATTCAACGCGAAGACGCTTCCAACTCCAATGATGAACATCATCAACGGTGGTTCGCACGCTGACAACAACGTTGACTTCCAAGAGTTCATGATCATGCCTGTTGGCGCGCCAACGTTCCGTGAAGCGCTCCGCATGGGTGCAGAAGTATTCCACGCCCTCAAATCAGTTCTTTCTGGTATGGGTCTTAACACAGCTGTCGGTGACGAAGGTGGTTTCGCACCAAACCTTAAGTCTAACGAAGAAGCGATCACAGTTATCCTTGAAGCGATCGAAAAAGCTGGTTACAAAGCTGGCGAAGACATCTACCTCGCAATGGACGTTGCGTCTTCTGAGTTCTACGACAAGTCGACTGGCAAGTACGAACTCGCTGGCGAAGGCAAGTCAATGACAACTGCTGAGCTCGTAGACTTCTACGCTGAGCTCGTAAGCAAATACCCAATCATCTCAATCGAAGACGGTTGCGACGAAAACGACTGGGATGGCTTCAAATTGCTCACTGACAAAATCGGTGACAAAGTTCAACTCGTTGGGGATGACCTCTTCGTAACGAACACTGAGAAATTGGCTGAAGGTATCGAAAAAGGAATCTCGAACTCGATCCTCATCAAAGTTAACCAAATCGGTACGCTCACAGAAACATTCGACGCGATCGAAATGGCTAAAAAAGCTGGCTACACAGCTGTTATCTCACACCGTTCTGGTGAAACAGAAGATGCGACTATCGCGGACATCGCTGTTGCGACAAACGCTGGTCAAATCAAAACTGGTTCGCTCTCGCGTACAGACCGTATCGCGAAGTACAACCAACTTCTCCGCATCGAAGACATGCTCGGCGATGTAGCGAAATACGACGGTATCAAGTCGTTCTACAACCTCAAAAAATAATTGATGTTTTTCAGGCTCGCCAACTGGCGGGCCTGTTTTTTTGTGGTTAAACCCGTCTTTACGGCACCGATGCTTTCTGCAGGCAATCCACGGAGCCTCCTCGCGCTTACGCGCTTGCGGGGTCTCCGTTAGATTGCATTCCTGCAAGAGTCACGGTCCCGCTTCGACGGGCATGAACGCTCTGTGTCGAGCCTTCGTGTTGCTGTATACTGACCGTAACTGATGAAGAATGGGGGGTATTGGATGGACCAATCGCATGAACAAGAAAAAAGGTTGAGTGGCGGGAACGTGTCGACCGTCTATAAAAAAGAAAATCATGTCTATCGTACGCAGAAAGATGGCAGTGCGCATATTCATCGGTTGTTAACGCATTTGGAGGCGAAAGGGATATCGGGCGTGCCGCGATTTGTCGGGGTGGATGATCAGGGCCGAGAAGTATTGACGTACCTCGAAGGGGAGACGACCGATTATCCGTTGAAAGCCTACATGTGGTCAGATGAGGCGATTCAAGACGCCGCTCGATTGATGCGCCAGCTGCATGACGCGACCGCCGGTGTCGAGTGGCCGTCTGATTGGCAACCGCTCGACCATACGCCAGCACCGTTTGAAGTGATTTGCCACAACGATTTCGCCGTCTACAATACGATTTTCCATGACGGGAAAGTGGCAGGGGTCATCGACTTTGATTTGGCGGCGCCCGGACCACGAGCCTGGGATATCGTCTATGCCCTTTATACGTTCGTTCCGCTCAGCCGGCGTCATCAAGCCGAGTCGGGTGAAGTCATTTACTATGAGGCGGAACGTGATGATGGGACGTACAAACGACGAGTCGCCCTCTTCTTGGAGGCGTATGGCTGGGAAGGTTCGACAACGGAGTTGCTGACGATGTTACTGTTACGAATCGATGCGCTCTGTCGATTGATGAAACGGAAAGCGGCGGAAGGGGATGCAGCCTTCCAACACATGATCGATGAAGGGCATTATGACCATTATCAAGAAGAGTACCGGTTCATCGAGGTGCACGGACGGAAGTGGTTCTGAAATAGAATGTCAGAGGGGTGCTTGTCGACCAGTCATTCCGGGAATAGACTAGTGTAGGTGAAAGGAGGCGTTCATCATGATGGTCAGCGGTTTTCTCCTTCTTCTCATTGTGCTCGGTGTCGGTGGTTGGTTCCTGTACAAGTATATGGACGACCGGAAATGGTCGTGACGTGCGTCACGGCCGTTTTTTTTGTGCGTGAATACTCGGAAATTGGGTATAATCATCAGATACAGCATAAAAAAGGAGAGACGTCCATGACACGCGTACGGAAAGCCATCATCCCGGCCGCCGGGCTCGGTACCCGCTTCTTGCCGGCGACGAAGGCGATGCCAAAAGAGATGCTCCCGATCGTCAACAAACCGACGATTCAATTCATCGTGGAAGAAGCCGTCGCTTCCGGCATCGAGGACATCATTATCGTGACCGGGAAGAACAAGCGCGCCATCGAGGACCATTTCGACCGGGCCATCGAGCTCGAACAGAACCTCGAGTCAAAAGGCAAGACCGAGCTCCTCGAGTCGGTGCGCCACTCGTCGAACCTCGCCAACATCCACTACATACGGCAACAGGAACCAAAAGGGCTCGGCCACGCGATTTGGTGTGCCCGGAAGTTCATCGGCGACGAACCGTTCGCCGTCCTGCTCGGGGACGATATCATCGAGGCGGACGTGCCGGCGACGAAGCAATTGATCGACCAGTACGAGCAGTATGAGCGCTCGATCATCGGGGTGCAACGCGTCCCGTATGAAATGACGAATCGATATGGTATAATTGACCCGCTTGCCGTCGAAGGAAAGCTCATCCCGGTCCGGACGTTCGTTGAGAAACCGGCCGTCGGTGAAGCCCCATCGAACCTCGCCATCCTCGGCCGTTACATTTTGACACCGGACGTCTTCGAGGCGTTGTCGGCGCAAGAAGTCGGGACGGGAGGCGAGATCCAATTGACGGACGCCATCGCCCGCTTGAACGAGGTGGAGACCGTCTTCGCCTATGAATTTGACGGGCGTCGCTATGACGTCGGGGAACCGATCGGTTTCATCGAAGCGACGATCGCCCACGCACTGTGCGACCCAGATTTAAAAGCCAACGTCCACACGCTCTTGAAGCGCTTCGTGGACGAACTCGAACAACAGTAAGGTGTGTTATTTTTGAAAACAATGTTAATGGTCTGTCAAAACTATTATCCGGAGATCGGCAGTGCCGGCAACCGGATGCAAAATATCACGCATCTCATGAAGGAACGCGGATACGAGGTGGAGGTCATCACGGCCGCCCCATCGTATCCGAACTTCAACTTGTATAAAGACGATCGCTTCTGGAACGACAAGGCGCTCAACAACCAGTCGTTCATCAAGCGACTCATCACGAAGAAGCGCAAGCATACGTCGAACATGGTGAGTCGGCTCGCTTTGTTTTTGGAACAGATGATCAAAGGCGTCGCCGCCGTCCAAAAGCTCGACTCGAAACCGGATGTCGTCTTTGCGACGACCCCGTCTTTTTTTATGGCGTTCGTCGGTGTGTATGCGAAACGCAAGTACGGCGTCCCGTTTATTTTGGACGTGCGTGACCTCTGGCCGGAGTCGGTGAAAGGCGTCGGCGTGTTCAAACACGACTGGATGCTCGCCCCGGCGTTCTGGTTCGAGAAGCGTCTTTACAAGTCGGCCGATGAAATCATCATCAACTCGGAAGGGTTCCGCAGCTATCTTCGCCAGCGCGGCGTCGAGAACGAGATGATCCACTACATGCCGAACTCGATTCGTGAGAGCGAGCGCAACCTCGAGCGGACCGTCCCTGAGGACGACCGGATGGAAATCCTGTACGCCGGGAACATGGGCCTCGCCCAAGACGTGTCGCTCTTGCTTGAACTTGCGGAGCGGTTCCGTGACGAGCCGCGCGTTCACTTCAAATTGATCGGTTACGGGTACCGGAAAAACGAGTTGAAAGAGACGATCAAGGCCCGTGGCTTCAAGAACTTCCTCTTCCTCGAGGCGATGCCTCGGACGGAGGCGTTCCAAGCCATAAAGAACGCGGACGTCGCGTTCGTCAGCCTGATCGAGCAAGAAGTGTTCGATACGGTCATCCCGGGCAAACTGATTGATTACATGGCGGTTGGTAAACCAATCGTCGCGGCGGTGTCAGGCCATGCGGCGAATGTCATCGAAGCGGCCGAGGTCGGTTACGTGTCACGGAAACGTGACATCAATGAGATCGAGCACATGCTCCGTAAACTGCTCGAACGTCCCGAGTTACGTGAGAAATATGGCGTGAACGGGATCCGTTATGTGAAAGAGAACCTGTGCTGGGAAAACAATATACACGTCCTCGAAGACGTGATAGAAAAAGTAACGATGGAGGAAACATGATGAAGTCAGTATGTATGTTTGTATGGAACCATTTTACGAATGATGCGCGCGTCTTGCGCGAATGCTCGGCGCTCGCCGAAGCGGGCTATGAAGTCGATTTGATTGCGCTCCAAGACCCGAAAAATCCGTCGCTCCCGAAAGAAGAGATGCGTCCGGAAGGGTTCCGCGTCATTCGCGTCAAACGTCAGCCGTCGATTCTCGCCAACGGGATGAAGGCGCTCAAATCGATTCGGACATGGGTATCTGAGAAGAAGACACGTCAACTCGGGGCTGGACTCGTCGGCGCGGGATTGTTCATCCTCGCCCCATTGACGATGCTCGGACTCGGTGCGGCAGCGGGTGCGATTTTATTCCCGCCGGTGCGTAAAAACATCGTCAACGCGAGCGCGATGCTCGAGATGGTGTTCACTTCGACGAAGAAGTCGTACGATTTCTATCACGCCAACGACTTGAACACGCTCCCGCAGGCGTTGATCGCCGGGAAACTCGTCAACAAAGGCAAAATCGTCTACGACTCGCATGAAGTCCAGACGGACCGGACCGGTTACGGCTACATTCAAAGTAACCTTGAAGGCTGGCTCTTGCCGTACGTCGACTCGATGATGGTCGAGAACCACACGCGCGCGGCGCACAACGAAGAGCTCTACGGCTTCTATCCGTACGTGCTCCACAACTATCCGTTCTATCGTCCGTTCGACTTCTCGCTCCGCAAAGACTTGCATGCGCTCCTCGACTTGCCGAAAGATGAGAAGATCCTCTTGTACCAAGGCGGCATTCAAGCCGGCCGCGGACTCGAGCAGCTCATCCTCGCCGTCAAGGACTTCAACGAAGGCACGCTCGTCATGATCGGGGACGGAAAACTCAAGCCGGTCATCAAACGGATGATCGAGGACGAAGGCGTCAGCGACCGCGTCAAGATGATTGACAAAGTACCGGTCGAGGCGTTACCGTACTATACGATGAACGCATATCTCGGTTTCCAAGTGTTGAACAACGTCTGCTTCAACCACTACTCGGCGTCATCGAACAAGCTGTTCGAATATTTGATGGCCGAAGTACCGGTCGTCTCATGTGACTTCCCGGAAATCGAACGTGTCGTCGCCGGGAACGACGTCGGTGTCGTCGTCGACTCGCACGACCCACAATCGATCGCCGAAGGCGTCAACCGCCTGCTCGACGATCAAGCACTCTACGCCCGTGTCAAAGAGAATACGAAGACGGCGCGTGAGCAATATAACTGGGATTTGGAAAAAGAGGCACTCTTGAACGTCTACACGAACGTCGTGGACCGCAAGTTGCCGATTATGAAAGACGGTGCGCCAAAGCCAGCTCAACAGTAAGACGAAGACTGTGGCTTTGTGCCGCGGTCTTTTTTTATGGAAGGGGGAAAATTGATGAAACGTCAGCAACAACATCTACTGCGTCAACAAGTCTGGAAGAAGCTCCAATCGATCTCCTTGAAGGATATCGCCTGGATCATCGCCGGCTCATTCATTCTCTCGTTCGGGGTCAACTACTTCACCGTCCCGAACGACTTCTCGGAAGGCGGCCTGCTCGGGGTCACGATCATCCTGTACTACTTGTTCGGCTGGGACCTCGGTGTCACGTCGATCATCGGGAACGGTCTGTTGTTCATCGTCGGCTATAAGCTGCTCGACCGCCGGACGATGGTCTATTCGGTCGTCGCCGTCATCGCGACATCGTTCTTCCTCAGCTTGACCCATAGTTGGGGCAGCCCGGCCGAGGACAAACTGCTCGCGGCCGTCTACGCCGGGATCATGATCGGGGTCGGCATCGGCATGGTGCTCCGCGTCGGTGGGACGACCGGGGGCGGGGTCATCATCGCCCGCCTCATGGAGCGGTACTTGCACATGAGCGTCGCCGTGTCGATGTTCATCATCGATGCGATCGTCGTCGGGGCGTCGGGCTTTATCCTCGGGGAGCAGGTCGTGCTCTATACGTTGATCGCCATCATCATCGGCTCGTGGGTCATCGACCTCGTCGCCGAAGGGCTCAACATCCGCAAGGCCGTCACGATCATCAGCGACAAGCAAGAAGAACTCGCCGTCGTGTTGACGGAGACACTCGGCCGCTCGGCAACGATTATCCATGGCCACGGCTACTACACGAAGCAGGACAAAAACATGTTGTATATGATCGTCGACAAGCGTCAAATCGGTCCGCTCAAGCGAATCGTCGAAGTGACCGACCCGCGTGCCTTCGTCGTCATCCACCAAGTGAAAGAGGTCATCGGGGAAGGGTTCAGCTACCCGTCCCGATAATTTGAACGCTGGCGTTTTGACGCCAACTTCTATATAATAAGAAGCGTGTAAAAAGAAGGAGGAACTGACTACTATGCAAACGATCGCTACAATCAGCCTGCTCGTCGTGGCTGTTTTATTGATTGTCGTCGTACTGCTCATGTCAGGTCGGTCGCAAGGTCTTGGGGCGATTGCAGGTGGCGCGGAGCAGTTGTTCGGCCGCCAGAAAGCGCGCGGCTTCGACGCTGTTTTGAACCGAACTGCAGCTGTACTAGGCACATTGTTTTTCATTTTAGGATTACTAGTCGCATCATTATGATGAAAGGCTGATCGTTCTCGATTTTTACGTGAGGCGGTCGGCTTTTGTTTTTTTCAATTATTTTTTGGGAATAATGGATTGTATGAGGAGATGACGTTAGCAATGAAGATTACAGCACCGAAACCGTTCTTCTTTGAAGGCGGACCACGTGCCGTGTTGATGTTACATGGCTTTACCGGATCGAGCGCGGATGTCCGCATGCTCGGTCGTTTCCTGCAAAAAGAAGGCTATACGTGTATGGGTCCCCAGTATCGGGGTCATGCCGTGCCGCCGGAAGAATTGCTTCAGTACGGACCGGCGGACTGGTGGGAAGACGTCATGAACGCCTACCAGTCATTGAAAGAGAAAGGCTATGAGGAGATTGCCGTCTGTGGCCTCTCGCTCGGCGGCGTCATGTCGCTTCGCCTCGCTTCGGAGGAAAACGTCAAAGGCGTCATCCCGATGTGCGCTCCGACCGGAATCGATGCCGAAGATCGGTTATACAAAGGAGTCAAAGCCTACGCCCGAGAATATAAATCTCGAGAAGACAAATCACCTGAACAGATCGAACAGGAGATGGCGGACTTCAAACCGATGCCGACGCTCAAAGACCTCCGTGCCTTCGTCCGTGACACGACGACAAAACTCGAAGATATTTTCGTCCCGGCGCTCGTCGTCCAAGGGGCGAAAGATCAAATGGTCGATCCTGAATCTGCACACGAAATTTACGAGGCGATCAACGCGTTCCAAAAAGAACTGCTCATGTATGAGGAGTCGGGACACGTGATCACACTCGATAAAGAAAAAGAGAAACTGCACCAGGACGTGCTCGATTTTCTCGAAACGTTAGACTGGTCAGTCTAAAAAGGAGGTGTCACGTTGAATTTACGTGACCAACTACTAGAAATCATCCAAGCCAGTGACAAAGCACTGACGGTGGACCAATTGACCGAGCGTCTTGCGCTCGAGTCGACGGATGCCTTTAAAGAGCTCATCCGCACCTTGAACACCCTCGAAGAAGAGGGCTTAATCGGCCGCACACGGACGAACCGTTACGGGACGCTCGCCGTGCTCGGCCAAGCAGCGGGAATCATCTCGATTCACCAACGCGGCTTCGGATTCTTATCGGTCGAAGGGGAGACGGAGGACGTGTTCCTTCCGCCCGACCAATTGAAAGACGTCTACCACGGCGACACGATCCTCGTCAAAAAACGCGAGGACAACCGCGGCAAGACCGAGGGCGTGCTCCTCAAAGTCTTGAAGCGTGGCTTGTCGGAGTTCGTCGGGACGTATACGCTCCCGAGCGGACGCCTCGACCAGTTCGCCTTCATCGAGCCGGACGACAAGCGCATCAACTTCTGGCCGGTCGTCAACCCGGACAAATCGCTCGGTGCCGTCGATGGCCATAAAGTCGTCGTCCGCATCACGAAATATCCGGACGGACGTTTCGCCGGAGCGTGTGACGTCGTCCGTATCATCGGACACAAGAACGACCCAGGCGTCGACATCTTGTCGATCGTCTATAAGCACGGCATCCCAACGGAGTTCCCGGAAGATGTCATCGACCAGGCGAACGCCGTGCCGGACGAGGCCGACGAGAAAGACTTCATGGGCCGCGTCGATCTTCGCAACGAGACGATTTTCACAATCGATGGCGAAGACGCGAAAGACTTGGACGATGCCGTCCACGTTAAGAAACTCGATAACGGTAACTATGAGCTCGGCGTCCATATCGCCGACGTGTCACACTACGTGACGGAAGGGTCACCGCTCGACGTCGAGGCGTTTGAACGGGGGACGAGTGTGTATCTCGTCGACCGCGTCATCCCGATGTTGCCGCACCGTCTCTCGAACGGGATTTGTTCACTCAACCCGCACGTCAACCGGTTGACGCTCAGCTGCGTCATGGAGATCTCCCCGCAAAACGGGAAGGTCGTCCACCATGAGCTGTTCCCGAGTGTCATCAAGACGACGGAGCGGATGACGTATACGAACGTCCGCGAGATCATCGAACGTGATGACGAAGCGACGCTCGAACGCTACGAGCCGTACATCCCGTTGTTCGACCTCATGGCCGAACTCGCGGAAGTGCTGCGCAAGCGCCGTAACTCACGCGGTGCCATCAACTTCGATTTCGCCGAGGCGAAAGTCGTCGTCGACGAAGAAGGCAAACCGGCCGATATCGTCTTGCGTCCACGCTCGGTCGCCGAGAAGTTGATCGAAGAGTTCATGCTCGCGGCCAACGAGACGGTCGCCGAACACTTCCACAAGATGGACGTGCCGTTCATCTATCGTGTGCACGATAACCCGAAATCGGACAAGCTCGATTTCTTCTTCGACTTCGTCGCGAACTTCGGCGTGCATATCGAGCGGTTCAAAGGCCAGAAGGTCGAACCGAAGACGCTTCAGAAGATTTTGAAGGCGATCTCGGGTGAACCGGAAGAGCCGGTCATCAGCACGATCATGCTCCGTTCGATGCAACAGGCGAAGTACGACGATGTCTCGCTCGGTCACTTCGGCCTGGCGACCGACTTCTATACGCACTTCACGTCACCGATTCGTCGATACCCGGACTTGATCGTCCACCGTCTCATGCGCACGTATGCTTTCAACGGCGACGTGTCAGAGAAGACGATCGCCAAGTACGAGGACCGTCTCGGTTCGATCGCCGAACAGGCGTCGAAACGCGAGCGTCGTTCGGTCGATGCCGAACGTGAGACGCAAGCCTTGAAGAAAGCCGAGTACATGGAATCACGTCTCGGTGAAGAGTTCGATGGCGTCGTCAGCGGTGTCACGAACTTCGGGATGTTTATCGAGCTTCCGAACACGATCGAAGGACTCGTTCGTCTCCAGTCGATGGATGACTACTACCACTTCGACGAGTCGCAGCTCATGTTGCTCGGCGAGCGGACGAAACGTCAGTTCCGCATCGGTGACGCGGTGCGCGTCAAGGTAGACGCCGTCAACTTGGACGAGCGCACGATCGACTTCACCGTCGTCGGCATGCCGAAGCGGGAACAGTCGCGCCGTCGCCAACCGACGACGATCAAAGCGACGGAAGGCCGTCCAAAGAAAGACGACAAAAAAGGCCGCGGCCGTGACGACAAACGTCCGAAGCGCGGCAAGCCGGGTAAACCAGGGAAACCAGGTCAAGCCGGCAAACCGGCCAAGCCAAACGAGAAGCCGAAGACGTCGCAAGGACGCTCGGCACTCGACTTGAAGAAGAAAGACGGTCAAAAACGAACAGGCGACGCCAAACGCGGAGCGAAGAAGCGTCGTTGACGGGAGGGGGCGACCCCTCCTCCATATTGAAGTAAAGGACTGAATGTCTATGGCCAAGAAGAAAGATTCGAACGCGCTCGCGCAAAACCGAAAAGCGTCCTTCGATTATGCGATCGAAGATACGATTGAAGCCGGCATGGTGTTGACGGGGACCGAGATTAAATCGGTGCGCCAGTCAAAAATCAACATTGCCGACGCCTATGTCCGCTTTGATGGTGGCGAGGCGACGCTTCACAACTGTCATATCAGCCCGTTCGAGCAAGGGAACCGGTTCAACCACGAGCCGCTCCGTGTCCGAAAGCTATTGTTGCATAAGAAGCAAATCAATCAGCTCATCGGCGCGCAAGGGCGTGACGGGTATACAATCATCCCGCTCAAAGTGTATCTTAAGAACGGCTTCGCCAAATGTCTCCTCGGCATCGGGCGCGGGAAGAAGAAGTATGACAAGCGCGACGACTTGAAGAAGAAAGACGCGAAGCGTGACGTCGACCGGGCACTGCGGGACCGGCAAAAATACTGACAGCGAGACCTGATTGTGGTATAGTTGTTGTAGTACCAATTACCACCTCGGGGACGTTATGGATTCGACGGGGGTAGGTCGGTCGTATGTGGCGTGTCGAGGGGTCGGCCTCGTTAAAACGCAAACGCCTATAACTGGCAAAACTAACACACAACTCGCAGCAGCCTAAGTGCCCTGCGGATCCTGACATCCATCGCTTGTGTGGATGATTATCAGGGTCTCAAACTAAGCAAGCTACGCTTCAACCTCGCCGTCTGAGGGCGCGAAGAAGAGATGAACCAGACTGGATGCGACAACGCCTGTTTATCGGCAGTGTCACATTGAGATTCAATAGATAAACTACACACGTAGAAGCATGCGTTACGATGCCTTCGGACGCGGGTTCGACTCCCGCCGTCTCCATTTTTAAGCAGTCTGCAACGACTGCAATCAATGATTTTTAATGAAGACCTTCTAATTTCATTGAGATTAGAAGGTCTTTTGATGTTAACGGAGCAACTCAATCATAATGAAATGAAAGCAGGTGAATCGAATGGGAAAATATCAATTAGATACGAAAAGTAAAGTGGCTGCTGCCAAGTATCAAGACGGTAAAAAACCAGCTGTTTCGAACAAAAAAGATAAGATCAATCAGCTTCGAGAAGCATATTTGCAGAAGAAAAATGAGAAGAAACCATCTGGTGAATGCTAAGGATCATTGTAGAGAAAGGATTATTGAGTGTTTGCTCAATAATCCTTTCTTTGTGAATGTACGATTCCATTATTTGGTTTTTTGAATGGTGTCAAAGGATTGAATATTACTTTGTTGAATATAAACTATGAGCTATTTTAAAAATTGTCACGAGAATATATAACCATCATAGGAGGAATCATCATGTCAAAAAAATCTACGGAATTAATTATAAATGGAGTCAAGAAGTATGGTCCGGCAGTAGGAAAGTTTGCACTTGAACATAAAAAAGAAATTGTTGGAGCAATTGGTGCACTCGGTGTAAAGGAACGACTTAGTAAGCGTACGAATAAAGAATCAAATCCTAAAAAACCAAAAGACAAAATCATGCATCCTCGAAAGAAGAGATATCAATATTATTTAGCTGAGGTTGTTCCCGCATTAAACACTCAAAATCGAGATGAACTGTTCCAGTATAAGATGGAAGTGGAGCAATGCATTCAACAAATCAAATTCGAGCAGGCGCAGGACATCGTCATCAAAAAACAGATTCATGAGAGTCGGATAAAAGAGTGGGATGCAATCCTGTCTCAAATCGTGAGCCAGATGACCGTGAAAGATTATATGGAATATCTAAAGCTCTTTAACAATCCTGAATATCAAAGCGAGTACTTCAAAGGCTTTGAAGGCGATGTTGAGAAATTTAAAAAGCTAAATACTGTGGAACAGCATGATACGTTAGTCCATTATATTCATGAAAAAACAAATATCGATATAGAACAAATCAAAAAAGAGTTTTCGGCTCCTGTTTGATTCACCTTGATCCGTTCTTGTTCCTCATTCGTTATAATCGATGATGTAACGAATGAGTGGGGGTGAGGTCATTGGGGTGGGATTTAAGTGTTGCTGAGGCAAAAGACGTCTACTTAACAGAAACTGACTTATGGCGCTATACACAACAATTTTTAATGAATGCGACACATACGACGACGTACAAGCATATGCTTATGAAGGCGTTGCTCGAATGCACGACCGAACTAAGTGATTCCGGTGTAGTGACGTTCGAGCAAATTTCAAGACACGTGACGAAGATGTATTGGAATTTGATTGTGAAACACGGCTTACGACAAGTGAATCAACTTGAGAAATTGAGCTCGGTCGAAAAAACGATGCTCACGTTTCAAGCGACACATGAAATTCCGTCCACTTGGAACTTTGATCGTCTGCCGGTTCAGCAGCAACAACAATTGATTCGAAACGTGAATCAGTTCTATAAGAAGTACGTGTACGGATCGTTCTATACCTCGTTCGAGGGGACCGTCTATTCATTCAATCGGAAAGAAGAGTGGGTCAAACTTGTGCCGAGCTACGTCATCTTTTTTGAGAAATATAAACGGGTATTGATGAATGTTACGAATTATCAACTCGCCGTCTTTCTGGAAAAATACAATACACGCGAAGCGATGGAGCGAATCTTGAACAAAATCGAATTCGTCTCGGCTCGTCAATCGCTCGACGAGTTCAAACAGATTTTACTGAGTCACGGTCATTCCGTCTGTTTTTATTGCATGAAGCCGCTCAAACAGATCCATGTCGACCATTTTATCCCGTGGTCTTACATACAGAATGATGTTCTATGGAATTTTGTCCTCGCTTGTCCGACTTGTAATACGAGCAAGAACAATCGGATGGCGAAGGTTGATTATCTTTACGCGCTCGTGGAACGAAACCATGAGTTGCGAGTGGCAGAGCAGATGGAGACATACAAAGAGACGAAATTAATTCATCTGTATGACTATGCGGTGCAAAATGGGTTTGAAGCCAATTGGATGCCGAAGTAATTAAAATGAGTCGAACCTGATGAGTAAGGTTCGATTCATTTTATTTTTTTGATTATTCCTTTTTACATACATCTTTTTCAGAACACGTCCAAAAGGATACAGAGATTGGATGAGTATTTAATCCGATAATTTTCCCATAAATTGTATGATAAACTGAAGGGAAGAAGATTGTGAGGGGAACAATGATGAATATTCATTTTGAAAAGATGGACGAAAGAGAACTTACTTCTTATTTGACGTGGTTGATTGATGATTATGCGAACGACGTCGCCCGCAATTATCAATTATCTGCTGCACTGGCGCAAGAAGAGTCGACGCAATTGATTCGTAGCCTGTTTCCAGACAATCAACCGACTGAGGAACAAACAGTCGTCCATGTGATGGACGGTGCGACGCGAGTCGGGATTTTATGGTACGCCTTTCAGGTAGAATCAAAACGTGTCTACATTTATCATGTTTGGATGCACGAAGCCTATCGCGGACGCGGATATGCGACGGCGGCATTGCAACGACTGGAGACGATTGCAGCACAAGAACTAGGGGCGACGTCAATTGGTTTAAGTGTCTTTGGTTCAAATCCGGATGCTGAGCGACTTTATGCACGCCTCGGATTCCAACAAGCTTCGATTGCGATGAATAAGCTTTTAGGTGAGGTCTCGAAGTGAAGCGCCTTTGGAAGTGGGGATTAATTGCGATCGGGGTGCTTGTCGTCGGGATGGGTGGTCTCGTTTTTGCGTTCAATCAGTCGATGCAGTCCGATCCCGATGAAGAAGCAAAAGCCATCCAACTCGCTGAACCGTATGTAGCGGATCGTTTCGACAATGCCGAATTGACGAAAGAGGTCATGTTCGACAACATGGGCAATTTCCCGTTCGAGTATGCGGCGACTGCCGTTGATTCCGTGACAGGGACCGAATTTTTTGTCTACGCGGACGAGACGACAGGGGAAGTCGTCGACACGTTTCTCGCATCGAAATGGGAAGACGACGTGACGGATGCCATCGAAGATTCGGTCATGACGGCGTTTGGTCACGACGTCACGTACGACGTTTTTTACGATGAAGTAGCCGTGCAACAACTCGACGCCTCGGCGGCGAACCCGCTCGCCTATAAAACAGCCGACGTCGTACCGACAATCTTGGTGACGATTCATCGGGAGCCAGCGTCAGGAGACGAGGCACTCGTTCAGACTTGGATGGCGGCGCTACAAGAGAGCGACATGTTACGCCGTGCGGAAGTTCATGTCGACTATATCGCTAAAAACGGAGAAATTCTCAATGACGGGACCCCGTTAATTCTATCGTTCTAATGAAAAAACACTTTCTGCGAGCAGGGAGTGTTTTTGTTCAATCAATGGTTACCACAAGTTAAATAAATCCGCTACAATCGCATCACTTCCGTCTTGGAACATAAACAATCCGAGTGCGATTAACAGACCACCGATGACGAGGCTGCCGAACCGCATCAATCCGTTCGTATTCTTTTTGAATAAACCGTGCATCACGAGTCCTCCACCAATCAACAGCATTAAGAAATACCAAAACCCCATAGCCATTCCTCCTCTGCCTGTAGTTGAGTTTAGTTTACATATATTTTCCAGTACATACTGTAGGGCGTGAGACTGATTTAATCTAAGCCTAAGACGGGTACAGTACCTTTATGTGTAAATGAAGGGGAGAGTGACCACTATGCGGAAAACAATCGTCATCGCGGGCGCGAGCGGCTATATCGGCTCGAACGTGATGGACCATCTAAAAGAAGAATATGACATCATCGCCTTATCCCGCTCGACGAAAAACAAGGAAGACGAGGACCATATCACGTGGCGATCGTGCGATTTGTTCTCGTATGAACAGACGCGTGAGGCGTGCGAAGGGGCAGACTACGCCATGTTCCTCGTCCACTCGATGATTCCGGACGGCGGATTGACGCAAGCGACGTTCGAAGATATGGACGCGCTCATCGCTGACAACTTCGCCCGGGCGACGAAAGCAAATGACATCGAACAAATCGTCTACTTGAGCGGCATCATTCCGAAAGAGTCGAAGACGTTGTCACGTCACTTGAAGAGCCGGCTCGAAGTCGAACGGATTCTCGGCGGCCAAGGCGTGCCGGTGACGACGATTCGGGCCGGGCTCATCATCGGTCCAGAAGGCTCGTCGTTCCCGATTCTCGCGAAGCTCGTCAAACGGTTACCGGTCATGATTCTCCCGAACTGGACGAAGACGGAGACGCACCCGATCGATCTGCGTGAAGCCGTCCAGGCGCTCATCTCAGTCGTCGGCGCCGAGGCGCTGTACGACCATCATATCGATATCGGTGGACCCGAAGTGATGACGTATCGCAAGATGATTGAAGACACGGCTGACGTCATGGGCAAACGCCGCGTCATGATCGACTTCCCATTCCCGACGATCAAATTGTCCCGCCTTTGGGTCATGGCCGTGACGGGTGAACCGAAAGACACTGTCTATCCGCTCGTCGAGAGCATGGGTCACGCCATGGTCGCGAAAGACACGACCGGCGTCAAACAAGGAGAGATCCCGTTCAAGGAAGCGGTCGAACACGCACTTGAAGAAGAGGAGAAACAGAAGTCGGGTGGCGGCAAGAAGAAGAAAGCGCCGCAACAGTATACCGTCCGCTCGATTCAACGGTTCGGCCTGCCTGAGAACAAATCGGCGCTTTGGATGGCCGACACGTATTTCGAGTGGCTCGGCCGGCTCGCGTATCCCCTCATCCAGACGACGAAAGAGGACGATGACTGGGAGATTTCGTTGCTTTGTCCATCACTCGTCGCACTCCATCTGTCGCTCGAGGACGAGGCGACGGACGACATGGCGTCCTATTCAATCGACGGCGGCTTGTTCGCGAAGTTGAGTGAGGATGACAAGACAGGCCGGCTCGAGTTCAGACGGCTCCCGGAGTCGGAAGAAGGGCTCGTCGCCATCCATGAGTTCGTGCCGGCGCTGCCGTGGTGGTTCTATACGAAGACGCAGGCGAAAGCCCACCTCGTCGTCATGTGGCTGTTCGGCCGTCACGTCCGTCTGCTTGGGGAAGACGCGGACGAGGGTGACCAAGTCGTCGAGGCACCGGCGAACTAACGAAGACGCATCCATCGCGTGATGGATGCGTCTTTTAGATTCTTTAAATTTTTTCGTACAAGCGCATAGTAGTACTCATTTTATTTTAAGGATTTTCGAACCAACTGTATGACTATCTTTACCGTCTTCGACAATTAAATAAATATGTTTTGCTCTAAATGGGGTCATCTGTATGAAGTTAACCAAGCTTTCGATTGAAAATTCAGGTCTAGTGTTCAATACAGGTGAGAATTGAAAGGTAGTGACACTGAAAATTAAAGAAATGCCTGTATAGTCTTTCATGGATTTGTTTTTAATATTGCTTTTTGTTCTCTCCATATAGGTTGCCATTCTATCTTCCAAATTCTCATAACTTCTTAAGCGTGAACTCCACACTCCAACCTCATTTAAAGCCTTAGCGATTTCTACCTCTTGTTCTCCGTCTATGTAAGAACTCACTTCGTATTTTTCCTCTACACCGTCAGGCCGTAAAACCACAAAATCGTAATTTTGATTTCCTATAATGATTTTGACTTTTGCATCTGCAGGAAAATAGGGTGAAAGTGAAAACACGTATGCTGGAACAAACTCTTCTTGAAACTCCTTAAACCAACCTTTACGTAACCTTGAAACTTCTAAAGCACGCCGATCACGTTTTAGAAGTTCAATTATTTCTTTGAAGTAACTATCCATTTCACTTGGAAAACGGTACTTTGAAAGGTCTTTTAGAATGTTTAGCTGGTTTTTCATAAGTAAATCCCTTTCTTGATTAATATTATTGCCGATATGTCCAAACAGTTTTTCTCATTGTATATCAATTCAGTTCTATACGTTTTGATTATAAGTAAGATTATTATCTCTGTTTGTTTTGTCGATTATGTTAACGTTTTGCCGGAGTCGTTTACAAAGGGCAGGGACAGGCGTACACTGAACTCGTTTTCGACATAATGGAAAGAAGGAATGCAAGAATGGACAACTTCATGACATCACACCAAGGATGGCAAAAAGACATCTCGGCCGGGATCACCGTCGGGGTCGTCGCCGTGCCGCTCGCGATGGCGTTTGCGATCGCCTCAGGTGTCGGACCGGTGTACGGCCTGTACACGGCCATCATCGCTGGGATCCTCGTCAGCCTGTTCGGGGGCTCGACGTTCCAAATCGCCGGACCGACCGGCGCCTTCATCCCAATCGTCTCGGGCGTCATGCTCGCACACGGCTACGAAGGGTTACTCGTGACGACGTTCCTCGCCGGGATCCTGTTGTTCCTCATGAGCGTACTCCGCGTCGGACGACTGATCCGCTTCATGCCGCGGGCTGTCACCATCGGGTTCACGGCCGGAATCGCCGTCGTCATCTTCGTCGATCAACTCGATGAACTGTTCGGCATCACGTTCGAGAAGGCACCGCACTTCCACGAGAACTTATTAACGCTCGTGGCGTCGTTACATGAAGCGAGCTTATGGCCTGTCTTCATTGCCGCCATCGGTTTCTTGACGCTCTGGCTCGTACCGAAACTGCCCGTGAAATTGCCGCTGTTATTGATGGCGATGCTCGTGCCGACGTTCGTCAGTCTCGTCATCCCAGGAGAAATCGCGACGATCGGAAGTGCCTATGGCGGCATCCCGAGCGGACTGCCTGAGTTCAACTGGCTCGCCATCGACCTCGATTTGATTGCGACGCTCATGCCATCGGCGTTCGCCATCGCCTTCCTCGGGGCGCTCGAGTCGCTATTGTCGGGTGCGGTCGCGGACGGCATGGCCGGCACGAAGATGAACCCGGACAAGGAACTGTTCGGGCAAGGGCTCGCCAACGTCGTCGTCCCGTTCTTCGGCGGGATCCCGGCGACCGGCGCCATCGCCCGGACGGCGACGAACATTCAAGCAGGGGCCGTCAGCCGCCGTTCCGGCGTCATCCACGGGTTGACGGTGCTCCTCGCCGTGCTCGTGTTGGCACCGCTCGCGAGCTATGTCCCGCTGGCCGCACTCGCCCCAATCTTGATGCGCGTCGCTTGGAACATGTCGGAGCGGCATCACGTCTTCGAGATGATCAAGCATCGGTCGGCCGAATCGCTCGTCCTGCTGATCACGCTCGGGCTGACCGTGTTCGTCGACCTCGTCGTCGCCGTCGAGGTCGGGGTCATCTGTGCGCTCGCCTTGTTCGCGAAACGGATGGCCGATACGATTGACGTCCGCGAACAGACGGAACGGTACGTGACGCGGGACGGCCAAGTCGTCTTCAGCGTCGAGGGACCGCTCTTCTTCGGGGCGATCGAGATGTTCGAGCACGTCCTGCATCATATCCATAATGAGCCCGATGTGTTCATCTTCAACTTCCATCGCTGTCCGGTCATCGATGTGACGGCCGTCGAAGAGATTCGCCGCGTCGTCCGGGAGTTGAAAGCGGCCGACCGTCGTGTCGTCTTCGCCCACTTGTCGGCACCCGTGCGCCAGACGCTCACGCATTATGGCGTGCTCGATCACGTCGACACGTTCGAGACGACGCAGGAAGCGATTGACGCGTCTTAACGGACGGACAGAATCTGACCGAACGGGATGCGGCGCACGTCCGTGTCGAACAGCTCGACTTCACGCTCGGCGTAATAGATGGCATGGACGTAGCCGCGCACCGTATGGGTCATGCCGTTGTCGAACAGCGTCAGCTCGACGGCGTCACCTTCACGGATGGCGCGTTCGAGCTCGGTCTGCCACAAGTAGAGGAGTTGCTCATCCAAATCGGGCAGCTCGATCTTTTGGACGTGGGCGTAATATTTCTTCAGGAGCGCCACGTGCTCGGGCATGAGGAACGGGATCCATTTCAATTCACCGCGGTCTTTGTAGCGAGTCTGGCTCATGACGATTCACCTCCTTGTTTATGTCCGCCGATGAGGCGTTGCCGCGTCCGAAGCGGACTGTCTTTCAATAAACTCGATGCCGGGCGGATCGTGCCGCGCCCGAAGCGGACGTTCAAGCTATCGACGAGGTCGAGGAAATCGAACCGGCGCGCCCGGGCCCACTCGTCTTCGAAGAACGACAGCTGAACGTGGTCGCTCCGGGGCTCGAGTTTGCCGAGGGCGACCGAGACGTAACGGACCGCCTCCGTCTCGTCCCACGCGTCGAGGAAGAGCGTCAACAACACCGGCAAGAACTCGCGCTCGTCCGCTGTGAAGCGGGCGAGCTTTTTTTGTTTGCTGAACCCGCGCCGCTCGCTCGTCCGGGTGTAGCGGACGCCGAGATGGACGCTCCCGCCGACGAGACCGGCCTGCCGCGTCCGCATCCCGACCTCGACCGCAATCGCCTGCAGGACGAGCCGGATGGCTGCGTACGTCGTATAGTCCTTCATGAGCGTGATGCCGTGGCCAATCGTCCGGGGCCGCTGCCGTTTCGCCCCGAACAGGGAGCTCGGCGGGAGAATCGTCGGCGATTCGTCGATGCCCCAGGCGTGATGCCACAGCTCGGCGCCGATGACGCCGAACTTCTCATGGAGCGTCTCGAGCGGATAGCGGGCGAGGTCACCGATCGTCTCGATGCCGAGCCGCCGGAGATGGACTTCCATCTTCGCCCCGACGCCCCACATCTTGCCGATCGGGGCCGGGTGGATCAACTTCTCGACGTCGTGGAGGAAACAGCTGGCGACACCCGTCTTTTTCCCATGTAGGTCGAGGACGAGCTTGGCGAGGACATTGTTCGGCCCGATGCCGATTGTGACCGGGATGCCGGTATAGCGGAACACGGTCGAGCGGATGAGGCGGGCGACGTGCGCATCGTTCCCGAACAGCCGCTCCGTCCCGGTCAAGTCGACGAGCGTCTCGTCGACCGAGTAGACGCGGATCGCCTCAGGCGGTGCGAACTGATGCAAGATATGGACGATTTGCACGGACACGTTCAAATAATGACTCATCCGGGCCTCGGCGTAGATGACGTGCTGCCGCTCGTGCCACGGCAACCGGTCGATGTGGAACCGTCTAGAGCCGGTCTTGATGCCGAGCTGCTTCATCGGCGGCGTCGCGGCGAGGACGAGGGCACCGTGGTCCTGCAGGTTCGATAAGACGACGAGCTTTGTCTTGTATGGGTTTAACTTGCGGGCGGCGCACTCGCAACTGGCGTAGAACGAGACGCTGTCGATACAAAAAATCCGACGTCGCATAGCCACCTCTCCTTTTTTACGAACAAGCGTTCTGTTTTTCTCATCGTATCACGGTCTCACGCCGTCTCAAATAGAAAAATGAAAACAAATTTTGAAAAGAGTTAAAAAAAGGATAGATGGTGAATGAAATTCCATCTTTTTGGAATTTACCGAAATAATAAAGCGAGGCGGAAACAAAATCCGTTATAATGAGAGGGTAGCTAGACAAATATGGTTTCGGACGATGGAGGCTATCCTGTGATTGATTTTGTGAAGCAATTGACCAATGATCAGGCACGACGATTGAAAACCTATAAGAAACAAGTCGAACGCATCAACGCGTACGAAGAAACGATGCGCGCCTTAGACGATGAGGCGCTTCGCCAGTACGCGCTCGAACTGAAACAGCGGCTCACGGACGGTGCGGACGTCCGCGCCATCACGGAGGAAGGGTTCGCCCTCGTCCGCGAGGCATCCGTCCGGACGATCGGGCTCCGTCATTATGACGTCCAGCTCATCGGCGGTCTCGCGCTGCTCGAAGGAAATATCGCCGAGATGCCGACCGGGGAAGGGAAGACGCTCGTCGCGGCTCTCCCGGCGTTCGTCAAGGCGCTCGAAGGGAAAGGCGTCCATGTCATCACGGTAAACGACTATTTGGCGATGCGTGACGCCGAACAGATCGGCAAAATCCATACGTTTCTCGGGCTCACGGTCGGACTGAACGTCCCGGAGATGGAGCTTGCTGACAAACAGGCGGCGTATGCGGCCGACATTACATACGGGGTCGGGACCGAGTTCGGGTTCGACTATCTTCGAGACCACTTGGTCGGCTCGCCGGAAGAACGGGTCCAGCGTCCGTTCCATTTCGCGCTGCTCGATGAAGTCGACAGCGTCTTGATCGACGAGGCGAAGACGCCGCTCATCATCGCCCAGAAGGACGAGTCGCACGTCCGCTTGAAACGTCTCGCCCAAACCGTGTTCGGCCAATTGACGGAAGACGACTATACGGTCGACCTCGAGGCGCGCGCCGTCATGTTCTCGGACAAAGGTATCGAGAAAATCGAGGCGTTGTTCTCGGTCGATAACTTGTTTTCCGCCGAGCACCACGTCCTGTATCACTACATGATGCAGGCGCTCCGGGCGAACGTGTTGTTCGAGCGGGACGTCGACTATATCGTCCAAGAAGGCAAAATCGAGTTGATCGACTTGTTCACGGGTCGGGTCATGGAAGGCCGGAGCTTGTCGGAAGGCCTCCATCAGGCGCTCGAGGCGAAAGAACAGATCGACATCACCGAAGAGAACAAGACGACGGCCGAGATTACGATTCAACACTACTTCCGGATGTATCCGCTCCTCGGCGGCATGACCGGGACGGCGCAGACGTCACGTGAAGAGTTCATGAAGACGTATCAGATGGACGTCGTTCAAGTGCCGACGAACCGGCCGAAGCAGCGCCAAGACCTGCCGGACCGCGTCTTCGACACGGTCGCCCATAAATATGCGGCGGTCGGCCAAGAAGTCGCGGCCATCCACGCGACGGGACAACCGATTTTGATCGGGACGACCTCGATTGCCCAGTCGGAGGCCGTCAGCGAACAGCTCGAGCGACAAGGCATCGCGCATGAACTGTTGAACGCGAAGACGGTCGCCCAAGAAGCCGAGATTATCGCCGAGGCGGGACGGCTCGGTCACGTGACGATCGCGACGAACATGGCCGGACGCGGGACCGACATCGTCTTAGACGAGACGGCACGCGAACGCGGCGGCTTATATGTCATCGGGACGGAACGGCACGAATCGCTCCGCGTCGACAATCAGCTCCGTGGACGGTCGGGACGTCAAGGCGACCCGGGCATGTCACGTTTCTTCGTCTCGCTCGAGGATGATCTCGTCAAGCGGTACGCCGCCGAGCGGTTGAAACGTGTCGAGCACAAACTGACGCCGGACGAACACGGGGAAGTCCGCCATAAAGAAGCGGGCGACATCATCGAATACGCCCAGACGACGATCGAAGGCGTCGGCGTGTCGGTCCGTGACTACATGTTCAAGCTCGACGATGTCTTGAACGAGCAGCGCCGCATCATCTATACGATTCGCGACGAGGCGGTCGACGCCAATGCGACGGCCATCTTGAACAACGTGCTCGCGATGATGCGCCTCGCGCTCAACGAGACGCTCGACCGTCATATCGCGGCCGATCTCGTCCCGGAAGAGTGGGCGACGGACGCGCTCATCGAGGACTATCTCTATTTGACACAACAGGCGCCGACGTGGGATGACACGGTCGGGGACAAAGACGAGTTGAAACAAGCGGTCGCCCCATGGATCGACGGCATCGTCGCGACGGCAGAACAGCGCATCGAGGGCTACCCGGAAGTCATCGCCTTCGCGCGGCAACAACTGCTCAGTCACCTTGATATCCGCTGGACGAACCATTTGACGACGATGAACGCCTTGAAAGAAGGCATCGGGCTCCGCAGTTATGGCCAGGAAGACCCGAGCCGTCAGTTCGGCAAGGAAGGGCTCGAGATTTTCCAAGAGACGTATCTCGATATCGCCCGCGACGTGACGATTCAACTGTGCCAGCTAGATCTATACTTTGCGCAACGGGAAGAGGAGGGGCTGTGACATGTTCGGACTATTGAAACGAAAGAAAATCGAGACGATCATCCGCCAAGACGACGAGCGGGCGCTCCGCCTCGTGTTCGATGAAGGGATGGACATCTCGAAAGAAGATGAGTACGTGTTCCGCTATCATGCGACGACGCTGCCGCCGCTCGCGGACAACCAGTTGTCGATCGAGTTGCTCAGTGCGACGAAGAACCCGGGCGGTCTGTCTGTGGTCGCCTTGTTCCGCAACACGGTCGCGACCGAGTTCTCGCTCGACGAGATCCCGGTGCTCTTGTTGAACGAACGCCGCGAACCGCTCGGCCAAAAGATGCTCAGCCGGATGGACTTGCCGTCGTTCGAGGCGATGACGAGTAAGCCGGTCTATCTCGACTTCTTCGAGGAGGAACTGTTCACCGATGTCGACGCTCTCGACACCGAGTCGCTCCAACTCGCCTTCCAAATGAACCCGACGGCACCGCTCCAAGACATCTCCGACGCCGAACGGGACGCGTTTCCTGACGTGGCGTGGCATCGCCTGAAGCGGATGAACGTCCTCAGCCGTCCGGTCGCCGAAGGGCAGTTTGATCTATTGCTCGTCCATCTCGACGTGACCGACACGGAAATCGGTGCCTCGCTTCTCGTCCGGAACGGGTACCCGGAACAGGCGCTCCAAATCCCGCGCCTCCCGCTCGAGTTGATGCAGCGGGACGAGGTCGTCGGCCGGGCCGACGCCACGCTCAACGAACCGATTTTACCGAAACATGACTATCCGCTCCACGTCCGCTTCAAACGGCCAGAAGGAGACAGCGACGGACCGATCTCGATTCGAATCCGTTCATGACGAAATGACCATCCCTGACACGTGTCGGGGATGGTTTTTTAGGTCCAACAGACTACTTGTGCGAAGTCTAGCCTCTGAACAAGTTCGGCTAAAAAATCGCTTGAAGTGAAGTCGTCTGTTCCGGTAGATCATACCGTTTCATACCTTTTCCATGTTCTCGGAAAGTCGTCTACAACCAGACCTTTCTTTACCAAATTTTTAAGGAAATAGGACATAGGATTCATTAAAATGAGAGTCCGGCTATGGTATATTTAGTCCGCAATGCACACCACATGAATGGGGAGAAAAATCATGTCTAAATTTACGAAGATGGCCATTGCTACGTCGCTCATCGTCCCAACGCTCATCCCGCTCCAACACGCATCAGCTGCTGACGAGGATGTCGTCAAACTGCGCTTCTTGGAGACGACCGACTTACATACGAACATCACGAACTACGACTACTTCCAGGACAAGATCGACAACACGATCGGCTTGACGAAAGTGGCGACGTTGATTCAGCAACATCGCATGGAAGCCGGCAAACCGAACACGTTCCTATTCGATAACGGGGATACGATTCAAGGGACGCCGTTCGGTGATTACATCCGTGAACAGCATCAGAAGACGCCAGGTACGTTCGAACATCCGATGTACAAAGCGATGTCGGCGCTCGAGTTCGATGCGGTCACACTCGGGAACCACGAGTTCAACTTCGGACTCCAGTTCTTGTATGACGCGATGCAAGGCTCAAAAGGCAAGCTCCGCTTCGTCAACTCGAACGTGAAAGACTTGTCGGGTGAGCCGATCGTCTCGAAATATAACGAGGATGGACAAGAAGTCCAAATCATCGAACGCCAAGTCGTCGACGCGGACGGCGAGACGCACACGATCAAAGTCGGTGTCTTCGGGGTCGTCCCGCCGAAAATCATGTCGTGGGACTCAGGCAACCTCCAAGGCAAGGTGACAGCGGATGATATCATCCCGTCGGCACGTGAGGCGGTCGCGAAATTGAAAGAGCAAGGAGCCGACGTCGTTGTCGCGCTCGCGCACTCAGGCATTGGGGAAAGTGCGACGCTCGCCGATCAACAAGAAGACGGGGAAGAGAACGTCGGCTACGCGCTCACGAAAATCGAAGGGCTCGACATGGTCATGACCGGTCACCAACATGGCCGCTTCCCGGACGCGAAAGGCATGTTCGCCACGTTCCCGAACGTGAACATGGATAAAGGGACGATCAACGGCAAGCCGGTCGTCATGGCAAACAACCAAGGGAAAGACCTCGGGGTCATCGACCTCGACCTCGAGCTCGTCGATGGCAAATGGCAAGTACTCGATGCGAACGCGAAACTCGATACGGTCACGGCCGACACACCGGTCGATGCGACGATTCAGGCGCTCATCGATACGGAGCATAAGGCGACGATCGAATACATCAACCGTTCAGTCGGGGAGATTCAAGACGATATCCAAAGCTACTTCGCGCTCGTCCGTGACGATTCGTCGGTCCAGTTCGTGACGAACGCGCAGAAATGGTACGTCGAGAAAGAACTCGCGACAAACCCGGAACTCGCGGCGTATAAAGAACTCCCACTTCTCTCGGCCGGAGCACCGTTCAAAGCCGGTAACCGTCAATTGACGGACGCCAGCTATTACACGAACATCCCGAAAGGCTCGATCGCATTGAAAAACGTGGCCGACTTGTACGTCTATCCGAACACGCTCGAAGTCGTCAAAGTGACGGGCGCGGACGTGATGGACTGGCTCGAGATGTCAGCCGGGGCGTACAAACAAGTCTCAGACGAGAACGACGAGTTGCTCAACTTGGAGTTCCGCAGCTATAACTTCGATATCCTTGACGGCCTCACGTATGAGATCGATGTCACGGGTCCAGCCAAGTTCGATGCGGGCGGGAAGTTGATCAACGACAAGGCGAACCGCGTCAAGAACGTCGAGTATAACGGCAAACCGATCACGCTCGACCAGGAGTTCCTCGTCGCGACGAACAACTATCGGGCCGGCTCGACGTCGTTCCCTGGGCTCGGTGGTGGGAAGAACATCGTCTACCGTTCGGCTTACGAGACACGGAACGTGATCTCGGACTATATCGTCAATAGCGCTGGCAGCGTCGACTACAAAGCGGACGACAACTGGAAGATCGTCGCCGATGCGAAACGAATCGCGAAATTCGAGACGGCCGACGCCGGCAAACAGTACGTCGACTTGTATGAAGGCATCGAAGCGACCGAGACGACACGTCCGGACGCGGCGAACCGCTTATTCCGCACGTACACGATCGAACTCGATCAAGCGGCAGTTGAGATCGCTCTCACGGTGAACACGATCAAACCGGGTGCGAAAGTAGTGACTGGTACGACGACACCGAACGCGACGGTCACGTTGAAAGACGGTGACAAAGTGCTCGCGACAGCGAAAGCGGACAAAGACGGCGCGTATACGCTCGTGACGAAACCGCTCAAACTTCGTCAGTCACTTACCATCGTCTCTGAACTCGATGGGGCGACCGTGACGGAAACGAAAGTCGTCGGAGCTGGCTTCGTCGGCACACCGGCGCTCGCCTCGAAGTTGACGTACGCCAACACGAACGTCATCTCTGGGAAAGTGACGCCGGAGACGAAGTTGACGCTCAAGCGTGACGGCAAGACGATCGCCTACGCGACGTCGGACAAAAACGGATCGTTCGAATTCACGAAACGCGCCGGCTTCATCTACGGGGACTATGAAGTCATCGCTAAAGATGTGACCGGAAAAGTCGTCAAAGCGAAGGCGTTCACGTTCAAGAAAGCGGCCATCGCGACACCGAAGAACACGAAAGGCGTGAAGGTCGGAACGAAAGCGCTCATCGGGAAAACGACACCGGGTGCCGTCGTCGTATTGAAAGACGCGAAAGGCAAACAAGTCGCCAAAGTGAAAGCGAGCTGGGCCGGAACGTATACGTTCACATTCAAAAAAGGTCTTGCTAAAGGAAGCTACGCGGTCATCGCGAGCGACTACACAGGTGCAGGTGCGAAACAAGCGAAGTTCGCATTGAAATAAGCGATTCAACCGAGACGGCGTCCCAACAGGGCGCCGTTTTTGCGCGCTCGAAAAAGTGTCAAAAAAGTGAACGAAACCTCTTACGAAAAAAGGGGAACTGCTGTATAATCAATCACGTAAGCGTTTACATTATATGTGTAAAACAACGGGATTCATTTTTTCGGGGCCGGTGGGGACCGGCTACATACGTTCAAAAGGGGACAGCACACATGATTACATTCTTTATTGCCTTGGCGATTCTATTCGTCGGGTACAAAGTGTACGGCAGCTACGTCGAGAAGACGTTCGGTATCAAGGAAGAGCGGACGACACCTGCCTACGCGTCACAGGACGGCATCGACTACGTGCCGATGGGGAAAAAACGGAACTCGATGATTCAACTGTTGAACATCGCCGGAGTCGGCCCGATCTTTGGCCCGATCATGGGGGCGCTCTACGGACCGGTCGCGTTCCTGTGGATCGTCTTCGGATCGATTTTCGCGGGCGCTGTGCACGACTATTTGACGGGCATGATCTCACTTCGGAACAACGGGGCGCACTTGCCGCAACTCGCCGAGAAGTTCCTCGGCCGCTCGCTCCGCCACGTCGTCAACGGTTTTGCCCTGCTTCTTTTGCTCTTGGTCGGGACGGTGTTCGTCACGTCGCCGAGTAACATGATCAACAACTTGTTCGACGGCAACGCGACGACGCTCACGATCGTCATCTTCGCCGTGTTCGCCTACTACATCTTGGCGACATTGCTCCCGGTCGATAAAATCATCGGGCGCATCTACCCGTTCTTTGGGGCGCTTCTCATGATCAGCGCCATCGGGATCGCCGTCAGCCTGTTCGCGCAAGGCTACAAGATTCCAGAGATGACACTCACGAACATGCATCCGGACGGCTTGCCGATCTGGCCGCTCCTCTTCTTCACGATCTCGTGTGGAGCGCTCTCAGGCTTCCACGCCACGCAGTCGCCAATCATCTCGCGGACGACGATGAAAGAGAGCAACGGCCGTGAAATCTTCTACGGCATGATGATTGTCGAAGCGGTCATCGCCATGATTTGGGCCGGGGCCGCCATGGCCATCTTCGAGCCAGGCGAATTGCTCGGATTGATTCAAACGGGTACGCCGGCACTTGTCGTCCAAGAAGTGGCGACACTCATGCTCGGCAGCATCGGCGGCACGCTCGCCATCCTCGGCGTCATCGTCTTGCCGATCACGTCAGGCGACACGGCGTTCCGTAGCGCTCGGATGATCATCGCCGACTATATGAAAGTCGCGCAGAAGAAGTTCTCGTCACGCCTGTGGATCGCGCTCCCGCTCTTCGCGATCTCATACGTGCTCACGAACATGGACTTCCAGATGCTCTGGCAATACTTCAACTGGGCCAACCAGACGACGGCTGTCATCGCCTTGTTCGTCGGGGCGATGTACCTCTACATCAAAGGGCGCAACCACTATATCGCGCTCATCCCGGGCACGTTCATGTTGTACGCCGTCTGGTTCTACATTTTGACGGCACCGATCGGCTTCAAGATGGATGGGGTCATCCCGTACGTCATCGCCACGATTGGGACGATCACGCTGCTCGTCTTGTTCCACATGCGCGCCAAAGCGATGCGGGCACAAAATATGGAATGTGACGTTCCAGTGAAGGAAGTCGCATAATCCACAGACATGGGTCGCTTCGGCCCATGTTTTTGTTTGCAACAAAATCGGGAAATGACCATACTAGAGGAATAGATTTGAAAGGTGGGACCTGAATGGATCAAGAGAAGCTAAAAGACATGCTCCATGCCGACACGCTCGGGGAAGAGATTGCGAGCGCCATCACCCATGGCCTCGGGGTCATCTTCAGCATCGTCGCGCTCGTCTTGCTCGTGAACACGGCGACCGAGACGGGGAGCACGTGGAACGTCATCGCCGTGAGCGTGTTCGGGGTATCGATGATTTTGCTGTACCTCTTCTCGACGCTCATGCATGCGATTCCGCATCCACGGGCGAAGCGCGTGCTCCAAGTGTTCGACCATGCCGGGATCTACTTCTTGATTGCGGGTAGCTATACGCCGTTCGCGCTCGTATCACTCCACGGGAAGCTCGGCTGGATGTTGTTCGGAATCGTCTGGGGTGTCGCGATTCTCGGTATCATCTGGAAGCTGTTCTCGACCGGGAAGTACATGTGGGTATCGAACGTGACGTATCTCGCGCTAGGCTGGATTTGTATCATCGTCGTGCGCCCGCTGTACGAATCCATCGGACATAACGGGTTCATGTTGCTCCTCGCCGGAGGAATCGCCTATTCGGTCGGGATCGTCTTTTACATGTGGCAGAAACTGCCGTTCAACCACGCGATTTGGCATATGTTCGTCCTAGCTGGAAGTGTGCTCGTTTTCCTCAGTATTTTGCTCTATGTGGCACCGAATACGAGCCTGTAAAACAGACGTCCCACGGGGCGTCTGTTTTTTTCTAAATCTAAGGAAATGAATCGGTGAAAACGATTACAAAATTACAGACGAATGGACGTTTGTATGTCATAATAATTTCAGACATCGTCATAGAGATAGATGGGTGTAAACGTAAGGGGGAAAATCAGATGGAAAAAGTGTTGCGCGATGGATTTATCTACATGTCTCAAAACAAAACACTCAACAGTTTGGCTAAAAAATACGGGCTTCGATTCGGGGCTTCGCGCTTTGTGGCGGGGGAAGATTTCAAGACGTCGGTGCCGACGATTCGTGAGTTGAACGCGAAAGGATTATCGGTCACGGTCGACCACTTAGGGGAATTCATCACGACGGTCGCAGAAGCGAACGAAAACCGGGATGAAATCGTTCGTGCCATCGAAATCATGGCGGAAGAGAAGCTTGACGCGTACATGTCGCTCAAGCTGACGTCGCTCGGATTCGATATCTCGGACGAGTTGATCGAAGACAATATGCGTCAAATCTTGACGACGGCGAAAGAAGTCGGTGTGTTCGTTGCCATCGATATGGAAGACGAGGCACGCTGCGAGAAAACGCTCGACTTGTTCAAGAAATTGAAAACGGACTTTGAGGGCCTGGGGACGGTCATCCAGTCATACTTGTACCGCTCGGAAGATGACATCAATCATCTCGCGCCGCTCAAACCGAATCTTCGTATCGTCAAAGGGGCTTACAAGGAACCGGCGACGGTCGCTTTCCCGGAGAAAGAAGACGTCGACCACAACTACTTGAAGCTCGTCAAACTCCATCTGGCGAACGGGAACTACGCCTCTATCGCAACACATGACGACCACATGATCGATGCGGTCATCGAACATGTGAAACTGAACAACATCCCACTCGACCAGTTCGAGTTCCAAATGCTGTACGGCATCCGGGTCGAGCGTCAACTCGAGCTCGTCCGTCAAGGCTATAAAGTCCGTGTCTACGTGCCATACGGCCGTGACTGGTACGGCTACTTCATGCGCCGCCTCGCAGAACGTCCGGCGAACGTCGCGTTCGTTTTAAAAGGGATGGTCAAGAGATGAGAAAAGCACGAACGTCCGTCGAGGGCGTTCGTGCTTTTTTGATGTGTTCTCTATTATTTGATGTGGTCAATTCAAGGCGCGTTTTTTTAAGAAATTGTGTCACGATTCAGCGTTTGACGCTTCTTCATCTTTTTCTACCCAAAAATCGGGACCGATTTGATCGGACAGCCAAAAGAAAAGCT
The DNA here is from genome assembly GCF_018618135.1 of Exiguobacterium sp. s28. Lineage (NCBI taxonomy): Bacteria > Bacillati > Bacillota > Bacilli > Caryophanales > Exiguobacterium > Exiguobacterium sp. s28. The sequence goes on along the minus strand of NZ_JACSLL010000001.1, from coordinate 380,650 downwards.
CTTGCTCGTATTCTGGGTTCACATCTTGCAAGGCGCCTGGTGTAAACAGATACTGTTTATTTTGAATGAACGCGTCTCGGATGTAATCGGTCATATGATATGGACCATACCCATAGGAAGTATTTATGTCAGGCGAAGGATTTTCTTCCATACGAATATACATATGTGTTTGCGCTAAAAATGTAAACATTCTCGCGAGGGCAAGATAGCCTTCGGCGTTGCCGACAAAATTGACGCCAGCCTCGTTCAAACTGACTTCTATCTTGGCATCATGGTCAAAGTGAGGGTCGAACTCTAAAATGTCTTCATTGTATTCTTCATCGTTATGCTGACTTGTCATCGACGGGCCTCCATTTTTACTTGTTAGTATTAGTATACATTGGGGATGACATAGAGTGTCGGTCGTTTTCAGTGTCAGGGAAATGCGTCCGTCGACGCCTTGACTCACGCAGGAAAGCAATCCAGCGAAGACCCCGCCGTGCCGGGAACGGCGCGAGGAGGCTTCGGGATTGCCTGCTGAAAGCATGGGCGCCGAAAGGACGCATTGAATATAAAAAGAAGACTCAGCTACAAACTGAGCCTTCCCAAATCATCCGTTGATGACCGTACCACCGTTGACGTGCATGACCTGTCCGCTGACGTACGTCGAGTCGTCACTTGCGAGATAGACGTAAGCCGGAGCGAGTTCCGCTGGTTGGCCCGGACGTTTCATCTCAGCCGAGTCACCGAACGAGGCGACTTTTTCCGCTGAGAACGTCGCTGGGATGAGCGGTGTCCAAATCGGACCTGGTGCGACGCCGTTGACGCGAATCTTCTTCTCGGCCAAGTTCTTGGCGAGCGAACGCGTGAACGCCGTGATTGCACCTTTCGTCGATGCGTAGTCGATCAATTGATCGTTACCTTCGTACGCTGTGATCGACGTCGTGTTGATGATGCTTGCGCCTTCGTTCAAGTACGGGAGGGCGGCTTTCGTCAAATAGAACATGCTGAAGATGTTCGTCCGGAACGTCTGCTCGAGCTGGTCGTCCGAGATATCGAGGAGCGACTCCTGCGGATGTTGCTCGGCTGCGTTATTGACGAGGATGTCCAAATGGCCGAACGTCTCGAGTGTCTGTTTGACGACGTCTTGACAGAAAGCCGAGTCGCCGAGGTCACCTTGCAGCAATAGACAAGCTTGACCGAGTTCTTCGATGCGTTCTTTCGTCGCCTCGGCGTCCTCGAGCTCGTTTTGGTCTTTATAGACGATGACCGTATTCGCGCCTTCGTGGGCGAAGAAGATGGCGACCGATTTCCCGATGCCGGAGTCACCGCCCGTGATGATGGCGACTTTATCTTTCAGTTTATCGCTTCCTTTATATCCTTTACGTTCATAGATCGGGTACGGCTCCATCTTCGAATCGATTCCCGGTTGATGGGCTTGTTCTTGACCGTCTTTCTTGAACGATTCAAAATCCTGTCGGTTCCCCATTGTGTTTAAACGATTATCACTCATGAATACATTCCCCTTTCTAAAATTGACTCTTTGTGTCTATACCACAGTGACCGAAAAATAAATCGTCCTCGGTGAAATTGGAACGAATTTGAAAAATGAACGCTTGCGAATGAATTGTCATTCATTTATGATAGAAGAGTAAACACGATGGTGATTGCGATTTTTTTTACGCTTGAAATGAATCACTATTCATTCTCATTGAGGGGGGAACAATATGACGAGTCACATCGAACAATCAGCCGACCTCCGTTTGACGAGCAACATTCGTTTTGCGGTCGTCATCGGTTCAGGAGTAATGGGGGCGGGGATTGCGGCTCACTTGGCGAACGCGGGGATTCGTTCGCTCATGCTCGACATCGTACCACGTGAATTGACGGCGAAAGAAGAAGCGAAAGGGCTCACGCTCGAGTCACCACAAGTACGGAACCGCATCGCTTCTGAGAACCGTCAAAAGCTATTGAAACAAAACCCGGCACCGCTCGCGACAGCGGAGCACTTGAACTTCATCGACGTGGGGAACTTAGAAGATGATCTCGAGCGCTTGAAGGAAGCGGACTGGGTCATCGAAGTCGTCGTCGAACGGCTCGATGTGAAACAGCAACTGTTCGAAAAAATCGCACCTTACATCCGTGAAGACGCGATTCTCAGCTCGAACACGTCGGGTATCTCGATCGAGGCGATGGCGAGCGTATTGCCGGAAGGCTTGAAGGCACGTTTCCTCGGGACACACTTCTTCAACCCGCCGCGCTATTTGAAACTGCTCGAACTCATCCCGACGGAGAAAACGGCACGCCCGGTCATCGATTTCATGGCCCGCTTTGCTGAGGACCGTCTCGGGAAAGGCGTCGTCGAAGCGAAAGACACACCGAACTTCATCGGGAACCGCATCGGCACGTACGGACTCCTCGTCACGTTCGAAGAGATGCTCAAGCAGAACGCCTCGATCGGCGAGATGGACTCGATCACCGGACCGCTCATCGGCCGGCCAAAATCGGCGACATTCCGCACGCTCGACGTCGTCGGCATCGACACGTTCGTCCACGTCGCCGGAAACGTCTATGAGACGCTCGACGCCGGTGAAGAGAAGGATACGTTCAACGTCCCTGCTGAAATGAAGACGCTCGTCGAGAAGGGATGGATCGGTCAAAAGGCCGGACAAGGCTTCTACAAGAAAGACGGAAAAGTCATCCAGGAACTGAATCTCGAGACGTTCGAATACGAACAATTGAAAGCGATTACAGGACCGGAGCTCGACCAAATCAAATCGCTCCCAGGTTCGAAAGCGAAGCTGAAAGGCGCCATCTTGAACAAGGGACGCATCGGACAACTGCTCTGGCCGGTCACGGCGAAGACGCTCGTCTACTCGGCTCGTCTCACAGGCGAGATCAGTGATTCGATCGTCGCCATCGATGACGCGATGAAGTGGGGCTTCGGCTGGAAGTTCGGACCGTTCGAGACATGGGACGCACTCGGTGTCGAGAAGTCGGTCGCCCGCATGAAAGCGGAAGGCTATGACGTCCCGGCGTGGATCGATGAGATGCTCGCTGCCGGACACACATCGTTCTATAAGGGAGACCAGTATTACGACCAAGCGTCACAGACGTACGTTGAGAAGACCGTCAACCCGAAAGAAGTGAAACTCGCCCCGCTCGCCAAGTCGAACGGGATCGTGCTCGAGAACGGTGGGGCCCGCCTCATCGATATCGGAGACGACGTCGTCGCCCTCGAGTTCACGTCACCGAACAATGCGATCGGTGTCGACATCATGCAGATGATTGAACAGTCGATCGACCTCGTCGAGACCGACTTCAAAGGACTCGTCCTCGCCAACGATGGTAAGAACTTCTGTGTCGGTGCCAACCTCGCGATGATGCTCATGGAAGCGGAAGACGAGAACTGGTACGAGCTCGATTGGATCATCAACAAGTTCCAACAAGTCGTCCAGAAGATTCGCTACGCGGGTCGCCCGGTCGTCGTCGCACCTTACGGCATGACGCTCGGCGGCGGAACCGAAATCAGCTTGCCGGCCGCACGCATGCAGGCGGCGCTCGAGACGTATATGGGTCTCGTCGAAGTCGGCGTCGGCCTCATCCCAGGCGGGGGCGGAAACCTCAACACGTATCGTCGCCTCCTCGAGCAGACACCGAAGTCGATGCAAAACATCGAGAAAGCGGCGCAACAGACGTTCGAGAATATCGCCATGGCGAAAGTATCGAAGTCGGCCTATGACGCGAAAGCGCTCGGCTATCACCGTCCGGTCGACGGCATCTCGATGAACCGCGACCACTTGACGTTCGACGCGAAACAGACGGTGCTCGGACTCGCTGACGGCTACACGGCACCGGTCCGTGAGAAATTGCCGGTCGTCGGTCAAACGGGGAAAGCGACGCTCGAACTCGCAGCGTACGAGATGTTCTACGGTGGCTATATCTCTGAACACGATCTGAAGATCGCGAAAAAACTTGCCCACGTCATCAGCGGCGGCGATTTGGCATACGGCACGATGGTCGACGAGCAGTACTTCCTCGACATCGAGCGCGAGGCGTTCCTAAGCCTCATCGGGGAACCGAAATCGCAGCAACGGATGCAACATATGCTCGTCAAAGGCAAGCCACTTCGGAACTGACAAAAGGGGGACTTAACAGATGAGAGAAGCAGTCATCGTGGCCGGCGCACGAACGCCGGTCGGAAAAGCAAAACGCGGTTCGTTCCGAAACGTTCGCTCGGACGAACTCGCGGGTCATGCGATTAAAGCGACGCTCGAGCGGTCTGGCTACACGGGACCAATCGACGACGTCATCATGGGGTGCGCCATGCCGGAAGCGGAACAAGGGATGAACATCGCCCGTTACGCGGCCGTACGAGGTGGCTTGTCGCACGAAGTACCAGCCATCACGATCAACCGATATTGCTCGTCCGGCCTTCAAGCGATTGCCGACGCGGCAGCGAAAATCATGATCGGTCAAGCGACGGCGGTCATCGCCGGCGGTATGGAATCGATGAGCCTCGTCCCAATGGGCGGCCACGTCATCCGTCCAAATCCGACAATCATGGAGACGGCTCCGGAATACTATATGAGCATGGGACACACGGCAGAACGTGTCGCGGCCGAATATAACATCTCGCGCGAAGACCAAGACCTGTTCGCGATCGATAGCCACCAAAAAGCGGCGGCAGCGATCGCGGGCGGCAAGTTCGAAGAAGAGATCGTCCCGGTCACGGTCGTCGAGCACGTGCTCGGCGAAGACGGGAAAGTCGCGGAACGTGAACTCGTCGTCAAACATGACGAAGGCGTCCGTGCCGACTCGACGCTCGAGGCGCTCGGTAAACTGCGCCCGGCATTCAAAATCAAGGGCTCGGTGACGGCGGGGAACGCGTCACAAGTGTCCGATGGCGCGGCAGCCGTGCTCGTCATGGAGCGCGAAGAAGCCGAACGTCAAGGCTTGAAACCGATGGCAAAATTCCTCTCGTTCGCGGTCGGCGGTGTCCGTCCGGAAGTGATGGGGATCGGCCCGGTCGTCGCCATCCCGAAAGCACTCGAGATGGCCGGCGTGAAGTTGGAAGAAGTCGGATTGTTCGAACTGAACGAGGCGTTCGCGAGCCAATCGCTCGGCGTCATCCGTGAACTCGGCATCGACCCGTCGAAAGTGAACGTCAACGGAGGCGCGATCGCTCTCGGGCATCCGCTCGGTTGCACGGGCGCGAAACTCGCGGTCTCGATCTTGCATGAGATGAAACGACGCAATGAAAAGTATGGGGTTGTGACGATGTGCATCGGTGGCGGTATGGGTGCTGCTGGCGTCTTCGAATTACTATAAGGGGGAATTGACAATGGAACGTACAGAACACGAATTGATTAAAGGCGGTAGCTTCGTCATCGACGCACTCGACGCGGATCGTTTGTTCACACCGGAAGACTTCTCAGATGAGCACAAGATGATTGGCGACACGACGGCGAGTTTCGTCGACGACCGTGTCATGCCTGTCCTTGGACGCATCGAGAAACATGAGTTCGATCTCTCGGTCGAATTGTTGAAAGAAGCGGGCGAGCTCGGTCTCCTCGGCGCGGACGTGCCAGAAGAGTACGGCGGTTATCAGCTTGATAAGATCTCGTCATCGATCATCACGGAGCGGTTCGCCAAGGCACGTTCATTCGCCCTCAGCTACGGCGCCCACGTTGGGATCGGGACACTCCCAATCGTCTTCTTCGGAACGGAAGAGCAAAAGCATAAGTACTTGCCGAAGCTCGCGACCGGCGAATGGATCGCGGCGTACGCCCTCACAGAGCCAGGCTCAGGCTCGGACGCGCTCGGTGCGAAAGCGACGGCCGTCTTGAACGAAGCCAGCACGCACTACGTGTTGAACGGCGAGAAGCAATGGATCACGAACGCCGGTTTCGCGAACGTGTTCGTCGTCTACGCGAAAATCGACGGCGACAAGTTCAGCGCCTTCATCGTCGAGCGTGACTTCAAAGGGGTCTCGACAGGGGCCGAAGAACAGAAGATGGGCATCAAAGGCTCATCGACACGGACGCTCATCTTAGAAGACGTCGAAGTCCCAGTCGACAACCTCCTCGGAGAAATCGGCAAAGGCCATGTCATCGCCTTCAACATCTTGAACGTCGGTCGTTACAAACTCGCCGTCGGTGCGGTCGGTTCGTCGAAACGTGCGTTCGATCTTTCGGTCCAGTACGCGAACGAACGTAAACAGTTCAAGACGCCGATCAGCCAGTTCCCGCTCATCCAAGAGAAACTCGCGACGATGGCCGCGAACATCTATGCGATGGAGAGCTCGGTCTACCGGACGGGCGGTCTGTTCCAAGACAGTCTCGACGCCCTCGGCGACGAAAACATGCGCGACGGCTCGAAAGTCGCCCAAGCGATCGCTGAATATGCGATTGAATGTTCGTTGAACAAAGTGTTCGCCTCGGAGACGTTCGACTACGTCGTCGACGAAGCGGTCCAAATCCACGGCGGCTACGGCTTCATGACCGAATATGAAGTCGAGAACTTGTACCGTGACTCACGCATCAACCGCATCTTCGAAGGAACGAACGAGATCAACCGCTTGATCGTGCCGGGCACGCTCCTCAAGAAAGCGATGAAAGGCGACTTACCACTCCTCGCCGAGGCACAGAAACTCCAAAAAGAGCTCATGAGCTACATGCCGCAAGAGCTCGACGGCTCACCGCTCGCACGCGAGAAGATGCTTCTGTCGAACATGAAGAAAATCAACTTGATGATCGCCGGAACGGCCGTCCAGAAATATCAGCAAGACCTTCAGAACGAGCAAGAGATTCTCGCGAAGATCGCCGACATCATCAGCGCCATCTATGCGCTTGAAGCGGCCATCGCGCGGACGGATAAAGCCATCGCCCGCACAGGCGTTGAGAAGAACGGACAGAAAGTCCGCTATACCGAAATCTTCGCCGAGCAAGTGTTCAAGCAAGTCGAACTCATGGCGAAAGAAGTCTTGTACGCGGCCGCATCGGGCGACGAGCAGCGCATGCTCTTATCGGCGATGAAGAAGTTCAGCCGTTATCAGCCAATCAACGTCATCGGCACGAAACGCGAAGTCGCAGCGAGCCTCATCAAAGCGAACAAGTTTATCGTGTAAGCAAGCGAGAGAAAGGGTGGACCGGACGCGGTCGGCCCTTTCTTTTTGCCTTGCCGACACCGTACAATGGACGGAAGGAGGCGAAGTAGATGAGACGTAAGGCATTGTTAGAACGGATGGATGCGATTGGCCGCTCAGTCGCAGAGCATGATGGCACACTCATGCTCCTCGCGCTCGGTTCGATCGGGCTCGAGACGGACCGGCTCGATGACTATTCGGACCTCGATTTCTTTTTAATTGTCGAGGACGGACATAAGGCCCGCTTTATCGACAATTTGGATTGGCTCGCCGTTGAACCGCTGGTGTATCAGTTTCAAAATACGAAAGACGGGCACAAGATCATGTATGAGGACGGCATTTATGGTGAGTTTGCCGTGTTTGAAGTCGTTGAGATGCCTGGCATCGCCTACACGCCAGGCCGTGTCGTCTGGGAGCGGGACGAGGCTCTCCACGCCTTCGCGACGCCTAACGTCGTCACAGACGTCCCTGACGCCACGTATTGCTATGAAGAGGCGCTGACGAACCTATACGTCGGATTGCTCCGGGAGCGACGTGGCGAGCGACTTGCGGGCTTTGAACTCATTCAAGTCGCGGCGATCAATAACGTGCTGAAGGCACATGGAGAGATGAGTGATCCGTTCAATCCGACGCGACGCGTCGAGACGAAGCATCCTGACGTGACTAGGCTCCTTGAGCAAGGGGTATTAGGCTATGGGCGTTCCGTCGAGGCGGCAGCTGCGATTCTCGGTTATATCGAGGCGCGTCATCCGGTGAACGCGTCGTTGAAGCGAGAGATTGAGCGTTTGCTTGAAGCGTGAATGGTCGGTTCGGAATGTGCTACATTTATAGAAGAGGTGATGAACATGGTGACACTATATGGCTATCCGCCATGCAGTACGTGTAAAAAAGCAGAGAAGTGGCTGAAAGAGAACGACGTCGAGTATACATACGTCCATATCGTCGAGGCGACACCGTCGAAAGATGAACTGGCCGAACTATGGAAACAGTCGGGTCTCCCGCTCAAAAAATTCTTCAATACGAGCGGCCAAGTATATCGAAACGAAGGCATCAAAGATCAACTGCCAAATCTATCAGAAGACGAACAACTCGAGCTTCTCGCGAGCAATGGTATGCTTTTAAAGCGTCCAATCGTGACAGATGGTCAAAAATCAACTGTCGGATTTTCAGAAAAGTCGTTTACAGACGTTTGGGGCGAAGTGCTATAATACTCGTGTGAGTCTAATTCATTTGAGGGGGAAGTTAAGATGAGCAAAGTACCTGCCAATCTACGTTATTCAAAAGAGCACGAATGGGTTGAAGTGAACGGAAGCGTGGCCCGCATCGGGATCACGGATTTCGCACAAAGCGAACTAGGGGATATCGTCTTTGTAGAACTTCCTGAAGTCGGCGGCACGATTTTACTCGATGAGCCGTTCGGTTCGGTCGAGTCGGTCAAAACCGTTTCAGAATTGTACGCTCCAATCTCTGGAAAAATCACAGCGGTGAACGAATCACTCGCCGATTCACCAGAACTCGTCAACGAGGCACCGTTCGAAGGCGCTTGGATGATCGAAGTCGAGTTGAACGACGCGTCAGACGTCGACAAACTCATGTCAGCCGAAGAATACGAAGCGATGATTCAAGGCTAAACAAAACCCGGTTTCTCTTCACGAGAAGCCGGGCTTTTTTGTTCATTCAAAATCGAGGCGGTAGTGATCAGGCTGGATGAGCGACGTCCGGTTGAACAGGCGGTAGAAGATGATTCCGAGCGTTATCGGGATGAGTCCGAATAAGACGATGACGAGCATGACGTTCCAGAGCGCGAAGCCTCCCGGCATCAAATGCAAGGCGTTGATTGGCCCGATGAGGCCGGAGACGCCGAAACCGGCACTGATCGGCGTCCCTTCGATCCGAAGGATGCCTGCGAGCGCTCCGAGGATGGCCGCATTGGCGAGTACGGGCAACATCATGATCGGACGACGGACGAAGTTCGCCATTTGAATCTTCGGTGACCCGAGGAAGTGGGCGATCGACGTTCCGGTCGCGTTCATCTGCCAGCCGGCGATGGCGAGACCGAAGCCGGCGGCGACGACCCCTAGGTTGGCGGCCCCGGCCGCGACACCAGACAGGCTGATCGCTGTGGCGATGCCGACCGTCGAGATTGGCGAGACGATGATGAGCGAGAACGCCATGGCGATCAACATGCCCATCACGATCGGCTGTAGTTCCGTCATCGTCATAATGATCGTCCCGACGTATGTCGTGATTTGTGAGATGTAAGTGAGCAGGAACGCCCCGATCCCTCCGGCGACGACGATGACCGTCATCGGTAAGACGAGTACCGTGTATGTCTTCAAGCGTGGCGACAACTGCATGACGAGGAACGTCGCGAGAGCGGCCGTCACACCGGCCGTGATGACGTCACCGATTCCAGCCATGAGGAACGCCCCTTCCTCGATGCGGATGGCGCCGCTCCCGACTTGGGTCGCGATGCCGATCGTACCGGCCTCGAGAGCCGAGCGTCCGAACTGCATGGCGACAGCGACACCGATGATGACCGGTAAGAGACGCATTGCAATTGTCGTCGCATCTAAGATGAACTGCAGTGACGGAACATAAGGTAAGATGGCTTTCGTTAATTCACCGAGCAAGGCGCTCGGGATGAGGGCGATGAGGATGGCAAGACTGAGGCCGTTCAAGACGTTCATCAAAAACTGTTTTCCGGTAAGCTTCTCTTCCGTCATTGGGGATTCACCTGTCCTTTTCTACTGGTATGCTGTTATGTACAAAAGCAATAAAGTTAATGACCATACTATGCCTCTTTCTAGCGAGCGTCAATAAGAAATGTTGAAATGTTCAGAATTTTCCATTTGAGCACAACTTTTGAACCGACCGGCCCGGATTCATATACTTAGAAAAGAGGTGAGAACAATGATGACAGACGGATTCTTATATATATACGCCCCGATGTGCGGTACATGCGCCGTGGCCGAGCGGATGCTCTCGGTCGTCGAGGCCGTCGACCCCGAACTCCAGATTGAAAAGCGCGATGCCAACTTTATCCCGAACGAGCTCGAGGCGTATCAAGTCATGAGCGTCCCGGCGCTATTGAAGCTGGAAAATGGCCAAGTTCGCGATCGTTTGTATGCGTTTCAAAACGTCCAGCACGTCCTATCTTTCGTCAAATGAGATAGGATGATTAGAATAATCTGAAAATTTTAAATAATCAGTTGACACAGAAAGTTCACGAATGATATATTCATTACAACATCTTACTTGAACACAACATAGGACGAGATTTTCCCGTCAGCAAGACGTTTTCGAACAACCGTTGCATGAGCTTACGCGATTTCAGGTGGACCTTCCCTTCGATTGTCCCCCAAAAAAATCAAGCGTCGGGGCACCGGTCGCGTAATTGCATGGTCCGTTCGAAGACCGAGTGATGGTCGGGTAAAAATCCCCCATATAAGGATGAATGCTCTGATCGGGCAAAAGAGGTTCATCTATGGGTTGTCCTTCAGTGACTCAAGGTGCTACGTTCTGTGTCATCCTCGGATGGCACCTTTTTTTAATTTGTCTGAAAAAAATAGTTTGACATGAAAATAATGTGTCGCTATGATAAAGCTAATCAAATACGCAACCACTCTTATCAAGAGAGGCTGAGGGACTGGCCCTATGACGCCCAGCAACCGCGGAGCAATCCGAAATGGTGCTAATTCCAGCAAGGTGTAAACCTTGGAAGATGAGAGCAATCGTTGTCCGTACCGATAAAGTACGCACGTTTGCTCAAACGTGCGTACTTTTTTTGTTGTCAGGAGGGAAATGGATTGATTCAACTACGCAATGTGGCCAAATGGTTCGATACGAAAAACGGTCGGGTCCAGGCGGTCGATGATGTGTCGCTTACCATCGAAAGCGGCGAAATTTTTGGAATAATCGGATATTCAGGGGCGGGGAAGTCGACGCTCATCCGCTTGCTCAACCGACTCGAGGCACCGTCTAGCGGTGAAATCGTGGTCGCCGGCAGCGAGCTGACGAAGCTCACGCCGAAGGAACTACGCGGGGTACGTAAAAACGTCTCGATGGTGTTCCAACACTTCAACCTATTATGGTCACGCACGGTCGCTGAGAACATCAGCTTCCCGCTCGAGCTCATCGGGGTACCGGCCAGCGAACGCAAACGCCGCGTCCAAGAACTTGTCGAACTCGTCGGCTTAGGCGGACGGGAAGACAGCTATCCGTCGCAACTATCGGGCGGTCAAAAGCAGCGAGTCGGGATAGCCCGTGCGCTCGCTACGAATCCAGAAGTGCTCCTCTGCGATGAAGCGACGAGCGCACTCGACCCGAAGACGACCGATTCGATTCTCGAACTGCTCGTCAGCATCAATAAAAAGCTGGGATTGACGATCGTCCTCATCACCCATGAGATGCACGTCATCCAAAAGATTTGCCACCGCGTCGCCGTCATGGAGGCCGGGAAGGTCGTCGAGACCGGACAAGTCGCCGAGGTGTTCCAACATCCGGAACAGCCGATCACGAAAGAGTTCGTCAAACAGATCGGCGCGGTCGAAGACATGTCGCTCACGTTCGAGCACTTGAAAGCGCGTTATCCGAGCGGTCAAATTGTCAAGCTCAAATTCTTGAACGAGACGGCCGAGCAACCGATTCTGTCAGAAGTGTTGAAGCAACATGACATCGGCTTCAACATCATCGGCGGGAACGTGACGCAGTCACAAGTCGGTGCCCTCGGGACATTATTCATCCAATTGATCGGAGAGCCGGCTGAAGTCGAGCGGGCCATCGCCTCAATCCGGTCGCAGGCAGTGGAAGTGGAGGTAGAAAGCGATGTTTCCTAATGTAGATTGGCAAGTCATGCTCGAGCAAACGTGGGAGACGCTCTATATGACGCTCGTCGCCGGAGCCGCGACGTTCGTCATCGGTCTCGCCCTCGGGATGCTCTTATACGTCACGAACGAACCGCTCATGATGAAAAACCGTCCGATTTACACGGTCATCAGCGCAATCGTCAACGTGTTCCGGTCGATTCCGTTCATCATTTTGATCATCTTGCTCATCCCGTTCACGTTACTCGTCGTCGGGACGATGCTCGGGTCGACGGCAGCGTTGCCGGCGCTCATTATCGGTGCGGCTCCGTTCTATGCGCGGATGGTCGAGCTCGCCCTTCGCGAAGTCGACCGCGGCGTCATCGAGGCGGCTGAATCGATGGGTGCGACAAAATGGCAAATCGTCTATAAAGTGTTGTTCCCAGAAGCATTGCCGGCCATCGTGTCAGGCATCACGGTCACGATCGTCGCAATCGTCGGTTATACGGCGATGGCAGGGGTCGTCGGGGGCGGGGGACTCGGGAACTTGGCGTTCCTCGAAGGGTTCCAGCGTTCACAGAGTGACGTCACGTTCGTCGCGACCGTCTTAATCTTGGTTATCGTCTTCGTCATCCAGTTCATCGGCGATCGACTCGTATCAGTAATTGACAAGCGTTCCGCTTGATCTAAATAGAAAATTTGGAGGGGTTTTATAATGAAATCATGGAAAACAGTACTCGGATTGACAGCAGCTTCAGCACTCACGATTCTCGCAGCTTGCGGCGGAGATTCAGAATCAGGTTCGGGCGATGACAAGACGCTCGTCGTCGGTGCGTCAAACGTCCCGCACGCTGAGATTTTAGAGCACATTCAAGACGACTACGAAGAGAAGGGCTATACGCTCGAAATCAAGAAGTTCCAAGACTACGTCCTCCCGAACAAAACGCTCGCGGACGGCGAACTCGACGCGAACTACTTCCAACACGAGCCGTACCTCGAGTCGCAAATGGCTGAGAACAAAGACTACAAATTCGCATCAGCCGGCGGCGTCCACATCGAGCCGATCGGTGTCTACTCACAAGACTACAAATCACTCGATGAGCTGCCAGAAGGCGCTGAAATCATCATGAGTTCGTCAGTCGCTGACCACGGACGAATCCTCACGATGCTCCAATCAGAAGGCTTACTCACGCTCGCAGAAGGCAAGACGACGGACGCGACGGTTTCAGACATCGTCGACAATCCGAAAAACTTGGAGTTCAAGACGGACGTTGAAGCGGCACTTCTCCCGCAAGCGTTCAACAACGGTGAAGGGGACGCGGTCCTCATCAACACGAACTACGCGATCGATGCCGGCCTCAACCCGCTCGAAGACGCGATCGCCCTCGAAGGCGAAGACTCACCTTACGTCAACTTGATCGTCACACGTGAAGGCGACGAAGACGACGAGCGCGTCAAGGCACTCCTTGAAGTCCTCACGTCAGAAGAGACACAACAGTGGATCTTGGACGAATACAAAGGTGCAGTCGTACCGGTCAAACAATAATTGTCGTCAAGGCTCGGGATATCCCGGGCCTTTTTTGTTTGGAGTAGTTTTGGCGCACCAATAGAAGTACACTACATATATGTAGAAAAAGGGGGGATCCGGATGAACATACGACACATTCATCCGCTGACGCTGGGTGTCTTATTTGGTACATTTTTTGCCCGGCTGTCGACATTTTTTGTTATGCCGTTTTTTGCGATTTATCTTGCGACGCTTGGTTTCTCGGCAAGTGTCATCGGGACGGTGTTCGCCATCTCGGCGTTATCGGGGTTATTCATGAGCTTTTTTGGGGGCACGCTGTCTGACCGCTACGGGCGCAAACAGTTGATGCTCATCGGGATCGCCTTGAACGCGATCACGTTCAGCGGCTTCGCGCTCGTGACGGAATTATTTTGGTTTTACATGTTCTCGGTACTTATGGGCGTGTCACGTTCGTTCCTCGAACCGGCGTCCCGCGCGCTCATCAGCGACACGACGCAACCGGACCAGCGCGTCATCGTCTACAATGTCCGCTACTTTTTAATCAATATCGCGGCGGCGATCGGTCCATTGCTCGCGGTCGTGTTGTCGCTCACCGGGGCGAAGAGCGCCTTCTTCGTCGTCACGGGCGTCTATGTGTTATACGGTCTCGTCATCTCGACGTTGTTCCGGAAATATCCGTTCGAGGAAGGGGACGGCGTCAAAGTCCGGCCGCGCTTGACGGAGACGTTCCGTGTGTTACAACAAGATAAGACGTTCCGCTACGTCATCATCGGGATGATCTTCGCCATCATCGGCTATAGTCAGTTCAATGCGACGTTGCCGCAGTTCATCGCGTTCCATGACGGCTTCAGCGATGGCTCACGTTTGTTCGCCTATCTGTTGACGGTCAATGCGATCACCGTCCTCATCGTCCAATATCCGATCATGCGCTTCGGGATTCGCGTGTCGCCGATCAAGTCACTTTTTTTCGGCGTCGGGACGCTGTCGACGGGGCTCCTGCTCATCGGTTTTGCGACCGAGACGTGGGTGTTGTTCATCGCGATGATCATCTTCACAATCGGTGAGGTGCTCATGTTCACGATGACGGACGTACTGACGGACGAATTGGCACCGGCTCACCTGCGCGGGACGTATTTCGGGGCGATGGGGTTGACGGCGCTCGGTCAGACGATCGGCCCTGTCATCGGCGGAGTGTTGCTCGATGGGTTTGATAACGCCGCGTTGCCAGTGTTTGGAAGCTTGGCCGTGTTGACGGCTTGCGGCGCCTTCTTCTTCGCCGGCGCCTTGAAAGAACGGAAAGCAAGTTTGGCCTTAATCGAGGAAAAAGTTGGATAAAGTCTTGATTTCCCGATATTCTCATTCTCAACATTTAAGTTTTATTGAGAATGAATAATAAGGTGAGTCGCTTGAAATAAAAAATTGCCTAGATTAAGATTAGAATATATCTAATCTACGCCAAAAATGGCGAGAAAACGGAAGGGGTATCCGAATGTCTAACGTACCACACATGAAAATTGATGACCTCCGCGTCTCAATCGAAGGAAAAGAGATCGTCAAAGGTCTTAATCTTGAAATTAAAGGTGGCGAAATTCACGCCATCATGGGTCCTAACGGGACGGGTAAATCTACACTCGCATCGGCACTTATGGGACATCCATTGTATGAAGTAACAGGCGGAAGCGTCGATTTGAACGGCGAAGACGTACTCGACATGGAAGTTGACGAGCGCGCGCAAGCCGGAATGTTCCTCGCGATGCAGTATCCTGCTGAAATCAGTGGTGTCACGAATGCCGATTTCTTGCGTTCAGCAATCAACTCACGCCGCGAAGAAGGACAAGAAATCTCACTCATGAAGTTCATCCGTGAACTCGATGCGAAAATGGACGTCCTCGAAATCCCTTCAGAAATGGCACACCGCTATTTGAACGAAGGCTTCTCAGGCGGAGAGAAAAAACGTAACGAGATTCTTCAAATGATGATGATTAAACCGAACATCGCCATCCTCGATGAAATTGACTCAGGTCTCGACATCGATGCGCTCAAAGTCGTCGCCAAAGGCGTCAACGAAATGCGCAACGAAGAGTTCGGCTGCTTGATCATCACGCACTATCAACGTCTCCTCAACTACATCGAGCCAGACTTTGTTCACATCATGATGGACGGTAAAATCGTCATGTCAGGTGGCAAAGAGCTTGCACAACGACTCGAAGCAGAAGGTTACGACTGGGTGAAGCAAGATCTTGGAATGACAGTAGACACAGAAGCGTAAGGAGGCTGTACGATGACCGTACAATTTGAATTGGATGCACAAGCAGTAGCGGCACGTGCAGAGGCGCTCGGTGGACCGGCATTTATGGTCAACCGTCGCAAAGAAGCAGCAGAACTTGCGCCGACTCTCGCCTTGCCAAAAGTTGAAAAGATCAAGATTGATAAATGGGACTTCGTCTCTGGAGACGTCGAGCTCACGAAGCACGACGGCTTGACGCCTGAAATCGAAGCACTTCTTGGAGACCACCGTACAAACGTGCTCGTTGAACGCAACGGTCATGTCGTCTACAACGAACTCGCGACGCCAGAAGGTGTCCTCTTCATGGGCATCAACGAAGCGATGGAACAACATCCGGACCTCGTCGAGAAGTACTTCATGACGGAAGGTGTCCGCGTGGACGAAGAACGTTTGTCTGCGTTGAACGCTGCCCTCATGAACGGTGGTGCGTTCCTATACGTACCGAAGAACGTCCAGTTGAAAGACCCGCTCCAAGCCATCTTCACGATGGAACAAGCGAACGGCGCGCTCTATCACCACACGATCATCGTCGCGGACGAAGGCAGTGAAGTGACGTATGTCGAGAGCTTCCTCTCGAACACGAACGAGCCGCACACGGTAAACGCCGTGACAGAAGTGTTCGCAGCCGCGAACGCGAAAGTCGTCTTCGGTGGCGTCGACCAGCTTGCTGAGTCGGCCCTCTCGTTCATGAACCGCCGTGGTGTCGTCTATGAGAACGCACGCCTCGAATGGGCGCTCGGTCACATGAATGACGGCAACTCGCTCGTCGAGACGAAGACACACCTCGTCGGGGACAACACGTTCTCAGACACGAAAGCCGTCACGGTCGGTCGTGGCGCACAGAAACAAAACTTCAACATCCGGACGGACCATTTCGGGAAGTCGTCAGAAGGGTTCATCTTGATTCACGGTGTCCAAAAAGACTCGGCCACGGCCATCTTCAGCGGGACATCGATGATTCACCATGGCGCTTCGAAATCGAACGGCGTTCAAACGGAACGTGTCCTCATGTTGTCTGAAAAGGCACGTGGCGACGCGAACCCGATTCTCCTCATCGATGAGGACGACGTCATGGCCGGTCACGCCGCTTCGGTCGGACGCGTCGACGACGTGCAGCTCTACTACTTGATGAGCCGCGGTTTGTCACGTAAAGAAGCCGAACGGTTGATCATTCACGGATTCTTGAACCCGGTCGTCGAGCAACTCGCGATCGAGTCGGTCAAAGACCGTCTCCGTGAAGTCATCGAAGGGAAAGTACGTTAAGATGATCGATGCCTCGATTCGTAAACAGTTCCCGATTTTAGATCAGGAAATCAACGGTCATCCGCTCGTCTATCTCGACAGCGCGGCGAGCTCCCAAAAACCGCTTGCTGTCATCGAGGCGATCGAGGATTACTATCGCCGCATCCACTCGAACGTGCACCGGGGCGTCCATACGCTCGGGACGCACGCGACGGATGCGTATGAAGGGGCGCGGGAGCGCGTCCGTTCATTCATCAACGCCGCCGTCCCGGAAGAGATCATCTTCACACGCGGGACGACGACGGCGATTAACCTCGTCGCGTCAAGCTACGGGGATGCCAACGTCGAAGCGGGGGACGAGATCGTCCTCACGCCGATGGAGCATCACGCCAACTTGATTCCGTGGCAACAGCTCGCCAAGCGTAAAGGGGCCAAACTCCGTTACGTCGAATTGACGCCGGACGGTCGAGTCACGCTCGACGCGGTCCGTGCCGTCTTGTCGGACCGGACGAAAATCGTCGCCATGAGTCACGTCTCGAACGTGCTCGGTACGATCAACCCGATTGCCGACGTGGCGAAGCTCGCCCACGAGAAAGGCGCGGTCATGGTCGTCGATGCGGCACAGAGCGCACCGCACCGTAAACTTGACGTGCAAGCACTCGACTGCGACTTCCTCGCCTTCTCAGGCCATAAGATGCTCGGTCCGACCGGGATTGGGGTCTTATACGGGAAGAAACAGTTGCTTAAAAACATGGAGCCGGTCGAATTCGGTGGCGAGATGATCGATTACGTCGACTTGTATGAGTCGACATGGAAAGACATCCCGTACCGGTTCGAAGCAGGGACGCCGATCATCGCCGGCGCCGTCGGTTTGGCAGCGGCCATCGACTTTTTAGAAGACCTCGGTCTCGAGAACGTCGAAGCCCACGAACGGGCGCTTGCGACGTACGCCATCGAACAGATGCGGACGATCGAAGGTATCCAAATCTTCGGGCCAGAGGAACGGGTCGGACTCGTCACGTTCAACTTAGGTGACGTGCACGCCCACGACTTAGCGACCGTCTTGGATATGCAAGGCATCGCGGTCCGGGCCGGCCACCACTGTGCCCAGCCGCTCATGCGTCTCCTGAAGCAATCATCGACAGCCCGAGCGAGCTTCTACTTGTACAATACGAAAGAAGAAGTCGACCGCTTCATCGAAGGGCTACGTCAAACGAAGGAGTATTTCAATTATGAGTTTTAACAATCTCGACATGTTGTACCGACAGGTCATCATGGATCATTATAAAAACCCAAGAAACCGTGGCGTCATCGAAGATGGCGTGACGATCGACTTGAACAACCCGACATGCGGGGATTCACTCCGACTCCAACTCCAAGTCGAGGATGGAATCGTGAAAGATGCCAAGTTTGAAGGGGAAGGCTGTTCGATCAGTCTCGCCTCGGCATCGATGATGACTCAAATCGTGAAGGGCAAGTCTGTTGACGAGGCACTCCAATTGGCCAACATCTTCTCGGAGATGGTCCAAGGGAAAGACTACGATACAGACACGTTCGACCTAGGCGACATCGAAGCGTTGTCTGGCGTCTCAAAGTTTCCGGCTCGCATCAAGTGCGCCACGCTCGCGTGGAAAGCGCTTGAAAAGGGAGTCGACGAGGAAGCGTAAGTAGAAGGAGGAGACCGATATGGCGAAAAACATGCCTGACATTGGCGATTATAAATATGGCTTCCATGACCGAGACATCTCGATTTTCCGTTCAGGCCGCGGCTTGACGAACGAAATCGTAGAGACGATCTCGCGCATGAAAGAAGAACCGGCATGGATGCTCGAGTTCCGTTTGAAATCACTCGAACAGTTCCGCAAAATGCCGATGCCGACATGGGGCGGCGATCTCACGGCACTCGATTTCGATGAGATCACGTACTATGTCAAACCGTCTGAAAAGACAGAGCACTCGTGGGACGAGGTTCCTGAAGAAATCAAACGTACGTTTGACAAGCTCGGAATCCCGGAAGCGGAGCAAAAATACTTGGCAGGCGTCTCGGCTCAGTATGAGTCTGAAGTCGTCTATCACAGCATGCAAGAAGACTTCGAAGCGAAAGGTGTCATTTTCAAAGATACAGACACTGCTTTGAAAGAAGATGAAGCCATCTTCCGCGAGTACTTCGGAAAATTGATTCCGCCGACAGACAACAAGTTCGCGGCACTCAACTCGGCTGTTTGGTCAGGTGGTTCGTTCATCTATGTACCAAAAGGCGTGAAGCTCGAGCAACCGCTCCAAGCTTACTTCCGAATCAACTCGGAGAACATGGGTCAGTTCGAGCGGACGCTCATCATCGTCGACGAGGGCGCATCTGTCCATTACGTCGAAGGATGTACGGCACCGGTCTACACGACGAACTCACTCCACTCGGCGGTCGTTGAGATTTTCGTCAACAAAGACGCATACTGCCGTTACACGACGATCCAGAACTGGGCGAACAACGTCTACAACTTGGTCACGAAGCGTGCTGTCTGTGAAGCGGGTGGATCGATGGAGTGGATCGATGGTAACATCGGTTCGAAACTCACGATGAAATACCCGGCCGTCATCTTAAAAGGTGAAGGCTCACGCGGGATGACGCTCTCAATCGCCCTCGGCGGTAAAGGGCAGCACCAAGACGCCGGCGCGAAAATGATTCACCTCGCACCGAACACGTCTTCGTCAATCGTCTCGAAGTCGATTTCGAAACAAGGCGGAAAAGTCTCGTATCGCGGTATCGTCCACTTCGGCCGTAAAGCGAAAGGCGCACGTTCGAACATCGAATGTGACACGCTCATCATGGACAACGAGTCGACGTCGGACACGATCCCGTACAACGAGATCTTGAACGACCAAGTCTCACTCGAGCACGAAGCGAAAGTCTCTAAAGTGTCAGAAGAGCAACTCTTCTACCTCATGAGCCGTGGAATCTCGGAAGAAGAAGCGACGGAAATGATCGTCATGGGCTTCATCGAGCCGTTCACGAAAGAATTGCCAATGGAATATGCCGTCGAAATGAACCGTCTCATCAAGTTCGAGATGGAAGGATCGATCGGATAATCTTTAATTAGCGAACTCACCGCAAGGGAGTTCGCTTTTTTTGTCGTGAAACGAAGGCGAGTCGGGTATGCTAAGAGAGAGACTGCTTTTAGGGAGGAATGATTGAATGGAAACGATTGATCCAAAAGACATCACCCGCATCGCCGTCGTCGGCGCCGGCTGGGTCGGTATCAGTTTCGCCTATCAACTGTCGATGGCGGCGCTCTGTGAAGAGCTCGTCTTGATCGACTCGAACCACGCCAAGGCCGAAGGGGAGGCGATGGACCTCAACCACGGCATCTCGTTCGCGCCGAGCCCGGTCCGCATTTGGGCAGGGGACTACTCGGACTGCCGTGACGCCGATATCGTCGTCATCACGGCCGGTGCCGCTCAAAAGCTCGGTCAGACCCAGATGGACCTGGCCGAACAAAACGCGGTCGTCGTCCGTGACGTCACGAAACAAATCATGGCGAGCGGGTTCGATGGCATCATCGTCGTCGCCACGAACCCGGTCAACGTCATGGCGCACGTCGCCTTTGAGGCGTCAGGTTTGCCAAAGCACCGCGTCATCGGTTCAGGTACGGTGCTTGACACGGCCCGTCTTCGTTATAAAGTCGGTGAGTACTTCGACTTGTCATCACGGAACTGCCACGTCTATTACATGGGCGAGCATGGCGCCGGGGGATTCGTCGCCTGGGACAATGCCCGCATTTACGGGAAGTCGATGAAGCAGTTACTTGAGGAGAATGAATCGTACCGCCAAGAAGATTTGGACGCCATCTATCAAGGGGTCCGCGATGCGGCGAATCAAATTATCGAATATAAGAGCGCGGCGTACTACGCGATTGGGCTCGGGCTCCTCCGGATCGTCCGCGCCATCGTCCGGAACGAGAACTCCGTCGTGACGATCGGTGCTCATCTCGACGGAGAATACGGTGCCTCTGGGCTCCATATCGGCGTACCGGCCTTAATCGATCGGACCGGTATCCGCCAAATCGTCGAGATCGAACTGACGGACGAGGAACAACAACAGTTCGACGCCTCGGTCGGACGGATTCGTCAAGCGATCGACAAGATTGAATCGAGTTCATAAAAAAAAGGCCCGGCTGCGATTGCAGCCGGGTTTGTCGTTACGAAGCCTTCTTCTCGGCGACGTCTTTCTTATAATATTTCTCGGACGTGAAGAACTCGGTCGTCAAGCGCTTCACTTCACCGCTCAACATCAAGACGGCGATCATGTTCGGGATGAGGATCATCGCGAGCATGAAGTCGAGGAAGTTCCAAATCATTTGGGCGCCGCCGATCGCACCGATGACGATCGAGGCGATATAGACGACTTTCATCAAGAATCCGGCCTTCAACCCGAACAAGTACTCGGCTTGGCGCGACCCGTAAAAGATGATGACGATGATCGTCGACAAGACGAAGAAGATGAGCGAGATCGTGACGAGCAGGCTACCCGTGTAACCGAAGTACTGTTGGAATGCGATCGTCGTCAGAGCGGCCGGGTCGTTCATGGCGCCGGCCTCTGTCCATACACCGGAAGACAAGACGACGAACGCCGTCGTGCTACAGATGATGAGCGTATCGATGACAATCCCGATCACGGCCCAGAAGCCTTGACGGACCGGATGATCCGTTTGGGCGGCCGCGTGGGCGATCGGTGCCGTCCCGAGTCCAGCTTCGTTCGAATACAGACCGCGGGCGAAGCCCCAACGAATCGTCTCGGCAATCGCGGCACCGGCGAAACCGCCAAGGGCAGCCATCGGTTGGAATGCGTACGAGAAGATGAGCCCGAGTACTTCCGGGATTTGCGAGAAGTTCATCAAGACGATGATGAACCCGGCACCTACATAGACGAGCGCCATCGCCGGGACGATGACCTCCGTCACTTTGGCGATCCGCTTCACTCCGCCGAAGACGACGAGCGCGACGAGTCCCGCGACGATGAGTCCGGTCACGAGCGTATTGCCGTCGAACGTCTCGCGGACGGCCGAACTGACGGCGTTCCCTTGGACCATGATACTCGGGATGAGTTCAATCATGAGGGCGAAGGCGAACCAAGAAGCGAGCCATTTCAACTTCAAGCCTTTGGCCATATAGTAGACGGGACCGCCGACAAATTCCCCGGCCTCGTTTTTCTCGCGGTAACGGACAGCGAGGACGCTCTCCGAGAACTTGATGGCCATCCCGACGACGGCGATGACCCACATCCAGAAGATGGCACCGGGACCACCGAACATGATGGCAGCCGGTACCCCGATGATATTGGCGGCACCGATCGTCGACGACAAGGCCGACGTGAGTGCTTGGCGAGGACTGATGTCGCCTTCGCCTTTTGGTTTTTTAAAGACACTGCCTAACGTTTGTTGCAATATGTATAGCGGGTATCGGAATTGGAAGAACCCTAAACGAATCGTCAAATAAAGTCCAGACAAGACAAGTAATGAGATGATTGGCACTCCCCATAGCCAATCCGAAAACGTCGTCACCATATTCACAAGTTGTTCCACATCACCACTCCTATCCATTATTTTACTTAAATATTATTTCCTAACTACAGCGTCATTAAACCTGTTATTTCACATACAAGGAGGAATACATGCATGAAACAAGCACAACATCTCATCGTATCGGGTCGTGTCCAAGGGGTCGGTTTCCGCTACTTCGCTCAAGCGACAGCGCTTGAATACGGCATCACGGGTTGGGTTCGGAACTTGAATGACGGGACGGTCGAACTTCAAATCGAAGGAGACGCGGAGAGACTCGAATCTTATAAACGTGCTTTATATGACGGCAATCGTTTTGTCGGGGTCGAACGCATCGAAGCCGAAGAGGCGACGATCGAATCCTTCCGGAAATTCGATATCCGTTATTGACCATTTCTCTCATAAAGAGCAATCCTTCCTCATTTACTCGCCGATAATTTGTAAAATGAGGGAACGGTTCCATATGAAAAATCCACATTTCAAAAAAATAAACATCATTTTTAAGGATAGGGTGGTCAAAAAAATGAAAGTGTGTATAATGAAATAGACCAAGCGCTTTATTGTCAGAAAATTTAGTCATTTGATTCATTGGGTAACATGGAAGGTATTACATGTATGTGGAGGTAGTTGTATGAAAAAATCGACATTATTCCCGTTAGCGTTCACGATTTTCGCATTATTCTTCGGGGCCGGGAACTTGCTGTTCCCACCGATGCTAGGTGCGATGGCAGGACAGAACCTCGTCCCAGCCCTAGTCGGCTTCGTCATTACCGGCGTCGGGCTACCATTACTCGCGCTCTTCGCAGTCGCGCGGGTCGGCGGTGGGTCTGACCAAATCGCTCGGTATATTCCGAAGCGTCTTGCTCTCGTCTTGACGGGATTAATGTACGTGGCAATCGGGCCGTTCTTCGGGATTCCTCGGACGGCAGCCGTCACGTATGAGATGGGAGTCGTACCGTTCCTCGGTGCGCCATCTACGCTCACGCTCGCAATCAGTTCAACTGTCTTCTTCGGATTAACGTTCTTCTTGACGTTACGCGCTCAAAAATTGATTGAAATCATCGGACGCATCATCACACCAATCCTCTTGCTCTTGCTTGCGGCAATCGGAATCACGAACCTCGTGGCTCCACTCGGGAAGCCGGTCGCACCAGCAGAAGGATATGAGACATGGATCGGTGCGCTCGGGGAAGGTTTCAAACAAGGTTACTTGACGATGGACGTCTTCGGCGCACTCGTCTTTGGTGCCATCGTGCTCGTCACGCTCAAAGCGAACGGTATGACAGACCAAAAAGAAGCGTCTTCGCTTCTCCGCTCGTCAGGCTTACTTGCCGTCACATGTTTGATGCTCGTCTATATCTCGCTCGGATCGATCGGAGCGAATATGACGGGTCAAACGGGGACGACAGATGGCGCAAGCTTGCTTCAAGCGTTCGCCGGTTCTTCATTCGGACAAGTCGGAATGCTCGCCCTTGGGGCAGCAGTCTTCCTCGCTTGTTTGACGACAGCAGTCGGACTCATCACTGAGTTCTCACGCTTCATCAGCAACACGTTCGAATCACTCAAGTATTATCAGGTCGTTATCGCGACGACGTTGTTCGGCTATCTCATCTCACTCGTCGGACTCGGTACGTTGATTCAAATCGCGGTACCGCTTCTCACGCTCTTGTACCCGGTCATGATCGCACTCGTTCTCGTGTCGATCACGGAACGGATTCAACGCAACCCTCACGTCGCCATGAAGGCGACAGTGTATACGGCCCTCGTGCTCTCGCTCTTTGAGACGACACACGGTTTGGCGCCGTCTGCTGCAACCGAATGGATCACGAACTTGCCGATGGCTGAGATCGGGCTCGCCTGGGCGGTTCCAACGTTGATCGTGTATGTGATCACGCTTTTCTTACCGAAACAACGTTCCAATCAATCACTCGCTCAATCACGCATCTCATAAGCAAGTGAACGAACACCCATCCTCTGGTCAAGGATGGGTGTTTTGCTGTCTTATCGTTTGCTCATTCCATTCATCAACAAGTAAAATGAAAGGATGAAAAGGAAGTGACATACATTGACGACTAAACAAAAGAAACAATTGGCGATTCTCATGTTGAACATGTTCATCGCTGTAGCAGGATTCGGGATCATCATTCCGATCATTCCTGATTATTTGAAGATGATCGGAGAAGGCGGCACTGCTGCCGGTCTCATGATCTCAGTCTTCGCAGGGGCCCAGTTGCTCATGTCGCCGATCGCCGGGAAATGGGCGGATGTTTACGGGCGCCGTCTGATGATTATTTTAGGTCTGATCGGTTTTACCGTCTCGATGGGCGTCTTTTACTTATCTGACAACCTGAGCGTCCTCTTGATTTCACGGGCGATCGGCGGCGTCGGGGCCGCGCTATTGATTCCGGCGATTTTCGCCTACGTGGCCGACATCACCACGCTCAAGCAACGGGCGAAAGGGAACAGTTATATTTCCGCGGCAATGTCGCTCGGGATCGTTATCGGACCGGGGATCGGTGGTTTCTTCGCTGAGTTTGGTTTGAAGGCGCCGCTTCTCTTGTCGGCGATCGTCTCGTTCGTCGCCGTCATCTCGTCGATCATTCTATTGAAGGAACCGGATCGAGAGCCATACGTTCAAACGATCGAGAGCGAGTCGTTGCCGCGCCAACTCGTGTCGTCGACACGGAAGCCGTATTTCTTCGTGCTCGTCATCAACTTGGTCATGGCGTTCGGTCTGATGGCGTATGAATCTGTCCTCGGCTTGTTCGTCAGTGAGACGTTCAGCGCGACACCGCAACAAATCGCGGTCATGATCACCGGGACAGGCATCGTCAGCGTCATCGTGCAGCTGTTCGCCGTCGACCGTCTCGTTTCATTGCTCGGTGAGATCAAAGTCGTGCTCATCTTCATCATGCTCGCCGCGCTCGGCTTCTTGTTCTCGCTGTTCGCCGGGTCTTACGCGATTTTCTTCGCCGTCACGTTGATTATCTTCTTGTCGACGTCGATTTTACGACCGGTATTGAATACGCTCGTGTCGAAGATGGCCGATAAGGAACAAGGGTTTGCGATGGGAATGAACAACGCCTACATGAGCATCGGCAATATCGTCGGCCCGACGCTCGCCGGGATCGCGTTTGATATCGATATGCGCTATCCGTTCGTGATGGGACTCGTCCTGTTGCTCGTGACGTTCGCCGGAACGTTGAACTGGTCGAAGCGGAAAGCGACGGCAACGTTCGAACAATGATGTAAGGAGGGAACATGATGATTTATGTCGGTGTGACGGGATGGGGCGACCACGATTTGCTCTATACGAACCCGGAAGAACGTAAACATAAACTGTCGACCTACGCGGGGCATTTTCCGACCGTCGAGATCGATTCCTCGTTTTATGCGATTCAACCTGTGAAGAACTATGAGAAGTGGAACCAGGAGACACCGGAAACGTTCCAGTTCGTCGTCAAAGTTTCCAGGGAAATGAGCGGACATGACCGCGAACCGAAATTACCGCTCGCCGAACTGTTCGAACGGTACCGGACCTCGGTCGAACCGTTGAAGCAGGCCGGAAAACTCCGGGCCGTGCTCGTCCAGCTGCCGCCGTGGTTTGACGTCTCAAAGCCTCATCTCGATTATTTGCGGACGATTCGCGACGAGTTGAAGGATTATGACATCGCGATCGAGTTCCGCAACCCGACTTGGTTCTCCGAGGCGTTCCGGGAGCGGACGCTCGCTTTCTTGACAGAACTTCGGTTCATCAACACGATCTGTGATGAGCCGCAGACGAAAGAGAGCAGCATCCCATTCGTGCCGGTCGTGACCAATCCGGAAGTGGCTGTCGTGCGCTTACACGGCCGTAACACGGCTGGCTGGCTTAGAAAACCAGGAATGACGAGCCAAGAGTGGCGTCATGTACGTTGTCTGTATCGTTACAGTGAAGACGAACTGCAAGAGATCGCGGCGGCGCTCAAACAAGTCGACGCAGCGGCGAAGTCGGTGTACGTCTACTTCAACAACAACTCGGCCGGAGACGCGGTACCGAACGCCAAACGGTTGATCGAGATCCTCGGTGCCGAATATGAGCTCGCCCCGAGACAAATCAGCCTGTTCTAGGAAGGGGAATCGTCTTGAGAACGATCACGATGTATCATTATAATGACTTACATTCGAAATTTCATAACTGGCCGCGTCTCGTCTCGTTTTTGAACGAGCACCGGACAGAAGAGACGCTCGTCTTCGATCTCGGCGACCATGCCGACCGGACCCATCCGGCGACGGAAGTGACGCGGGGACAAGTGAACGTCCGCCTGCTCAATCGCGTCCAACCGACGGCGGTCACGATTGGGAACAACGAAGGTATCACGTTCCCGCATGACTGGCTCGCCCATCTATACGAAGAAGCGGAGTTTCCGGTGTTGCTCGCGAACATCTATCATGCGGATGGCACAAGACCCGATTGGGCGACGGAGACGCTCGTTGTCGAACGAGACGGACTCCGCATCGGGCTATTCGGTGTGACGGCACCGTATGAAGAACTTTATCCGGAACTCGGTTGGGCCATCGAAGCGCCACATGAGGCGACGAAACGTGCGCTTGAAACACTCCGAGACTGTGATATCGTCATCGCCCTCAGCCACCTCGGTTTTTATGCAGATGAGCGGCTCGCCGAAGCATTTCCGGAAATCGATGTCATCCTCGGGGCCCATACCCATCACGTGCTCGATGATGGGGTCGTCACGAACGGTGTCTTGATCGCCCAGGCCGGCAAATACGGGCAATACGTCGGGGAAGTGGAACTCACCCTCGATGGGAACCGAGTCATCGAGAAGCGGGCCAGTTTGCATGACTTAACGGAACGAGAGACAGATGAAGCGACGGTTTCGACCTTACAAGAAGAATACAGCCAAGCCGAGCGGCTGCTCGACGTGACCATCGCTGACACGCCGGGTTATCCGAGCGACTGGTTCGGCCCATCTGCCCTCGGTGAACTGTTGGCAGGCGGGCTGGCGGACTGGTGTGACGCTGAAGTGAGCGTGATCCCGGCAGGCGTCCTATTGGAAGGGTTATTGCCGGGGCACGTCACGCTCAATATGCTTCACCGCATCTGTCCGCATCCGATCAACCCTTGTCTGCTCTCGCTGGACGGAGCCACGCTGATCCGTTTTTTAAACGATGTCCAAGAAGAAACGTTCACGACGATGCATGTCCGCGGCCTCGGGTTTCGCGGAACGGTGCTTGGCGCCCCGATTGTCCACGGACTCGAGTTGAGGCATGGTCGCTATTACGTCCACGGTCAGGAAGTCGAGCTCGATGAGACGTATCGCGTCGCCACGGTCGACATGTTCACGTTCGGTCCGCTCCTTCCTTACTTGGCCGACCAGACGAAGCGTTACTTCATGCCAGAACTGCTCCGTGATGTGTTGCGGGAAACGATTGTGACACGCCATAATGCCATCCGAAAAGGATAGGGGCGGGGCCGGTCGGCATGATATGATAGGAGAGTGGAGGTGTGAAACATGATTAGAGTGAATCGCCACGGCTATACCGTCATCGAAGAAAAACGGGACGGTTTTGACGAGGAGGCATTCATCGCACGCTATAGCGACGTGCTCGATAAGTATGATTATATCGTCGGGGACTGGGGTCACGGACAACTTCGGTTGAAAGGATTTTATGAGACAAAATCCAAGTTCGCGACATATGACAACCGGATCGACCATGTGATGGATTACGTGTATGAATACTGTAACTTTGGGTGCCCGTTCTTCGTGCTCAAGAAAGAGACGGAAATCGATGAGGCGGAAGACGGTCCGGTCTTCGGCGGCACGAAACAACCGCTCAAACTGAAACGCAAATTCAATAAATCGGAAGAAGCTGAGCCTTCGACCGGCACATGACGCGCTGATGACATCAGCGCTTTTTTTGTTACATTTATTTTCCAAATGTTTCTTTTAGGTGAAAAGACGGTGTGACAGGTTTAGGGGTGGGAAAATTGTGATAACTTATATTTATAGCAATTGTTTCTGTTCGGGTTTTGGAAGTGAGGTGGAAGTATGCAACACGTACAAACGGCGACCGTCGGTGACCGCGATGACGTCCACAACCGAATTCATAACTTCGGTCTGGGCTTACTTGCGATGTTGTTCTTCGGGTTAGGGAGTATCATGACGTTTTACTTCACGGCCGCAGTCCTTCTCTATGAGGTTGTCCACGTATTGCTGATCCGCCGCTTTGAATATCGTCAGGCGTTTCTGAGAAGCCGTCTATTTAAAATCATTTCGTTGGCGGCAGTGGCCACAGGTGTGCTCTTATTTATTTTATCGATGTCACAGTTTTTCATGGGCAATGTGATGTATTGAGGGGGAGGGAAAAAAACCTTTTCCCTTTTTTCGTGGTTTTTTGAAACTTTTCTGGAGGCGATGACGTACACTTAGGAAAGACCTCACAAAAAGGATGATGAAAAATGACTGCACAGTTAAAACAACATGCACAAAAAATGTTAACCGGAAAGCGTTGGCTGATGGCCGGGCTATTAATTTTATTCGTCGTCTTGAACGGGATTCCACAATCGTTCGCGCCGCCTGTCCCTGTAGACCCAGAGGCGATACCGACAGCGGCTGACACGGGACTTACGTTCTTGTCGCTTCTTCTCACTTTGTTGATTGCACCGCTCACAATTGGATGGGCGTGGCTCGTCCTTTCCGTTTCACGCGGCGAGCGGCCAGGCGTCTCAAAGTTGTTCGAGCCATTTAAAACGGGCTACGTCAAGCACGTGCTCGCCCCGTTCTTCATGGGATTGTTCATTTTCTTATGGACGTTGCTCCTCGTGATCCCGGGAATCATCAAAGGGTTCTCGTACTCACTGACGTATTACATTTTACGGGACCAACCGGAACTATCGGCCCTTGAGGCGATCACAGAATCACGCCGCATGATGGATGGGCATAAGATGGACGCGTTCAAACTTGTCCTCTCATTCATCGGTTGGTTCTTCGTCGGGGTGTTCACGCTCGGAATCGGTTTCTTGTACGTCTACCCGTACTTCACGACGACGTACGCGACGTTCTACGACTCGATTCGTCAAGCGGAACGACCACAGACAAACCATGCCGGAACGGATTTCGAACAAGGATTCTAAACGAAAACCTCCGCTCATCGAGAGCGGAGGTTTTATTATGCGTTGATTTCTTGTTTTTGGAGGTATGGCTTGAGTGACAACGTGTGCTCGGCGACGACTTTACGAATCGTCTTCGTTTTCGAGCGCATGACGAGCGACGTCGTTTCGACGATATCGTCCGTCAAGAATTTGACGCCGTCGAGCAGTTCGCCTGACGTGACGCCTGTCGCCGCAAAGATGCAGTCATCGCTCTTGACGAGGTCGTCGATTGTGAGCAATTGGAGCGGGTCTTCGATGCCCATCGAGATGACGCGCGCCGTCTCTTCTTCGTTCATCGGGTGAAGGCGTGCCTGCATGTCGCCACCGAGCGCTTTGACGGCCGCTGCCGTGATGACGCCTTCCGGGGCGCCGCCCGTGCTGATAAAGATGTCAATCGGATTTGATTTGACGGCTGCCGCGATTCCCGCCGAGACGTCTCCGTCTTCGAACAGCTTGACGCGAGCGCCCATGTTCATCGCCGCTTGACGCAAGTGCTCATGGCGATCACGGTCTTGCATGATGACCGTGACTTCTTCGATACGCTTGCCGTTATAGAGGGCTGCCTTCTCGATGATCGATTCGAGCGGTTCGTCGAGCGAGACTTTCCCTTTCAAATTCGGTCCGACGACGAGTTTATCCATATACATATCCGGTGCGTGGAGGAGGGCGCCCTTATCGGCGACCGCGATGACGACCATGGCATCGCCGAGCCCTTTGGCGACGATTGACGTCCCTTCGAGCGGGTCGACCGCGATGTCGACTTCCGGCCCAAACGTCGTGCCGAGACGTTCACCGATATAGAGCATCGGTGCCTCATCGAGCTCGCCTTCACCAATCACGACGGTGGCGTCCATATTGACCGTCCCGAGGACTTCACGCATTGCTGACGTGGCTGCGTCGTCTGCTTCGTTCTTTTGACCACGACCGATCCATTTTGACGAAGCAAGTGCTGCTGCCTCAGTTGCTCGTACGATCTCTAGCGCTAATTCTCGTTCCATAGTGTTGTACCCTCCACGTGATGTCTATTTAATGTGTCATACTATTTATTGTGTTAATCCGTGGATTAGTGTATCACAATCGGATAAATGATGTAAATAGGTGAGATTCTTTTCTCGAACGAGAAAAAGGATTACTATAGGAGGCAGGGGGGATTCCGATGTATTTTGTGAACAGAGAAAAGATTAGCGAGACGTTGGCCCATATGGAGACGATGCTCGGTCGACTTGATCAACTAGAGGGGGACGCCTTCACGGTCGAACTGGCGAAACAGCGGTTGGCCGTCCATTTGATGGAAGGCGTGATTGATGTCGGCAATTCGATGATTGATGGCTTCATCATGCGCGACCCGGGCAGTTATGAGGACATCGTCGATATTTTGCTCGATGAACGCGTGCTCGATGCCGAGACGGCAGTAGCCGCAAAAGCGCTCGTGGCGCTGCGGGCTCATTACGTCCGGGAGTTCGTCACGGCAGACTCGGACCGATTCGACGCTTGGGTCGAGCGCTATAGAGCGACGTTCGAGGCATTCCCAGAGCAGGTCCGGCATTATATCGAAGTGGAACTTGGACCTGTATCAGCATTTCTACCAGAAAGCGAGTGATTGGATGGATCCGATTAAAGGATACTTATTTGACTTAGACGGCACGATTTATGCGGGGACAGCCCCGATTCAAGCAGCGGTCGATTTCGTGAATCGACTCGAAGCAACGGGCTTCCCGTACTTGTTCGTCACGAACAACGCGTCGATGACGCCGAAACAAGTGGCAGATAAGCTCGTCTCGATGGGTGTACATGTCACACCGGAGCACGTATTGACGAGCGCGATGGCGACGGCCCGTTACATCGAGAAGATGACGCCGGGCGCGACGGTTTACATGATTGGGGAAGACGGCTTGCGTTTAGCGCTTGAAGAACGCGGCTTCCACGTGACGGAAGAGGCGAAGGCGGACTATGTCGTCATCGGGCTCGACCGCCATATCACTTACGAGAAGTTGGCGAAAGGCGCACTCGCGATTCGTTCCGGTGCCCGCTTCATCTCGACGAACGGCGATATCGCCATCCCGACCGAACGTGGCTTTTTGCCTGGGAACGGGGCGCTCACATCCGTCTTGGCTGTGACGACAGAAAAAGATCCATTCTTCATCGGGAAACCGGAACCGGTCATGGTCGATATCGCCCTTGAGATGATCGGTCTCACAAAAGAAGAGGTCGTCATGGTCGGCGATAACTATCATACCGACATCTTGTTCGGAATCAACGGTGGACTCCGGACGCTTCATGTCAATTCGGGCGTACACGGTCCGGCCTTTATCCAAGAACAAGAAAAGCTCCCGACCTATATGGTCGAAAGCTTAGATGAATGGACGCATGCATGAAAAAAAGGGATGACTCACGTCTCCCTTTTTGTTTAGAATACTTGTTCGACTTCAACGATGCCAGGTACTTCTTCGATGAGCGCACGCTCAATCCCGGCTTTCAAAGTGATGGTTGAAGATGGGCAGCTGCCGCATGCACCCATCAAACGAAGTTTGACGATGCCTTCTTCCACGTCTACGAGTTCGACGTCACCGCCGTCGCGAAGCAAGAACGGGCGTAATTTATCGAGTACTTCTTGGACTTGATCAAACATTTCCATGGTATCTACCCCTTTCTGGTTCCCTTTCATTCTAGCAAGTTTGAGATTGTTTCTCAATCATTAACGCTGAGCGTTTTGTGACGATGTCACTTCTTGAATTTTGTATAATAGGAGAGAACAGGGGGAATGGACATGAAAATCACGGTATATGGGGCTGAGGTGCAGTGTGCGAGCTGCGTCGGGGCACCTAGCTCGATCGAGACATATGAATGGTTGCAAAGTGCGCTTGCCCGGAAATATCCGGATCAGGCGTTCGAGTTCGAGTACATCGATTTCGAGACGGCTGACGACGACATCGCTGAGGCGATCAAGCAAGACGAGTGGTTTTATCCGCTTGTCCTCTTGAATGGGGAAGTCGTGGATGAAGGGGTCGTCCAGTTACGAAAAGTCTACTCGGCCATCGAGCAGACGACAGCATGAAAAGAGTCGAGCGACGATTGTCGTTCGACTCTTGTTCGTTACAGAAGGCGGAACGATGACGTCGCCGAACCAGCCGTGTAGCCAGTGAGCGTCGCATCAGCCTTCACTTGGTACGTGCCGCGCTGTGATGAAGAACTTGTCGAGAGCGTGAACGTGATGGCGCCTGTCGAACTTGTCTTGCCTGTCCCTGTGAGCGTCGTGCCGTAAGGTTGTGTGACCGTCACACGGACGTCGGCGTTTGCGACCGGTTGGCCGTTCGCGTCCCGCACCGTCGATGAGATCGATACTTGCTCACCCGCGTAATAAGTCGACTTCGATGTCGATACTGTCGTCGCGAGTGCTTGAACAGGTTGTGACGTCCCACCAGACGTTGGAGCTTGGACGAGTCCGTTTCCGAACCAGGCGTCGCGTCCAACCGCGCCAAGGTCGATCGAGTCTTGTGACAGTTTTGAGCGGAGTTGTGCGCTCGACAACGTCGGGAACGCTTGCTTCATGAGAGCGAGGTTACCAGCGACGTACGGAGTCGCCATCGATGTCCCGCTCATTTGGCCGTATCCGCCAGTTGCGAGTGTCGAGTTGATGCTCACGCCTGGTGCCGCGACTTCGACCGTGCTGCCTGTAGCCGAGAATGAGGCGCGATTGTTGTTGATGTCCGTCGCTGCGACAGCGATGGCCGAGCTGTATCGGGCCGGGTAGTTGACGAGGTCGCCCGATCCGTCGGTGCGTCCGTTGTTACCGGCTGCCGCGACGACGAGGATGCCAGCATTGTTGGCACGGTCGACGACTTGTTGGAGCGTTGAGGATGGACTCGTCGTCCCGAGACTCAAGTTGATGACGTCCATATCGTTCGTGATTGACCAATCGATCCCGGCGATAATACTCGATAGGCTACCGCTACCGTTCGCCTCGAGTGCCTTGACGGCGTAAATGCTCGCCTCGTGGGCAATCCCGACGGTCCCAATGCTGTTGTTACGGGCCCCGATGATACCAGCGACGTGCGTCCCGTGACCGTTGTCATCCGCGTACGAGCTCGTGACCGTGCTGAATGAGGCACCGCCCGAAATCGTCAAATCAGGATGCGGCGAGATCCCCGTATCGACGACCGATACTTTCACGCCTTTCCCGGTGTATCCGCTCTGCCAAGCCGATGGGGCTTTCAACTTCGGGATGCCCCAGTCCTGGGTCTGGTTCTCGATTTGTACCGTTTGATCGACTTCCACGTGGGCGACGTGCGGGTTGTTCTTCAGTCCGTTCAGTGCGGCTTTCGGTACTTCAAGCGCTGCGGCTGGAATGTTTTTGTACTGTTAGCGAACTTCCATGCCTTCGATTGAGAGCGGGATGTTCTTCGCTGACTCTTTGAAGACGACGATGACGCGTTCTTTCGATTTGTTGGGAGCAGCTTCCGCGGCTTCCGGGACGGTTGACAAGACGAGCAATGAGGCGAGGACGGTGCTACAGATTTTTTTCAACTTGTTTCCTCCTTCGAGTTATGTAGGCGAGGTGACACGAAGTCGTTCGGCCGTGACCCTAGAGTAACAAGTTTTGCCAACGGGTAGAATATGTCAATCGAATCAATAATCTGAATATTTAGATAAGGATACAGGGGATTCAGATACAAGACTTTTGGCTCAACACGACGGTGGCTGAACGACAAATGGATTGCTTTACACTAAAAAGGATCGACCGAGATGGCCGACCCAGGCATGTTATTTAATGACTTTATGTTTCCAAAGAATTCCGGACTTGAGCAATCGCGCGACTTTTCCGGTGAGCGATTGCTTGCCCATGAAGACGCCGAATCCGGCCTTCTTCCCAAGCGATCCTAACGTGCCTCGGAGTTTGATATCCGGCAAATCCGGATACCCGACACCTTTCCATTTACAGAGTAGCACTTGGACGATCTGTTCGGCCTGCGCTTCCGCGAGCTGACCCGAAGGTGCATACGGCAGGCTGGCGTTGTCCCCGACGACGAAGATGTCGGGCTGTTCCGGGACGTAGTGGTGTGGTGTCAATTTGACACGTCCACCCCCATCGAGTTCCCAACCTTGGTTGCGGACGACGGCGACCGGTTGAATCCCGGCGGTCCACACCGTCAAATCAGAAGCGAAGTGCTGTTCATGGTTCCATAACCCATCGGCGTCGACCCGGACGATGTTCGAGTTGTTGATGACTTCGACACCATGTTCCTCGAACCAAGACTGGACATACATCGAGACTCGGTTTGATAGGAACGATAGGACGGACGGGCCGCGGTCGAACAAACGGACCGTCAAGTCGGGACGACTCTCGCGCAGCTCGCTGGCGAGCTCGACACCGGACAGGCCGGCACCGACGATCGAGACGACCGATCCCGGAGATAGGCCGTTGATTGCTTGTTGGGTCTTTCGTGATTCTTCTAACGTTTGGATGCTGTACGTGAACTCGGCGGCACCGGGTACGTTATGGTACTTGTCCTCGCAACCGAGGCCGATGACGAGGTCGTCGTACGGCACTTTTTCCCCGCTCGCGAGCAGGACCATTTTGTCCCCCGTATCGATATCGGTGACTTGGCCGTATATGTAGTCGACCTCTTCTGGAAAATCGATGCGGATGTCACGATCCGACACGGTCCCCGCCGCAAGTGCATAATACTCTGTTTTTAATCCATGGTAAGGTAGACGGTCGATGAGTGTGATCGATACGTCCTTCAGCTGATGGCCGAGGACACGTTCGATTACACGCATACCCCCGTAACCGCCTCCCAAGACGACTAATTTGCGCATAAAAATCCCCCTTTGTTACACTTCAACTGTATCATGTTATAATACGCCGTAGAAGAACCATTTTCCTGCTTTGAAGGAAAGGGGAAGGGTGAATGACATGATGAATCCGATCATTGAGTTCTGTGCCTCCAATTTAGCGATGGGTTCACAAATCGCCCGCGCCAAATTAGAGTCCGATCCAGACTTAGACGTCGTCGAATATGGCTGTACGGGCTACTGCGGCGTCTGTTCGCTTGACTTGTTTTGTCTCGTCGATGGTGAGGTCGTGACCGGGGATACACCGGAACAACTCGTGACGAATGTATATGAAAAAATTGAAGAAATGGCATGGTGAAAAAGTTTGAAGGACCTTCAAACTTTTTTTATTTTGACCGTTTTGACCCGTTGCATTTTTAAAAAGGGTCTGTTATATTCAAAGAGGTTCGAATGTAGGTTGTCTGACGTTTAACAACAGAAAAAGAAAGCGTTTCAAACGGTAGGACACATCTCGATTCGGGTATATCACATTATCAGGTTTCCCCAATATGAAAGGAGCACAACACCAATGAATATCATGAGCGTGGTTGGTATTTTGGCACTAATTGGAATCGCTTACATCTTCTCGACCAACCGTAAAGCCATCAAATGGCGCACCGTACTTGCCGCTTTCGCGGTACAGTTTACGTTCGCCTTCCTCGTCCTCTTCACTACAGTAGGACGTAACGCGTTAGAATGGATCTCAGGAGGCGTCCAGAACGTCTTGAACACGGCGAACGCCGGGATTAGTTTCGTCTTCGGTACAGCTGTCGGCGGAGACAACTTCGTCTTCGCGTTCCAAGTGTTGACGATTATCGTCTTCATGTCGTCACTCATCGCACTTCTCTACTATGTAGGTGTCATGCAGTGGGTGATCCGTATCCTCGGTACGGCTCTCGCCAAAGCACTTGGCACGTCACGTAAAGAGTCGCTCTCAGCGACAGCGAACATCTTCGTCGGTCAGACGGAAGCACCGCTCGTCATCAAACCTTACCTTCCAACGATGACGCAATCGGAACTCTTCGCTGTCATGGTCGGTGGTCTCGCCTCGGTTGCCGGTTCAGTTCTTGCTGGATACGCTGCTCTTGGTGTACCGCTCGAGTACTTGCTCGCAGCGAGCTTCATGGCTGCTCCTGCTGGTCTCATGTTCGCGAAAATCATCGTCCCGGAAACAGACGTACCGGATGATGATATCGAAATCGCTGAAGATGAAGAGAACAAGGCAGCGAACTTCGTCGATGCAGCCGCTCGCGGTGCCTCTGACGGTCTCTTCCTTGCATTGAACGTCGGTGCGATGCTTCTCGCCTTCGTTTCATTGATCGCGCTCGTTAACTTGATTCTCGGTGGAATCGGTGGCTTGTTCGGTTTCGACGGTCTCACGCTTCAATTGATTCTTGGTTATGTGTTCGCACCGCTCGCATTCGTGATCGGTGTGCCATGGGCAGATGCTGTTCAATTCGGTAGCTTCCTCGGACAAAAACTCGTGTTGAACGAATTCGTCGCTTTCTCTGAATTCGCACCAATCATCGGTTCTGGTGACCTCTCGGCACGTACGGAAGCTATGATCGCGTTCGCACTCTGTGGATTCGCCAACATCTCATCACTCGCCATCCTTCTCGGTGGTCTTGGTGGAATGGCGCCGAACCGTCGGAACGACATCGCGCGCATGGGTGTCCTCGCGATTCTCGCAGGTACGCTTGCCAACTTGATGTCAGCGACACTCGCTGGTCTTCTTCTCTAATCAAACACGGTATACTCAGAGTGATCACTTCGGTGGTCACTCTTTTTCGTTGCGACGTTTATGAATGAACAGCAAAAAACCGACCGTAAGGCGGTCGGTTTCACTAGTGTTTATCATCCCTGACGAGGTATATCCACTTCTTGGAGTCTCGGCCAAGTGGCTTGCCAATTCTTCTTACTGATCCGGGCTCGATAAATATGATGGTGTGAAGAGTCGTTCGCAAAGGCCGGGGTCGGTCGTAACTGTAGTTTGACTATGTCGTCAATACCGTAAGGGGCGGCCAGCTTCAAGCGTCCGCCCGCATCAAGACTGACACCGATGGCCGTGACCGTCTCAGGGAAATGGGCCAAGGCGTCGACCGCAGATTGATACGGTGGCAATTGATTGACCAGATGCATGCGGGCCTGGTTTTTGACCGACCAAGGGACGTTCGGTAACAGGTCGTGCAGTTGTGCCTCATACTGTTTTTCAATCGCCTCGTCGATGTGAGATCGGTCAAAGTAGATGACATCGACGTCCTCGGTCGGCGTCGGTACTTCGTAGCCGTGCGCGTCATCCCATATTTTTGCCCGCACGTATCCGGCACAAATCCACCAATCGGGTAAACCGAGCGAAGCGACGATTGTCAACAGATGCATCAGTTCCACATCAGTCTCTAAAAAATGGGTCACATCTTCAGTCGTGTTCAATCCATCTCCTCCTATTCTCTCATTAGCATAGCGTACCTATACAAAAAGCACCTAGACTGATGTCCAGGTGCTTTACGTTTAAGCTTGAAGTTGCATGCGCTGGCGTTCGATCCACGGCTTCAATTTGAGGAAGAGTGGGACGAACAAGGCGCTGATCAACAACGCTTTAATGAGGTTGAACGGCAAGATACCGTATAGGACGAGGTCCGTTTTGACAGCCGGTTGTGCCATCTCGGTCATGCCGAAGAAGAACGCGTAGGCTGGTAAGATGAGCAAATAGTTCAAGATCGCCAAGCTGAGTGCCATCGTGATCGTACCGGCCACGAGGCCTGAAGCGAGCGCTTTATTCGTTTTACGTTTATGGTAGAACCATGCGACCGGATACATGAAGGCGACACCTGCAAAGAAGTTCGCGACTTCGCCGACCGGAACGCCGCCACCGTTGAAGACATAGTAGAGGACATTTTTTAGAGCGACGACCACGACGCCTGCGAGTGGGGAGAACACGATCCCGGCGACGAGCGCGGGAATGTCACTGAAATCCACTTTTAGGAACGGTGGTAGGAAAGGCAGCGGGAAGTTAAAGAGCATGAGGACAAAAGAAATGGCCCCGAGCATCGATAGCGTCACCAGTGTTGTCAATCGTTTGTTGCGCGTTGTTTTCATCAAAATCTCTCCTTTTGTCGCTCCTTGATGAATGGCACCCGTCGCATAGAAAAACCCGATTGTATCAAACAATCGGGAGAGTTTACGCGCATACGAAATAGATGTTCTCATCGGTGTTTAGACCACGCCGAAGAAAACATCCGGATATCGGTCGGATGCCGCCATCTTCTCCCATCCAGACTTTACTGTCGGCTTTCGAATCTCACGAAATCAGCAAGCAACGCCTTGCTCGCTCACGGGCTGAGAAGAACTAGTCTTCAATACCGCCGGTCGGGAATTTCACCCTGCCCCGAAGATGGAACGATTTAATTTTTTTTGTTACAGTTTAGTTATACAAGATATTTCACAAAATCTCAAGTCAGTTGACTTGAAGTTAAGATAACGAAGGAGGAGTTCAGATGATTCATTTGACAGAATCAGCCGCATTACAAGTCATCGATATGATGAAACAGACCGAACGCCCCGACGACCAATACTTGCGGATCAAAGTGCAAGGGGGCGGGTGTACCGGCCTGTCTTACGGGATGGGGTTTGATGAGGATAAGACAGACAAGGACGTTCAGTTTGACCACTATGGTGTCCGTGTCATCGTCGCGGAAGCCGATCACGGGGTCGTCGACGGTCTCGAGATTGACTATAAGCAGTCGATGCTCGGAGGCGGCTTCACGATTAAAAATCCGAACGCCATCGCCACGTGCGGTTGCGGCTCGAGTTTCCGGACGGCATCGAACGCCGGGACACCTGGGGATTGCTAAACGAAAGGCCAATCATGTCTCATGATTGGCCTTTTTTGTATTCAGTCTGTCTCTTCAATCAGAATTAATCGAATGAGTTTCGAAGCCGCGTCTAACTCGATTTGATGTTGCCAAGGACGAAACGCTGTGATTTTACACGTGTCGTTCGTGATGCGGAACGAACAGACGCTCTCTTCCTCTTGGTCAAGGACCGAGTAACGACTGAAATCCGATAAGCTTTGGTAAATGGCATATTGTGTCGGTAATTCACACGACCATCCTTTTTCTAATGTGATTTGATGCATGCGTCTCGCCTCTTTCTTCTCTATATATATAAGAATAACAAAAATATTCAAGGATGTGGAAGATTAGTCGAGAGGATGCAAGGGAAAATGAAAAGAGATGTCATTTCATGTAGGAGGGGCAGGGACGATGAGAAAAGTATTGATTTTCGGTGGCTCACGCTATTTTGGAAAGCGGTTGGCACTTCGGTTGGCGGAAGCCGGTGACGATGTGACGATTGTGACGCGTGGACAACTGCAAGTACCCGAGGCGGAGGGCATCCGGTCGATCAAAGGGGACCGGCAGTCGGTGGCGACGATGAAAGATTTGTCACGCGACCATTACGACCTCGTCTATGACAATATTTGCTTTAACCCGTACCAGGCAAAGATCGCCTCGGACGCTTTCATGGACCAAGTCGGTAAATATGTGCTCACGTCGACGATGTCGGTTTATGCGCCAGGCGCCGAGTTGAAAGAAAGTGATTTCAATCCGCTCCATCATGACTATCATCTCGAATCCGAACATGATTACGGGCAAGGGAAGCGAGAGGCTGAATCTTATTTCTTCCATCGCGCCTCGTTCCCGGTCGCGACGGTCCGCTTGCCGATCGTGCTCGGACCCGACGACTATACAGACCGTCTCAAGTTTTATATCGACGCCGTCCGACGGGAAGAGCCGATCGTGCTGCATCACCCGGAAGCGAAGATGGGGTTCATCTCAAGTTTTGAGGCGGCCGCCTTTCTAGAATGGGTCGGTCGGGCGAACGTGACCGGGCCGTTCAACGCGGCGAGTGAAGGAGTCATCTCGCTCGGGGCACTCATGGAACGGATCGGCCATCACTTAAATAAACCGGTCCAGATCATCAAAGATGGCGAGTCATCGCCGTACGATACGGACGTCGACTATTATATGTCGATCGCCGAGGCGAAAAAGGCCGGTTTCGTCTTCACTCAACTCGACGACTGGCTCGACCGGGTCATTGTGCAAACAATCCGCAAATGAAAAATGGCCCTCATCGTGAAGATGGGGGCCACATCATTATTTCCCGGCAAATACCGAAGTCGAATGTTGCGGGTGACGCGCTGTCGGGTCGACGAGCTGCTTCACTTGGTTGATGGCGATTGGGGCTTCACCGAAGCCTGTCGCAATCAATTTCACTTTTCCTTCATAAGTCGCGATGTCACCACAGGCGAAGATGCCGG
The DNA here is from genome assembly GCF_018618135.1 of Exiguobacterium sp. s28. Taxonomy (NCBI): domain Bacteria; kingdom Bacillati; phylum Bacillota; class Bacilli; order Caryophanales; genus Exiguobacterium; species Exiguobacterium sp. s28. Next base: position 339,808 of record NZ_JACSLL010000001.1, on the reverse strand, counting down.
CGACCGTCGTCTCCATGCGTGAGTCGACGCGGATTGTGTTCTTCTCGAACTCCATGCCCCAGTTTTTGATTGGGCCGAGCGATGAGACGAAACCGTAGTTACAGATGAGGTCGTCGATTTCGACGAATTTCGATTCGCCGTCTTTGTCCGTCAATTCGACCGACTCGATGTGTGTCTCACCTGAAAGTGACTCAATGTTATATGGTGTCCAGACGTTGATCGTTGAGGCCTTCATTTGCTCGACCGTATGCTCGTGGGCACGGAAGCGGTCACGGCGGTGAACGATATGGACTTCCTTCGCAATTCCTTCGAGCATGAGCGCCCAGTCGACAGCCGAGTCACCGCCGCCGGCGATCATGACGCGGCGGTCGCGGAATTTCTCCATGTTGTCGACGAAGTAATGAAGGTTGGCATAGTCTTCACAACCATCGAGACCGAGTGGTCGTGCGGCGAATGCCCCGTTCCCGGCCGTGATGATGATGGCTTTCGTATGGTACTCATCCTTGTTCGTCGTAATCTGGAACGTGCCGTCTTCAAGACGTTCGACCGTCTCGACCGTCTCCCCGAGGCGATAGTCCTGCTCGAACTGATCGGCTTGGGCTTTTAATTGGTCAATCAAATCTTGGGCTTTCACTTTCGGGAAGCCGGCGATGTCGTAAATATATTTTTCTGGATACAGTGTCGATAATTGTCCGCCGAGCTGCGGCAAACTTTCAATCAACGCCGTATCGAGTTGGCGCATACCTGCATAAAATGCGGTGAACAGTCCGACCGGGCCGCCACCGATGATGATCACATCTTTCGTCGATTTCATCGAATTCCTCCTCAAAACGTATACATCCATTATAGTGACAATCGTGAATTAAATCCATTCTGTACAAACATCCTATACATTCAAAAAAAATTCAAGAAGATAAGCTTTTCCATTGAGAAAACGAAATAAACAGCGTACAATGAACGAGAAGCAATTGTGAACATTGGTTGAACAAGGTTTAGGCTTTATTGTGAACATTCATGTGAAAAAACACACAACATGATTGTTCAAGAAAACAAAACTATCAAAACAAGGTGGAAATGAACATGAAACGACCTAACATTGTTATTCTTGGCGCAGGTTTCGGTGGACTCATCACAGCGGTGAACCTCCAGAAGACGCTCTCAGCTGGCGACGCGAACATCACGCTCATCAACAAGCATGATTACCATTACCAGACGACGTGGCTCCATGAACCAGCGGCCGGAACGATGAAACCGGAGCAAGCTCGTATCTACATCAACGACGTTGTGAACCCGTCACGCGTGAAATTTGTCAAAGGGATCGTCGATCGCGTCGATACTACGGCTAAACAAGTACTCCTCGCAGACGGCTCGACTGTTGAATATGATTATGTCGTGTTCGCACTCGGCGGCATTCCAGAAACATTCGGAATCCCAGGCCTCAAAGAGAACGCGATGACAATCAGTTCATTGAACAGCGTCCGTAAAATCAAAGAACATATCGAATACTCATTCGCACAATACAAGACGAACGGGTCGGCTGACCGCTCGTACGTGACAATCGTCGTCGGCGGCGCAGGTTTCACAGGCATCGAGTTCCTCGGTGAGCTCGTCAACCGTGTCCCTGAGCTTTGCAAACAGTATGACGTGCCACGTGAAGCGGTTCGCATCGTGAACATCGAGGCGGCTCCGACCGTCCTTCCTGGTTTCGACCCAGAACTTACGACGTATGCACAGAAATGGCTCGAGCGTAACGGTGTCGAGATGAAACTCGGCAACGGCATCAAAGGCGTTGAGCCTGGCGTCGTCACGTTCGGTCCGCTTCAAGGCGACACGACGGAGACGATCGCAGCGAACACGATCCTTTGGACAGGTGGCGTGAGCGGTAGCCCGATTATCGAGAAATCTGGTTTTGAAGCGGTCCGCAACCGTGTCATGGTCGAGGCGGACAACCGTGCCCCTGGTCACGACAACGTCTTCATCATCGGTGACTGCTCGGCTGTCATGGATCCGGTCTCAAACCGTCCATACCCGCCGACTGCTCAAATCGCGACGCAACAAGCGCACAACGTAGCGAAAAACATCGCGGCGCTCATCAACGGAAAATCGACTTCGAAATTCACGTATGAGAGCAAAGGGACAGTCGCTTCACTTGGCCATAACGACGGCATCGGCATCGTCATGGGCAAAAAGATCTTCGGTCGCAACGCTTCATTCATGAAGAAAGTGATCGACAACAAACACTTCATCGAATTGAAGAAGTACGGTCTCGTCCTCAAAAAAGGTAAATTCTAAGCAATATGACCAAGTAGCCCGCTCATCCGAACGGGCTACTTTTTTTGATGACGCCTCATGGTTCACCTTTGACCTAAGAGAGGGCGATTCGGTATAATAGACAACGGGAAAAGGGGGCAATCGCATGCATATCATCCAGGCTGTCATTGGGGCGATTCTTTATTTGGTCATCTTCTTCAGCATCGGCTTCATTTTGAACATGCTACTTAAAAAAACATGGACGCTCGTGTTCATCTATCCGATTTTCGTCATTATGATGATTGATAACGTCAAGCTCTCGAGTTACATCACGGAGACATCGACCGCGCTCGCCAACGTTTACGAACGGGTGCTCGGACTTCAGTTTTTGGATGTGTTCATGCTTGGTTTCGGACTGCTCGGTGCGATTTTGGCCGGCGTCACGATCCGCTACTTGCGTAAGAGTGGTTACTCAATGTTTTAAAGACGGCAGAAATGTTCGTCTTTTTTGTTTTCTGCCTACTTTTTTAGAAGGCGAACCGATATACTAGATAAGATAACGATTTAATTAGTAAGGGATGCGATGAGAATGACATTACCGATGTATACGATCAAGAAAGTGTTGAATAATAGCGTTGTCATTTGCCAACATGATCCGGAACCGGAAGTCATTCTACTCGGGAAAGGGATTGGCTTCGGCAAGAAAGCGGGCGATCTCGTCGACCCGGCCAGTGTCCCGGAGAAAGTGTATCAACTGACAGATAAAGAAGAACAATCTCAATACCGTGAGCTCGTCAAACACGTCGATGAAGACTTTATTGCCTTCATGCAAGAAATCGTCGGCTTTATCGAGAACAACACAGGTAAAAAAGTCGATCAACATATCCATATCGGTTTGACCGACCACTTGTTCTTCACGATGAAGCGGATCGAACAAGGGATGGAAGTGACAAATCCGTTCTTGCTTGAGACCGAATCGCTCTATCCGAATGAGTACGCCTTGGCTGAACGAATCGTCGATATGATTCACGAGCGGCTCGACGTGCTGTTGCCCGATGCGGAGATCGGATTTATCGCGCTCCATATCCATTCGGCGACGACGTTTAAAAACGTCCTCGAGGTCAACCGGCACAACCAAATCATCGGGCAAATCGTTCAGACGATTGAGAGTCGTTTGAACGTCAAAATGGACCGGACTTCACTCGATTATAAGCGCTTACTTCGGCACTTAAGGTACGCCGTTGAGCGGGTTGCGACGGGTGAGATGGTGGAGGCCCCACAAAAAATTGAAAAGGTATTGCGCGAAGAATATCCGCTATGCTATAGTACTGCTTGGGAGCTGATGGGCATCATGGAACGCGAATTAAAGCGTCCGGTCCCGCGAGGTGAAGCGACATATTTGACGATGCATCTCCAGCGCCTAACAAGTAGATAACTGATACCACGTATCTTACGTGTTACTGATTCGATCAGGCATGAGTAAGGAGTGGAACGCAACGATTTCTCTATTAGGAGAGGTCTACGTTCTATACCTTATTCATGCCTGTTTCTGTTTTTATAAACGTTTATTATGAAAACGTTTAGATACGTCGGTTGTCTGACATCTACAGTCGTCTTTCCGCACGAAACAATCACAAAAAGGAGGATTTATCATGTTTAAGCAGATCTTTGGTGTTCTTCAAAAAGTCGGTAAAGCACTTATGCTTCCTGTTGCGATTTTGCCGGCAGCCGGTCTTCTTCTTGCATTCGGTAACGCGATGCAAAACCCGGCCCTTACATCACGCGCTGGTTGGTTAACGAACGAAGGCGTTGTGAAATTCGCTCAGCTCATGGAGCAAGCGGGTGGCATTATCTTCTCGAACTTAGCACTCTTATTCGCAGTCGGTGTCGCGATCGGTTTAGCAGGGGACGGCGTTGCCGGACTCGCAGCTATCGTCGGATTCCTCATCATGAACAAAGTTATGGGTGTTTGGCTCGAACTCACACCTGAAATCATCGCACAAGGTGATCCGGCTTACGCATCAGTACTCGGGATTCCAACGCTCCAAACTGGGGTATTCGGAGGGATCATCGTCGGTCTGATCGCCGCCTGGGCATATAATAAGTACTTCAACATCGAGTTGCCGCAATTCCTTGGCTTCTTCGCTGGTAAGCGTTTCGTCCCAATCGTTACTGCGGTATTGGCAGTTGTCGCTGGTTTCGTCATGCTTCTCATCTGGCCACCAGTTCAGCACGGCTTGAACACGTTCTCAAACTTCATGTTGACTGAAAACCGCACGTTCGCGGCATTCATCTTCGGTTTGATTGAACGTTCATTGATTCCATTCGGTCTTCACCACATCTTCTACTCACCATTCTGGTTCGAGTTCGGCTCGTACACGGATGCAGCGGGTAACATCGTTCGTGGTGACCAAGCTATCTTCTTCGCACAAATTCGTGATGGCGCTGAGCTCACAGCCGGTACGTTCATGACTGGTAAGTACCCGTTCATGATGTTCGGTCTTCCAGCAGCAGCACTCGCAATGTACCACGAAGCACGTCCTGAACGTAAAGCAGTCGTCGGTGGTCTCTTGGCTTCGGCAGCACTTACATCGTTCTTGACTGGTATCACTGAGCCGATCGAGTTCTCATTCTTGTTCGTTGCTCCACTCTTGTTCGCAGTACACGCAGTCTTCGCTGGCCTTTCATTCATGGTCATGCACATCTTGAACGTCAAAATCGGGATGACGTTCTCGGGCGGTTTGATCGACTACCTTCTCTTCGGTGTACTTCCTAACCGTACAGACTGGTGGCTCGTCATTCCAGTCGGTCTCGTGTTCGCAGTCGTTTACTACTTCGGATTCCGCTTCGTTATCCGTAAGTTCAACCTTAAAACACCGGGCCGTGAAGATGAAGTCGTTGAGCAATCAACTGCTACAGGTTCGGAACTTGCACAAGATATCCTCGTTGGTTTCGGTGGTTCACAAAACATCAAACACCTTGACGCATGTATCACACGTCTCCGCGTCGAAGTAAAAGATAAGAGCCAAGTCAACAAAGAAGAGTTGAAACGCCTTGGGGCAGCTGGTGTCCTTGAAGTCGGTAACAACATTCAAGCCATCTTCGGACCACGTTCGGATGCGTTGAAATCAGAAATGCAAGCGGTCATCGCTTCAGGTAACGAAAAGAAAGCTAACTAATTGAAGCTATAAGCCAATCCATTATGGGTTGGCTTTTTTTGTATGGGTGAAACGGTTTCAGCCTACTGGCAGATGGGGAAAAGTAAGTATTCTGACAAAAGGAGGGAACCATGATGTGGAAGAAAGTGTTTGGTGTTTTGCAGCGAATCGGGAAGGCACTCATGCTTCCGGTTGCGATTCTACCGGCAGCCGGTCTATTACTCGCATTTGGTACCGCGTTCCAAAACCCTGATCTCGTTTCGCTCTTACCTTTCTTGGCAAACGATTCACTCGTCCTCGTCTGGCAAGTTATGACAGATGCCGGGGATATCGTGTTTGCCAATCTAGGTCTTCTGTTCGCCGTCGGTGTCGCCATCGGGCTAGCCAACGGGGACGGTGTTGCCGGGTTAGCAGCTATCGTTGGTTATTTGATTATGAACAAGGTTATCAGCACGTGGAACGGTATTACCGCGGAAATTGCCCAGGGAGACCCGGCCTATGCCACGGTACTCGGGATTCCGACGCTCCAAATGGGGGTATTCGGAGGTATTATCGCAGGTCTCATTGCCGCATTCGCGTACAACAAGTACTTCAACATCAAGTTGCCGGATTTCTTAGGGTTCTTTGCAGGGAAACGGTTCGTGCCAATCGCGACCGCCGCGTTCAGCTTGGTGATTGGGATTGCGCTCGCCTATATTTGGCCGCCAATCGGTTCAGCGATCAACACGTTCTCGAGCACGATCATTGAAGCGAACGTCGCCGTCTCCGCCTTCGTCTTCGGTTTGGTCGAACGTTCTTTGATCCCGTTCGGTCTGCATCACATCTGGTACTCTCCGTTTTGGTTCCAGTTCGGGGAATATACGAACCAGGCGGGGGATCTCGTCCAAGGGGACCAACGGATCTTCTTCGCCCAGCTTCGTGATGGGGTCGAGTTTACGGCCGGTACGTATATGACCGGGAAGTTCCCGTTCATGATGTTCGGATTGCCTGCCGCTTGTCTCGCCATGTTCCACACGGTCCCGAAAGAACGTCGCAAAGACGTCGAAGGACTTTACTTCTCAGCAGCCCTCACCTCATTCTTAACGGGAATCACCGAGCCGGTCGAATTCTCGTTCGTCTTCGTTGCACCTCTACTCTTTGGTATTCATGCCGTCTTTGCGGGACTATCCTTTATGACCATGCACTTGCTCAACGTTAAGATCGGGATGACGTTCTCAGGCGGACTCATCGACTATCTGTTGTTCGGGGTATTGCCGAACCGGACAGCCTGGTGGCTCGTCATTCCAGTCGGCCTCGTCTTCGCGGTCATTTATTACTTCGGGTTCCGCTTCGCCATCACGAAGTTCGATTTGAAAGTGCCGGGACGTGAAACCGCCGCCGAAGGCAAAGGCGCCCGCGCCGTCGTCGGAGACGATTTACCGTACGAAGTGCTCGTCGGTCTCGGTGGACCGGAGAACATCAAACATCTCGACGCCTGTATCACGCGTCTCCGCGTCACAGTGAACGATGTGAAACAAGTCGATAAAGACTTGCTGAAAGATTTGGGAGCGGCCGGAGTACTCGAAGTCGGAGATAACATTCAAGCCATCTTCGGACCGAAATCAGATACGCTCAAATCGCAAATCGCGGCCATCATCGAGGGTGGCGAATACAAGCCGAAAGAAAAAGCCGTCATCACACCGGAAGCGGCCGAACATGCCGATCATCGCTTCCTCGCCCCGATGTCGGGTGTCATCTTGTCACTCGATGACGTTCCGGACCAAGTCTTCTCGGGCCGCATGATGGGCGAAGGATTTGCCATCGAACCGAGTTCGGGACAAGTCGTTGCACCGGTCACGGGACAAATCACGACGTTCTTCCCGACGAAACATGCGATTGGTCTACTTGCGGACGATGGACGCGAGATTCTTATCCATGTCGGACTCGATACGGTCAATCTGAAAGGCGAAGGATTCGTCGCCAAAGTGAAAGAAGGCGACCGCGTCGAAGCGGGGGATGTCTTGCTCGACGTTGACCTCAATTTGATTCGCGACAAAGTTCCATCGCTCATCACGCCGATTATTTGGACGAACGGAGACGGCAAAATCGTCGTCGTCCCATTCGGAGAGACGGTCGTCGCCGGTGAAGCGCTCGACTTCAGAACGGATGATAAAGGCGCCGAGTAAACAAAAAAGAAGCTCTCGCAACTGCGAGAACTTCTTTTTTTGTTACTTCTTAATATCGAATTTTTCACTGAGGAAGTTCACGACTTCTTCAGCTGTATCCATGTTGAGGACATCGTTGACGATCGCTTCTGTTTCTGACTTCGTCAAACGCTTCACGAGGCTACGTGCGCGAAGGACGCTTGAAGCTGACATCGAGAACTCGTCAAGGCCAAGTCCGAGAAGGATTGGAATCGCGAGCTCTTCTCCAGCCATCTCGCCACACATGCCGACCCATTTGCCAGCTTTATGTGCTTCTGTGATGACGTTGTGGAGAAGGTTCAAGATGGCCGGGTTGAACGGTTGGTACAAGTACGAGACTTTCTCGTTCATGCGGTCCGCTGCCATCGTGTATTGAATCAAGTCGTTCGTGCCGACTGAGAAGAAGTCGACTTCTTTCGCGAATTGCTTCGCCATGACGGCAGTCGATGGAATCTCGACCATCATCCCTGTCTCGTAGTTACCGACAGCGATGCCTTCTGCTTTCAACTTCGCTTCTTCTTCGAGAAGGAGCGCTTTCGCCGCGCGGAACTCTTCAAGTGTCGCAATCATTGGGAACATGATGGCGAGGTCACCGTGCGCTGAGGCACGGAGAAGGGCGCGAAGTTGTGTGCGGAACAAGTCCGTCTCTTCGAGGCAAAGGCGAATCGCGCGATAGCCGAGGAACGGGTTCATTTCTTTTGGAAGGTCGAGGTAAGACAATTCTTTATCTCCACCGATATCGAGCGTACGGATGACGACTTGTTTGCCGTCCATACCTTCGAGTACTGCTTTATAGGCTGCATATTGCTCTTCTTCCGTCGGGAACGTTTCTGAGTCCATGTAGAGGAACTCGGTCCGGTAAAGGCCGATGGCGTCAGCGCCGTTTTTCAACACGCCTTCGAGGTCGTTCGGTGTACCGATGTTTGCCGCAAGTTTGACTTTATGGCCGTCGGCTGTGACTGACTCTTCGTTGACGAGTTGTTTCAACTCTTCTTTGTAAGCTTCGAATGAAGCACGTTTTTCAACGTATTCATTGACGAGTTCTTCAGACGGGTTGACGAAGACGTCGCCTTCTGTCCCGTCGATGACGACGAGGTCGCCGTTCTTGATTTCTTCGAGCGCTACTTTTGTTCCGACGACAGCAGGAATCTCGAGTGAGCGAGACATGATCGCTGAGTGAGACGTACGTCCACCAATGTTTGTCGCGAAACCTTTGACGTATTTACGGTTGAGTTGTGCCGTGTCAGACGGTGTCAAATCTTCAGCGATGATGATGACTTCTTCAGAAATCGACGCAGGCGTCATGAATGTGACACCGAGGATATGCGCCATGACGCGTTTTGTGACGTCACGAACGTCGGCAGCGCGTTCACGCATGTACTCGTTATCCATCGATTCAAAGATCATGACCATCATTTGAGCGACTTCATCGAGCGCTTTCGCAGCGTTCATGTGTTCGCTTTCAATTTTGTCGTTCACTTGTGAGACGATCTCTGGATCTTCGACGATGAGCAAGTGTGCCGAGAAAATCTCTGCCTTGTCTTCGCCGAGTTCACGAAGTGTGATCTCGCGAATTTCTTCGAGTTCTGTCTTTGACTGAGCGATCGCCGCTTGGAAACGGGCTTTCTCAGCTGCTACGTCCTCGATTTTGTTTGTCGGGATGTCAAATGAAGGTGTCTCCATGACGAATGCTTTCGCAACTGCGATTCCTGCAGATGCGCCAATACCTTTAATGTGTGACATAAGCGTAGTCCCTCTCTTCAAAGAAATAGTGGTTTCCAACGTTATCTCGTTAGTTCTTACCCGAAATGAAAAAGGAACTAACGAAAACCTGGAAGATTAAAGTAGCAACGGTCTACTACTAGGGGAAGCCTCGACCGAACAAAATGGCCTCGCCTCAACAGGGAGGGATGCCTGATTGCGTACTTTCTTATCCTATCATAAAATAAATCATCGTCACAACGAGGAGTTAACGCCTGAATTCGAAGATTTATTGACTCTTGCGCATACTGTTTCATTATTTGGCAGAAGTTCGTTATGCTAACCATATATAAAGAAGGGAAGTGGCAAACATGTATCAAGTGAAAGACTTAGATTGGAACGGCTCATATGACACAATCGTCGTGGGGATCGGCGCTGCCGACACGATTGAGGAAGGACTCGATTCATTGTTTAATGGACGCGTCAAAGCATTGATTCAATCAGCGGATATTTCAACGAAAACAGGTGAAGTCTCCATCGTCCCGACGTTTGAGGGAACGGTTAAACGGATCCTATTCGTCGGTCTCGGACAACGGAACGAAAATACGGTTGAAAATGTGCGCAATTGGTTCGGGAAAGTCGCCAAACACATCAAAGCCCGTGCCTTCACGGACGTCGCGGTCGCCCTCGACACGTTCGGACCGAATACGGCGAAACTGTTTGCTGAAGCGTATGAGATGGCGACGTATGAGCATCCTACATACAAATCAGAGCCGAAACCGGCGAAACCGGACGTAACGATCACGTTGCTCGGAGCTGATGAAGAGGAAGAGGCGCTAGCAGGTGCAGCTTACGGACGTGGTGTGAATGTGGCGCGGTCGCTCACGATGATGCCAGCCAATATTTTGACGTCGGAAACGCTCGCGGACTATGCGGTCGAGTTGGCCGAACGTCACGGCTTTGAACATCGCATCATTGAGAAAGAAGAGATGGAAGGGCTCGGAATGGGCGCGCTTCTCGCCGTCAACCAAGGGTCGACGATCCCGCCGAAGTTGATCGTGCTCGAATATCGCGGAGCTGGAGACGAGACGCCTGTCGCTGTCGTCGGAAAAGGCATCACGTTTGATACGGGCGGTTACTCGATCAAGCCGAAAGACGGCATCGTCGGTATGAAAGGGGATATGGGCGGCGCCGCGACGGTACTCGGTTTATTCGAGACGCTCGCGACGACGAAACCGAACGTGAACGTCATCGGTGTCATCCCATCGACGGACAACATGATCTCAGGGGACGCATTCAAGCCGGACGATGTCATCACGGCGATGAACGGGAAGACGATTGAAGTGCTCAACACGGATGCAGAAGGTCGTCTCGTCCTCGCCGACGCCGTCACTTTTGCCAAGACGTATGAACCGCAAGCCATCATCGATGTGGCCACGCTCACGGGCGGTGTGCTCGTCGCGCTCGGTACGGAAGTGACTGGTTGCCTGACGAACGATGCGTCGCTCTACGGCGCCTTAGAAGCCGCGAGTCGTGACACGAACGAACTCGTCTGGCAGATGCCATACTTCGATGTCTTCATCAACCAAGTGCGTAAGTCGGAAGTCGCCGACTTGAACAACTCACCGGGCCGTTACGGTCATATGATTTTCGGCGGCGCTTTCGTCGGTGAGTTCGTCGGGGACACGCCTTGGCTCCATCTCGACATCGCCGGGACGAGCGAACGTTCGTCGGCGAGCGATCTCGGACCAAAAGGACCGACTGGCGTCATGGTGCGCACACTCGCGACGATGCTCGAAGGATGGAAACGTTGAAAATTGGATTTGTATTGATCGGTTTGGCCGTCGTCTCCGGTTTCGGATACACGGCTTGGCCAAGCCGTTGGTTGTTAGGAGTGACCGTCTTTTGCGCGGTGCTCGGAGTGTTGTTTTTGATGCAGGAGGGACGCCGTGGTCGGAGTAGGAATTGATGGCGCGCGCGGGGGCTGGGTACGAATCACGTACGACAGCATCTCGCTCTGTTTGACCATCTCAGAGAAGTTGGAAGATTTATTGATCGAAGGGGCCGTGCATTTTGTCGATATGCCGAAAGACTTAGGGTCGATCGACAAGCCGGACCGAACGTGTGACGCGTGGATGCGGTCACAACTAAAAGAGCGGAAGTCATCGATCTTCACACCACCGATTCAAGAAGTGGTAACAGAAGCATCGTATGAGACGGCCAACGCGAGAAGTCGCGAACTAGTCGGAAAAGGAATCAGCAAACAAGCGTGGAACCTTGTGCCGCGGATTCGAGAGTTTCAAACGATCGCTGAAACGGACGTCTATGAGTCACATCCGGAAGTGTGCTTCGCCGTCATGACCGGGAACGAGGCGCGTTTCAGCAAGAAGACCGAGGCGGGAGAGCTCGAACGGATCGAGTTGTTGCGCCGCTATTCAAAAAGCTCGCCCTGGAAGTGGAAGATGTCGAACGTACAAGTCGATGATATTATCGACGCCTGTATTTTGGCCGTGGCCGCCTATGAGGCGGGAACGACTGGGATGGTGACGCATCCTGACCAAACTGAAGGAGCGCCGTTCGTGGCGGTACCGAAGACAAAAGAGCGATGACGCGTCATCGCTCTTTTGGTGTCGTCGGCCCGAGGACGAATCTCCACATATAGTGAAACACTTGGGCGTTATAGAGCGCCTTGAGCAGAACGGCCAAGACCGGTCCTAAAATGAAGCCGAGCACCCCGAACAGTTGCAAACCGACAAAAATCGAGATGAGGGCGGCGAGCGGGTCAAGTCCAATGTGAGAACCAACGATTTTCGGTTCAGCCAAGTTACGTTGGACGATGACGACGATATACAAGATGACGAGGCCGATGGCGAGGAACCAGTCGCCGCTCACGGCGGCATAGGCGGCCCATGGCAATAACAGCGTCCCGACGCCGAGGTACGGCAACAAGTCGAAGATGGCCGCTAAAAGTGCGAAAGAGAATGGATTGTCGACCCGCAGGATGAACATGCCGACAAGGACGATCCCGAACGTAATGGAGATAAGCGTCAATTGGGCCCGGACGTAACCGAACAGGGCCGAGCGCAAATTGGTCATGACCAGTTCAAATTCCTTGAAGCCTTTTCGCTCATTCAAGCGCGCGATGGACCGCATGTAGACGTTCCAGTCTTTCGTGATGAAGAACCAGGCGAGCACGATGACGATGAACAAGAGCAAGACAAGCGGTAAGGCGCTGAGGATATCTTGCAACAAACCGGCGACCCCTCGTGACAAGACGCCGATCGCGGCTCCGAGCTGGACCCCGATCTCGGTGATCCCGCCTTCGAGCGAGTTCGTCTGTCCCGGATTGAGCCGCTGGACGCTGTCATACGCATCATTGACGAACGGGGCAATCTTTTCGTTGAACATGCGTTGTATGTATTCGGTGAACGTTTCAATCTGGTCGGGAAGTTTCTCGGCGGCGATCGTCAAGTAACGGATGAGTTGAGTCACCACGATGGCAATCACACCGCTGACGACACTCATGACGATCAACAAGGAAGCGAGCGTCCCAAGAGCCCGGGGCAATTTGGTCTCGCGCTCGAACCAATTGACGAGCGGGACGGTCAACAAGGATAACAAGAAGGCGAACACGAAAGGATACGTGTACGTAAAGAGGACGCTCAGTCCCCAGATGACGAAGACGAGCCCGATAATGACGAGCAGGAAACGAAGTAACTGCCAAAGCCTGGCTGGCGACACGACACATGGCCCCTTTCCTAACGATTGGATTGAGCATAGTATACCACGCAACCGGTAAATATAGAGGATGGATAGGTGATTAAACATGAAGGAATTACAACGACGGATCGATCGGATGATTATTCATTTAGGCGGCTACTGGCGGCCGCTGTCGGGGTTGGCCCGGCTGTTAGAAGAAGTGGGCGAAGTTGGTGGCGCGCTCTATGCCGACGACCGAGTCGCCCTGCGAGAAGAGCTGATGGACGTCTTCGTTATTTCGACGTGTCTGGCGAATCAATATGCCATCACCCTCACGAATCAAACGACAGACCGTGACGAGACGAAAGAAGAACGTAGCTACTACCGCCTCGTGCGCGAGGCGGGGGAAGTTGGCCGCATATTAAATGCCTACGAAGGCGATAAAAAATTGAAGGCGTCCGCGACGCCGGGATCGTTGCAACGACACATCGAGGCCGTTCAACAGGCGGTCATGGAACTTGCCGACATGAATGGATTTGACCTATTCGCGGAGATCGCCTCGTTGATCGAAGACAAGTCGTCCCGAGACTTCGGACGCTTCGACCATACCCCCGACCCGATTACGGAAGATTCGGTCCGCACGTATCGTTCTTATGTGGAAGGCCGATACTGGGGCGGGGTGAAGGCTAAACCTTTCGAAGAAGTGAGCCGATATAGAGAGCGGGAAGGGCATTTGGCGCGGTTTTTAAAGATCGCCGAAGTCGAGGGACTCGATGGGTTTGTCATTCGACAACCTGAGCCGTCTTTCCAAATCGATCGCTCCATCGAGACTGATTTGCAACTAGCGGCCCCTTTCGCCGTCGAGATCGAGCGACATGGCACTGATACGTTTTGGATTGTGCGAAAACAAGGGTAAAAACATTCACCTTTTTTGTAAAAAGTATTCATCATTTTTTCAAATATTTACTTTTTTAATAAAAGCAATGTGCTACTATGAAGGTGTTGTCAGTCGCGATGTGCGTATGAAGAAAGGAATATTTTGGATGAATATGAAGCTTTTTAAACTTGCCCTCATCATGACCATTGTCTTGTTTTCAATCCAAATACCCGCGGTGGAAGCCGCTACTTTGGACGGAGAGACGACAGTCAACTTGAACGTTCGCTCTGCACCAAGCACGAGCGGAAAATTGATAAAAACGCTAAAAAAGGGAACAAAAGTAAAATATGTAATTTATAACAAATCGTGGATTAAGATATATTTAAACAATCGAACGTACTATGCTTCCGCCCAGTACATCAAGCGGATCTCGTCCCAATCCACGACGGTCACGAAGCAAGCTGCCACTTCGACGGGTGTGACGACCGTCAACTTGAACATCCGTGTGTCGGCCCATAGCAAGGCGACCGTGTACCGGACGCTTAAAAAAGGCACGACCGTTCAATATGCCGTGCATAACTCGTCTTGGGCGAAAGTGTACTTGAACGGGAAGACGTATTATGCGGCCAAGGCATATATCGCCCCGAAAGCCGTCGCATCGACACCAGCCCGTGAAACAGGCTATACGAACCGTGATTTGAAATTGTTCGGCGAACGGAATCAGCGTTCGGCGGTGTTGAAGGTGTTGCCGGCTAAGTCAGCGGTCGTCTCGAGCAAATATAACTCGAGCTGGTCGGTTGTCTACGTTGGCAGTAGCACATATTATACGCCGACGGCATGGATCACGCCGGGAACTTTGAAACCGAGCGCGGCAAAAGTAAACGGTCATGCCAACCGTGAGTTGAAGTTGTTTGGCGAGCGCAATCAGCGTTCGAAAGTGTTGAAAGTATTGCCGGTCACGACGGAAATCGTCTCGAGCAAATATAACTCGAGCTGGTCGGTCGTCTATGTCGGAAGCGAAACGTATTATGCACCGACGGCATGGATTACGCCTGGGGCACCGACGATGCCTCCGCCGACGACGAAACCGCCAGTCGTAAAAGTCGATGGTCATGCCAACCGCGAGTTGAAACTGTTCGGCGCGCGCAACCAACGTTCGACGGTGTTGAAAGTGTTGCCGGCCAAGTCGGCGGTCGTCTCGAGCAAATATAACTCGAGTTGGTCGATCGTCTACATCGGCAGCAAAACGTATTACACGCCGACGGCATGGATCACACCAGGAGCGCCGCCGGTAACGAAACCGCCGACGACGAAACCGCCTGTCATTCAAAAAGTAACAGGATATGCGAACCGAAATGCCAACCTGTTCAAGAAGACGCTTCAATCATCACCGGTCGCTCGTGTGTTGCCGAAGTATACGCCGGTGACGTACAGCAAACATAACTCGAGCTGGTCGGTCGTCTATATCGGGTCGGACACGTTCTATACCCCGACAGCTTGGTTGTCGGCCGGGAAGGCCCCGGCCGCCCCTGCGGCGACGCCTAAAGGGAAAGTGTACACGAACACACCAGGGGACGTCTTGAACGTCCGGGCGAGCGCCTCGGCGAGCTCGACGATTCTCGGCCGACTCGCCCATGGCACTCAAGTCGACCATTACGGCTCGACGAACGGCTTTTATAAAATCAAGTACAATGGTCGCGACGGCTACATCTCGACGGCTTACGCGATGACGCTCAAACCGAGCGCGACGAGCAATGCCGTCATCGTCCTCGATGCTGGCCATGGAGGCGGTGACCCGGGAGCGGTGAATGGATCACTCTATGAGAAGACGATCGTTCTCGATGTGACGAAACGAGTCGAGGCGTATCTTCGTTCGAAGTATGACTACCAAGTCCGGTTGACGCGCTCGACAGATGTCTACTTGACGCTCGACCAACGCGTTCAGACGGCAAAAACGCTTCGCGGTAACTTGTTCGTCAGCTTGCACACGAATGCTGCGACGACTCAGTATGCTAAAGGTGTCGAGACGTTCTATTCGTCTTATTCAGCCCACAGTTCGAAGAGCCGTGTGCTCGCGACGAACATTCAATCCAATTTGATGGGCAAGATGTCCGGGATGACGAACCGCGGTGTGAAGACGGCGAACTATTATGTGATTCGTTATAATACGATGCCATCGGCCCTCGTCGAACTCGGATTCATCTCTTCGCCGCAAGACGTCACCCACTTACGGAGCAACACCTCACGCCAACGGATGGCGGAAGGTGTCGCTGAAGGAATCGCTCAGTACGTACGCGCTTATCATTAAATTTCATCCATTAAAAACGCCCTGACTCATCGTGAGTCGGGGCGTTTTGTGCTTATAGGTCGTCGAAGCCGTTGGCGTCGGTGACTTTTGCGTACGAGCGTGACTTCTGTTCGAAGAAGTCGGATTTCGTGGCATTCAATGAATCGTCTGAGTACGCACGAATCCACGGCATGACGTCCTCGTTGAACCCTTCATACAGATCGTTCAGGCCGATGACGCGGAGGCGCTTGTTGGCGAGGTACTTGACGTAATCGCGCATCTCGCTGACGTCGAGCCCGTCGAGGTCGCGAAGGACGTATTCGCACCATTCGACCTCGAGGTCAACGGCTTCCGCCATCGTGTCATAGACGAACTGGCTGAAGCTGCCGTCGGCGTCGATCTCCGGGTTTTCCGTCAAGACGGCCCGGAGTAACTGGCTGACGAAATACGAGTGTTGCATCTCGTCACGCTGGATGTAGCTGATCATCGTCGACGTGCCGACCATCTTCTGGTGACGGGCCAAGTTGTAGAAGTAGGCGAAACCGGAATAGAAGTTGATGCCTTCGAGAATGATTGAGGCGACGAGCGACTTGGCGAACGTCTCGGCCGTCTGGTCGGCCCGGAAGTCCTCGTATAAGTCCAAGATGAACTGATTCCGTTTCATGACCATCTCGTCGTCCTTGGCGATATCGAAGATTCGATTTTGTTCGCTGAGCGGGACGAGGCTCGAGAGGACGTAACTATATGATTGGTTATGGACGACTTCTTGTTGGGCGATGACGGCGAGCACGGCGTGCACCGACGAGTCTGATGAGAACATCGATGACTCGAGGATATAGCGTGTCTGTACCGAGTCGAGAATCGACAACAACCCGATGATGCGTTTGAAGGCGTCTTGTTCACGCTCGCTCAACTGCGGCCATTGCTGCATGTCTTTCGACATCGAGATCTCATCCGGGATCCAAAAGTTTGAGAGCAATTGTTTATAGATGGTGTAAAACTGCGGGTAGGCGATGTCGTTCCAATTGACGATGGAACTCGTCTCGCCCCCGATAATGGCAGTCGCCCGGTTAGGATGTTTGGGCGACAGTAGTTTGATCTTTTGAATGGTCATGGACATATACTCCTTCTTCGGTGTTTCTAGCCAACCGTTCGGCCCAATGACGGACGTTGTACGGTTGATTGCGCGGTGACTGCTCGATTTTCAATGTCTCACCGGCGAGGGGAATTCCATATTTCGAAAGGTGGTAGGCCATCTCGTCGACCGCCCGACAGAAGTGGACGAACATCTTGTCACCTGTCCCAAACACGGCGGCTTGGCGGAGCGGCACATTAAGTTCTTTCAAGACGAGACGGAACGTGTCTTTCATCTCGTCCGGCAAGACGCCGTCCGCCCACGTATACGACCCGAAGTAAACGAGGTCGTACGTGGCGAGTGATTGGGCTTCACGATGGCCGATGCGGTCCGCTTCATACAGGCCGACGTGGTCGCCCCGGTGGACGTGGGTCGCCTGAATCAGTTCGGCGACCTCTTCTGTATTCCCGCTCATCGAACTATAGACGATTGCGACGTTCATGGTTGGTCCCACCTTTCTGTTACGTGACGTTACGAAGCACACGATTCACATTCGTCGACTTCAACGGTCGTCGAACGCGTGTAGTAAATTGATTTCATTCCGAGTGACCACGCCTCAAGGTGCATCGCCAACATTTCGGTCGCCTTCACGTCGTTTTTGACGTATAGGTTGAAGCTGATCGCTTGGTCGATGTGACGCTGACGGGCCGCGTTTTGACGGATGCTCCAGAGCTGGTCGACTTCGAACGCTGATTTATAGAACCAGTTCGTCTCCGGGTTGAGGTCAGGGACCGTCACCGGGATCTTATAGTTTTTCTTCTCTTCCGAGTAGACCTTCTTATAGATTGGATCAATCGAGGCGGTGCTGCCGGCGATAATGGCCGTCGACGAGTTCGGTGCGACCGCCATCATGTAGGCGTTGCGGACACCGTTTTGATGAACCGCTTCCGCGAGGCCGTCCCAATCGAGTTCATCGTGTGAGCGGTAGTTACGGCGTTTGAAGTACTCACCCGTATGCCACTCCGATCCTTCGAAGACACCGAATGCGCCTTTTTCTTTAGCTAATTCCATTGACGCTTGAATCGTGAGGTAAGCAATCTTCTCATATAGCTTTTCCGCGTACTGGACGGCGTCGACCGATTCCCAACGGATGCCTTCGAGGGCGAGCAGGTGATGCCAACCGAACGTTCCGAGTCCGACGGCGCGGTATTTTTGGTTTGTGATCATCGCTTGCGGTACTTCGATCGTATTCAAGTCGATGACGTTGTCGAGCATCCGCATTTGAATCGGGATCAGTCGTTCGAGCACATCTGACTTCACGGCCCGGGCGAGGGCGATCGAGCTCAAGTTACAGACGACGAAGTCACCAGGTGTTTTCGTGATGACGATTTTTCCGTCCGCTGTGTACTCTTCGTCGATCGTCGTCGGTGACATGTTTTGCGCGATCTCTGAACAGAGGTTCGAGCTGTAGATCATGCCGGCGTGTTTGTTCGGGTTAGCGCGGTTCACGGCGTCACGGAAGAACATGTATGGGGTTCCTGTCTCGAGCTGTGAACGCATGTAGCGTTTGACGAGGTCGATGGCCGGTACCGTTACGCGCGAGAGCTCCGGCGTATTGACACACGCCATGTATTTCTCAGTGAACGAACCACCATTTTCCGTCTCATCGTAGAAGTCTTCAAGGCTGAAGCCCATGACCGTACGAATCTCGTGCGGGTCGAACAAGTGCCAGTCGCCACGTGCTTCGACCGTACGCATGAACAAGTCGGGCAAGCAGACGCCTGTGAACAAGTCATGAGTCCGAAGGCGCTCGTCCCCGTTGTTCAATTTCGCATCGAGGAACTCAAAGATGTCCTTATGCCAAATGTCGAGGTAGACGGCGATCGAGCCTTGGCGCATGCCGAGCTGGTCGACCGAGACGGCCGTGTTGTTCAGTTGCTTCATCCAAGGGAGCGCGCCGCTCGAGACGCCTTTGAAGCCTTTGATGTCGCTGCCGCGTGAGCGGATCTTGCCGAGATAGACGCCGATTCCGCCGCCGCCTTTCGAGAGCGTGGCCACATCTGTGTTCGAGTCGTAGATGCCGCGGAGCGAGTCGTCGACCGTGTCGATGAAACATGAGCTGAGCTGCCCGTACGATTTCCCGGCGTTCGAAAGCGTCGGTGTAGCAACCGTCATATAGAGGTTCGATAGTGCCCAATACGCTTCTTCGACGAGTTTCACACGTTGGTCAGCGTTCTCTTTTTGCATGAGCGTCATGGCGATGACCATGAACCGCTCTTGCGGCAACTCGTACAAGTTTTTGACGTGGTCGCGGCCGAGGTAACGGTCTGCTAACGTCCGGAGACCGATGTATGTGAACATGCGGTCACGTGACGGGTCAATCAACGTCTCCAAGTAGGCGATGTCTTCTTTCGAGTACGTATCGAGTAGTGCCGAGGTGAAGATGCCTTTTGTCGTGAGCGTCTCAATCATTGGATAGAGAGCGCCGTAACGCATCGAGGCGTCATAGCCGCGGTTACGGGCCGCTTCTAAATAGAGGCGGTTTAAGTACATTTCTGTGGCGACGAACGTCCAGTCCGGCTCTTCAGCCTTCAACATATCGAGGGCGTGCATCGTCAAGAGTTCATATACTACATCTTGTGTCAGTGTCTTTCCTTCGAGCGCCCGGACGGCTCGTTCTTCGTATCGTTCGACACTAAGCTGTGGGTAGCGTTGTTTTAATGATTGGATCAATGTCGAGACGTCAGTAAGTGTTGGCGCAGCAGCCAACATCGTCTCGTGATGGATAGGGGATGTCAAAACGATCACTCCTTCTTCGGATGTAGATATTATAAAGGTATAGCGGAACTTGTCCGATTCGACGTCAATGATGGATGAACGTGATAAATATCCGTTAACTATATATTGACGTTTTCTTGTCTTTTTAATCATAAATCACCTATATTTAGTTTTGCAATCTTGACATTCGGCAAACTGTCGACGCCTAGATTACTTTTACTCAAAAACGGCGCTATCATCCGATTTGAGATGAGATATGAGATAGAAAAAAATTAAATTGACGTTTGCGTGAGAACGCGTGCAATTTTATGTAAGCGGTCAATCATGAACCGGATGTCCAAATAAACGATAAATTCATTGGATTTCGTCCTATCTTCTATTCATTTTATGATTTGAGCGATTACTATATATAGTGACGACTGTTTTTTCAAAACGAGGGAAATTCGAACGCTCACTAGCATCGAACTGAAAAGTGAGGTAGATTGAGGGAGTACGATTTGAAATCAAGGTAAAAAGAAGGGTTTAACAAATGAGAGCAGAAGACTTATTATTAGCATGGGACCCACTCGGTTACGGGCTTGGGTCGTATGGACCAGAGTTTGACGATATCGCCTTGGCGCTCATTCACGTCGATTCGATCGATCAATTGGATGACGTGATTCGACAGATCTTGACAGACGCTTTTGGCGACTGTCCAAGTGAACCGGAAACACGGGCCATGGCGGCACGACTACTCGCGTCTTCAGAATCTTGTCAACTATAAGGGGGAACCACGATGTTACGTATCGATCCAACACCGAATCCAAATGCAATGAAAATTACACTTCCTGAGAACGTCTTCGGCGCGAAAAGCCAAAGCGTGAAAGCCGGTGAAGAGACGGACCAACCGCTCCTCGCGAAACTCGTCGCCATCGAAGGCGTCGAGAGCGTATTCGCCTATGGCGATTTCGTCACGGTATCGAAAGAAAACGGCGTCAGCTGGGAAGCCATCTTGCCGCACGTCGAAACTGCTTACCGCGGATGAACCCGCTCGTTTCCATCGTCATCCCGGTCCATTCGCGGGAGACGGAACTGACGGAACTGCTCGAATGTCTGGTCGTCCAGACGTTCGGGGAGTTCGAAGTACTTGTGATCAATAATGACGGGCCGCCAAAACAGCATCTTTTGGCGCCTTTTTTGAATCGATTATCGATTCGATATATCGATCTTGGCGAGAATCATCACGTCAAAGCCCGCAATCGCGGCGTACAGGAAGCGAGCGGCGACTATATCCTGTTGCTCGACGATGATGATTTACTCATGCCGACCCATATCGAACAAGCGCTCGAGGACATCCGTTCGGCCGACCTCGTCTTCACGGACGCGGAACTGTTCCGCTTTACGTGGGAAGATGGGCGCCGTCGCGTCACCGACTGGGAGGCATTCGCCTACGCCCTCGATTTGGAGCGACTTCGCCAAGACTCGACGTTTATCCCGTCCGGTACGCTCTATCGAAAACAGCTCCACGAGACGATTGGATCGTTCGACGAGGACGTCTATAACTACTGGGATTGGGATTTCATTCTACGTGTCAGTGAGGTCGGGACGATTCGTCATCCGGCCCGCGCGACGGTGCTCTATGCGTTCAATGGCACCGACAACTTGTCGGCCAAACAAGACGAGACGCGCCGTCGTTACTTTGATCGGTTCTGTCACAAGCACGGTTTGGTCAATATGGAAATGAAGAACTTCCATATCGTCCAAGCCGAACGACGGGACTATGTGAGACAGACAGAGAGAACGTTCACAGGGGCGTTCCCCGGTAGAACGGAAGGAGAATAACTATGTATACATCGAAAGAACTAGAATTGCTCGAGCTGCTCGAAGAGAAAGGCTACCTCGAGACGAAACTGTTGGCGAACTTGCTCGCGACCGACGAGGCGACTGTCGAGGCGATGCTCGAGAAGTTCAAGGCGGACGGCATCTTGCTCGGCTTCCGGGCGATGGTCAACTGGCAAAAAATCAATCGCCACGATGTCACGGCGTTCATCGACGTCAAAGTCACTCCGAAACGGGGTCGTGGTTTCGATGAGGTCGCGGAACGCATTTATCGCTTCCCGGAAGTGACGGCGCTCTATTTGATGTCAGGGGCTTACGACCTACAAGTCGTCATTCGGGCGAACTCGCTTCAAGACGTCGCGTCGTTCGTTTCGGACAAATTGTCACCGCTTGACTCGGTCGTCTCGACGACGACGCACTTCAAATTGAAGACGTATAAGCATGATGGCATTTTATTCACCCCGCAAGTCGAAGACAAACGGTTGAATATTACGCCATGAAGTCACTATCCCAACAAGTCGTCTCAATGAAGCCGTCCGGCATTCGCCGATTCTTCGATTTGGCGCAAACGATGGAAAACGTCGTCTCTCTCGGGGTGGGAGAGCCGGATTTCATCACGCCGTGGAACGTGCGCGAGGCGAGCTATGCGGCGCTCGAGCAAGGCTACACGGCCTATAGCGCGAACGCCGGTCTCCTCGAGTTACGTCAAGAAATCGCTGGTTACATGGCGGACCGGTTCGGGGCGACATATGACCCGGCGACGGAACTGATCGTCACGACGGGCGCGTCGCAGGCGCTCGATATCGCCTTCCGGGCTCTCCTCAACCCGGGTGACGAGGTCATCGTCGTTGAACCGGCTTTCGTCTCGTACGGGCCGCTCATCGAGCTCGCCGGCGGGATGGTCGTCCCGGTCGCCTGTCGTCCGGAGAACGGGTTCCGTCTGAACCGGGAAGACGTCGAAGCGGCGATCACGGAGCGCACGAAAGCGATGCTCCTCTGCTTCCCGTCAAACCCGACCGGAGCGACGATGACGGGTGAAGAACTCACCGAGATCGCGGAACTCGCGACGAAACATGACCTTTGGGTCGTCAGTGATGAAATTTATGCCGAACTGTCATATGACGAGCCGTTCACAAGCTTTGCGACGCTTCATGATATGCGCGAGCGGACAATCGTCGTCAACGGGTTCTCGAAGGCGTTCGCGATGACAGGCTGGCGGCTCGGGTTCACATGTGCGCCGGAAGTCGTGACACGGGAGATGCTCAAAGTTCATCAGTACGGCATGATGTGTGCCCCGACGCTCGTTCAGTTCGGCGGTCTCGAGGCACTGAAGAGCCGCGACCAGCATGTACCGAAGATGGTGAAGAGCTATCGGCAGCGTCGTAACTACTTCATCCAGGCCCTCAATGACGCCGGGTTACCGACGCACGTACCGGGTGGGGCGTTCTACGCCTTCCCATCGATTCGCCATACCGGATTGACGAGCGAAGAGTTCGCCGAGCGTCTCTTGCTCGAGGAACGGGTTGCGGTCGTGCCGGGCAACGCCTTCGGCGCGAGCGGTGAAGGCTTCGTCCGGGCTAGTTACGCGACATCGGTCGAACAATTACAAGAAGCGATTCGTCGCATCGATCGGTTCATGAAACAGTTCGAAGTGACGACGACAGTGACAGACTCTCAGCGATGAGGGTCTGTTTTACGTTTTAGTGGTATAATAGATGGGAAAAGACGAGCGAGGTGAGGTCATTGGAACGAGTGGATTTTGTAGCAATCGGATGTGGCCCGTACAATCTCGGCTTGATGGCGCTCAGCGAATCGACCAAATTGACGGGGGTATGTTTTGAAGAGCGGGCCGACTTCAATTGGCATGAAGGAATGTTGCTCGAAGCGGCGACGATGCAGACGCATTATTTATATGACCTTGTGACGCTCGCCGACCCGACGAGCCGGCACAGCTATTTGAACTACTTGAAGCAGGCGGGCCGGCTGCAGACGTTCATCGTCCAGGAAAGTCCGACGATTCCCCGGACAGAGTTCAATCGCTATTTGCAGGCGATCGCTGCCTCGCTCGACACAATCAAGTTCTCGCACCGGGTCGTCGACGTCCGTCCGGCACAGGACGGCTTCCTCGTCACGGTCGCGACGCCTAAAGGCGAAGAGACGCTATCGACGCGACACGTCGTCATCGGGACGGGGGCAGAACCGCTCATCCCAGAGGCGTTCCAAGACGTAATCCATACGAGCTCGTATCGAATGGAGCGGGAACGATTGCTTGAAAAGGACCGCATCGTCGTCATCGGCAGCGGGCAGAGCGCGGCGGAGGTGTATCTCGATTTATTGAGTCGATCCGATAAAACGCGGCAACAAATCGATTGGGTGACGCGCTCGGACGTGTTCGAGTCGCTCGAGAGCGGCAAACTCGGGGAAGAAATCTTCAGCTTGTCGTATGTCGAGTATTTCAATCGATTACCGTACGCGGAACGTGAGCAACTTGGGAAGTCGTTCGAACGATTCCGCAATGGCGTCAACCCAGAGACGCTCCGTGCCATCTATGGGGCGTTATATCATCGGACGGCGGACGGGACGGACCAAGCGACGAACTTGTGTACCCAAATTGAAATCGAGCGCGTATCGCACTTATCGAGCTATATGGTCGAAGGGACTCAGCAGCATAGCGGTGAATCGTTCACGAACGAATATGATGCGGTCGTGGCGGCGACCGGGTATCGACCGCGGATTCCGGAGTGGGTCGAACGATTTGACATCGAATGGGAAGCGGAACGACTATGGCGCGTCAACAACCGCTATCAAATCGCGACGGAGACTCGGTTGACCGGCAGTCTGTTCACCCATACGAACTTGGAACATTCGCACGGGCCGGCGGCAACGAATTTAGGGATGGCCGTATATCGGAACGCGATTATGTTGAATGAAATGGTAGGGGAGACGGTGTTTGAGGTGGCCGCACAGCGACCGTTTACAAGCTTTTGAACAAAAAAAGGGCTAGGCGTTAGCCTAGCGGAATCAGGGGGGAATACTTGAAGTCTTGCTTGATTTGTATTTACCCGACCCGTCGACTTTGAAACACGAAAATAATCCCAAATAATCTTTTTTACTAATTTGTACACTTTATCGAAAAAAGTATGTTATAGTAAGTTGATGAATTTAGCATAGGAGTGTTTGTAATGGCAAAATACGAAAAAGATCAAGTTTTAAAAGGTAAAGTAACAGGAATCCAACCTTTCGGTGCGTTCGTCGCACTCGACGACGAGACTCAAGGTCTTGTCCACATCTCTGAAATCTCACACGACTACGTGAAAGACGTGAACGAGTACGTTCAAGTCGGTCAAGAAGTTGAAGTGAAAATTCTTGATGTTGATGAAGCATCTAAGAAAATCAAGCTTTCAATGAAAGCGACACAAGAAGCTCCAAAACGCGAGAAGTCGGCTAAGCCAGCTCGTCGTGGCGCACCACGCCGCAACGAAGCTTCAAACTTCAAGCAAGAAGAAGCTCCAGGATTCACTGTCCTCAAGGACAAGCTCGAAGACTGGATCAAAAACACGAACTTCAAGAAGTAAGTGATTGAGACGACCTGCCATGTGCAGGTCGTCTTTTTTTGTACAGGAAATGTCCCGCTCGTTCACGAACAGTACAGAAAAGGAGTGAGGACCATGAGGATCGGAATCATCGGTACGGGTGGGATTGCCAAGACTGCCCATATCTCGCAATACATCGCGGCAGGGGCCGACGTCGTCGCCGTCATGAATCGGACCCGTGAGCGCGGGGAAGCGGTGGCTGAACAGTTTGGAATCGAACGGGTGTACGAGACGGTCGAAGAGATGCTCGTCATAGAACAACTCGATGCGGTCAGTGTATGTACGCCGAACGCGCTCCACAAAGCGCAAGTCATCGCCGCACTCGAGGCAGGATGCCACGTCCTCTGTGAGAAGCCGCCGGCCATCTCGGCCCGTGAGGCGAACGAGATGCTAGCAGCGGCCCGGAAGGCAGAGCGGACGCTGCATTACGGATTCCATTACCGGCACCGGTCGGACACACAACTATTGAAACGGATGATCGATGCCGGGGAACTCGGTCACGTCTATGCGGCGACGGCCCTTGCCCTGCGGCGTCGTGGCATCCCGGGATGGGGCGTGTTCACGGATAAGGAACTGCAAGGAGGCGGTGCACTGCTCGATATCGGGGTCCATATGCTCGACCTCGCCTTGTATTTGATGGATTATCCGAAGCCGGTCGATGTCATCGGTCACGTCGGTCAATACCTCGGCACACGGCCTGGTGTCGGGCTGATGGGTGATTGGGACGCAGAGGCGTTCTCGGTCGAAGACACGGCCCGGGCGATGGTCACGTTCGACAACGGAGCATCTTTGTTTTTAGACGCGAGTTTCATGGCCAATGTCGAGGCGGCGGACACGATGCGGGTCGAACTGCGTGGGACGAACGGTGGCGCATCGCTCTTTCCACTCCAACTCCATACGGAAGAGCATGGCGCCTTATTCGATAAATCTCCGGCCCATCTGACGCTCCAAGATCCGTACGCCAGTCAGATTCGCACGTTCCTCGAGGCGTGCCGGCACGAGCCATCGTACCAGCAAGCGGAACAGGCGGTGACGCTCCATACGATCATCGACCGCATCTACGCTCAGACCTGATTGCTTTTCAATCATAAAAAACAGGGTATATAGTGTAGGTGTTACATATTTTCGAAGGAGGATGAGACATGCACAACTTTGAATACAAGAACCCGACGAAACTTATTTTCGGGACACATCAGATTGAAAAACTCGCGAGCGAGTTGAAGGCGCTTGACGCCAAGAAAGTGATGCTCGTCTATGGAGGCGGGAGCATCAAAAAGAACGGCACTTACGATGAAGTCGTGGCGGAACTGAACAATGCCTCGATCGATTTCGTCGACTTCTCAGGCGTCGAACCGAACCCGCGCATCGAGACGGTACGTCGTGCCGTCAAACAAGCGCGTGAAGAAAACATCGACGCATTGCTCGCAGTCGGCGGCGGCTCGGTCATCGATTGCACGAAACTCATCTCGGCGGCCATCCCGTATGAAGGCGACGCTTGGGACATCGTGCTCCGTGACCACATCCCGACGGAAGCGATCCCGTTCGGTACGGTGCTCACGCTCGCGGCGACCGGTTCTGAGATGAACTCAGGTTCGGTCATCACTAACTGGGAGACACAAGAGAAGTACGGCTGGGGTCACCCGCTCGTCTATCCGACGTTCTCGATCCTCGACCCACGTTACACGGTATCAGTGCCAAAAGACCAAACGATTTACGGCATCGTCGACATGATGAGCCACTGTTTCGAGCAGTACTTCCACCCGAACCATGCGCCGGTTCAAGAGCGGATGACGGAAGGCGTGTTGAAAGCGGTCGTCGAATCGGCACCGAAACTCGTCGACGATTTAGAAAATGTCGACTTGCGCGCCATCATCTTGTTCTCAGGTACGATCGCCTTGAACGGTGTGCTCCAAATGGGTGCCTCGGGCGATTGGGCATCGCACAACATCGAACATGCGGTCTCGGCTGTCCATGACATCCCGCATGCAGGCGGACTCGCGATCCTGTTCCCGCGCTGGATGGAACATGTACTCGATGAAGACAATGCAGCACGTTTCGCACGCTTAGGCACAGAAGTGTTCAACGTCGAACCGGCTGACACGGATTTGGAAACGGCGAAGCGTACGATTGCAGCCGTTCGTGCCTTCTTCGACGAGCTCGGCGCGCCAAGCTCGCTCCGTGACTATGACATCGACGAGTCGACGTTCGACGCCATCTTGGATTCGGCGATGAAACGCGGGGCGTTCGGTCGCTTCCGCACACTCGAACGCGAAGACGTGGCAGCGATTCTTGAGTTGAGCAAATAAGGCGATTTGATGCCTATTTTGCAATAATGATTGAACGAATCCGACGTTTCCGTTTATGATGGGTCATGTATGGCTCTTCAAGGAGCGATTTAAAGGAGGAAATGACATGTCAACTGTACGTTTCGATTATTCAAACGCCCTGTCTTTCGTCGGGGAACATGAAGTCGATCAATTGCAAGAAACCGTGAAAGCAATGCATTCGGTCATCCATGACCGCAGCGGGGCAGGTAGCGATTTCCTTGGGTGGGTCGACCTCCCAACAAACTACGATACGGATGAGTTTGCCCGCATCAAAGCGGCTGCGGAACGAATCCGTGAGAACTCGGACGTCCTCGTCGTCGTCGGGATCGGTGGATCATACCTCGGCGCACGCGCGGCCATCGAGATGCTTCAACATTCATTCTTCAACGTATTGTCAAAAGAAGAGCGCAACGCGCCACAAGTCTTCTTCGCCGGTCACAACATCTCGTCTACTTATTTGACGGAGTTGCTCCAGGTGCTCGAAGGCAAAGACGTCTCGGTCAACGTCATCTCGAAATCGGGAACGACGACAGAGCCGGCGATTGCGTTCCGTGTCTTGAAACAATTCATGGAAGACAAGTATGGTCAAGACGGTGCTCGTGAGCGCATCTATGCGACGACAGACCGTGCCCGTGGCGCCTTGAAGACGCTTGCGGATGCGGAAGGCTACGAAACGTTCGTCATCCCGGATGACGTCGGAGGCCGCTTCTCGGTCCTCACACCGGTCGGGCTCCTTCCGATCGCTGCGGCAGGCATCGACATCGATGTCCTCATGGAAGGTGCACGCGACGCACAAAACGCCTATTCGTCACCAGAGCTCTCTGAGAACGAGGCGTACCAATATGCGGTCGTCCGTAACGCCTTGTATGCGAAAGGCAAGTCGATCGAGTTGCTCGTCAACTACGAACCGGCCTTGCACTACGTGTCGGAGTGGTGGAAACAGCTTTACGGCGAATCAGAAGGGAAAGACAACAAAGGGATCTTCCCGGCGGCTGTTGACTTCTCAACCGACCTCCACTCGATGGGACAATACATCCAAGAAGGTCGTCGTGACTTGTTCGAGACGGTCATACGTGTCACGAACGTCCGTCACGCGATGAACGTGCCAGAAGACGCGCAAGACCTCGACGGCTTGAACTTCCTCGCTGGCGAAACGATTCAATTCGTGAACGACAAAGCGGCTGAAGGAACACTCCTTGCCCACACGGACGGAGAAGTACCGAACCTCGTTGTCGAATTGCCAGAGATGACGCCGTACCACCTCGGTTACTTGTTCTACTTCTTCGAGAAGGCATGCGCGATGAGCGGATACATTCTCGGGGTGAACCCGTTCAACCAACCGGGCGTCGAAGCGTATAAAGCGAACATGTTCGCGTTGCTTGGAAAACCAGGTTACGAAGAACAAAAAGCTGAGCTTGAAAAGCGCTTGAACCAATAATTTTGAGTAGGTCCGCTCCGGCGGGCCTATTTTTTTGTTTGAAACTGGGGGAAGACAAGGTAAAGTGAGAGTAGACAGGGGAAAGAAAGGGATGGACTATGTTGACATTCACGGACTACTATCACAATAAAGTCGAGTTGAGCTTTGCGCACTATCCATTTTCGGATACGCCGCTCCACGTCTGGGTCGTCGCCCGCTATGAGAATCAATGGGTGCTGACGAAGCACAAGCAACGCGGGCTCGAGTTCCCGGGCGGGAAAGTCGAACCCGGCGAACATGAGGATGATGCCGCGATTCGGGAAGTGTATGAAGAGACGGGTGGTGTCGTGAAGACGCTGCACTATCTCGGACAATACCGCGTGCTCGGGCGCGGGGACACGGTCATCAAAAATATTTACTTCGCCGAGATCGAGCGCTTCGATGACCATCCGGCCGTCGATGAGACCGACGGCGCCGTTCTCATGAAGGAACTGCCAACGAATCTGCTCCGGAACAACCGGTACAGTTTCATGATGAAAGACAGGGTGCTCCCGGAAACGATGAAGGTGCTACATGAAAAACGAATGGTTTGACCGGATCGAGGTCCTCCCACCATATGCCGGTTATGCGGTCCACCGTGGCTGGTACGCGACGCGCGATGGTGAGGATGTCGTCGCCTATACGATCACGCCGACGCGACCGAACGGGCACGTCCTGTTTTATTTGCGCGGCGGAACAGGACGCATCGGGGACGTGCGCTTGCCCCGGTTGATGCAGTTCGCGGCCAAAGGCTTCCACGTCGTGGCGCCTGTTTACCGTGGTAACCATGGGGGGAGCGGGAAAGAAGACTTCGGCGGGGCCGATTTAGAGGATGTCTTGTCTCTCTATGATCGCGTCCATCGAACGGACACGCTCATTCATGCCCTTGGCTTCTCGCGCGGGGGCATGATGGCGTTGTCGCTCGCCGCGGAGCGGCCGCTCACGTCCGTGACGTCATGGGCGGGTGTCACCAATTTGGAATGGACGTACGAAGAGCAGCGCTCGATGCGGAAAATGCTCCGCCGTATGACCGGGGGTGACCCGGAAGCGGCTCGTACGGCGTACGTGGAGCGTTCACCCCTCTACAAGGACTGGGAGGCCCCGACGTTATTGATTCACGGGACAGACGACGAGCAAGTGCGGCTCCGCCATGCGACAGCCGTGGCCGAACGGATGGGGGAGCGGGCCGAACTTTGGATCGTCCCGTTCGCTCATCAACTCCCGTTTTGGGAAAAGTGGAAGACGACCGATGAGGCGATGGACTGGATGTTAGCCGTCGCACCAAAAAATGACTAGCGCCTGAACCAGGCGCTAGTCATTTTTTATTACACGATGATTGGGCCGGCTGCGACGACCGCCTCACTCGCTTTCGTGAATCGTTTGAAGTTGTCTTGGAACTTACGGGCGAGCGCTGCCGCCTCGGCGTCGTAGCGGGCACCGTCTTTCCAGGTGCCCCGTGGGTTGAGCACGTCGTCTGGCACCCCGTCGATGTGGCGTGGAATCTCGACGTTGAAGATGTCATGGCGCGTCGTCTCGACGTCACGCAATTTCCCGTTGACGGCCGCGTTCACCATCGCCCGTGTATAGGCGAGCTTCATCCGCGATCCTTCGCCGTATGCGCCGCCGGTCCAACCGGTATTGACGAGATAGACGTCGACGTCATGTTTCTCGATCAACGTGCCGAGCATGTCGGCGTAGCGTTCCGGTGCGAGCGGCAAGAACGGTGACCCGAAACATGTCGAGAAGGTCGCCTGAGGCTCCGTCACGCCGCGCTCCGTGCCGGCTAGCTTCGACGTATAGCCTGACAAGAAGTGATACATTGCCTGCTCCTTCGTCAATTTGCTGATTGGAGGCAGGACGCCGTACGCGTCGGCCGTCAAGAAGACGATCGTGTTCGGATGCCCGGCTCGTGACGGAAGCATCGCGTTATCGATAAATTGAATCGGGTAGGCGGCCCGTGTGTTCTCAGTGAGTGAGATGTTCTTGTAGTCTGGCGCCCGTTCCTCGTCCAAGACGACGTTCTCGATCAACGAGCCAAATCGAATGGCATCGTAGATTTGAGGTTCGTTCTCACGCGACAAGTTGATCGTCTTCGCGTAGCAACCGCCTTCAATGTTGAAGACGCCGTCAGGAGACCAACCATGCTCGTCGTCCCCGATTAAATGACGTTCTGTGTCGGCCGATAGCGTCGTCTTTCCGGTACCTGATAGCCCGAAGAAGAGAGCCGTCTCGCCGGCATCCGATACGTTCGCCGAGCAATGCATCGACAAGACGTGCTGTTCCGGTAACAGGAAGTTCATGACTGAGAAAATCGATTTTTTAATTTCGCCGCCGTATTCTGTTCCCCCGATCAGAATGGTCCGTTTGGCGAATGAGACGAGAATGAACGTTTCGGAGTTCGTCCCGTCGACTTCCGGATCGGCCTTATAGCTCGGTGCATAGATGACCGTGAACGGATCAAAGGCACCTTGTGTCGGCCATTCGCGCAAGAACAACTGTTTCGCGAACAAGTTGTGCCACGCGTATTCTGTGATGGCCCGCACTGGAAGCGTATAATGCTCGTCAGCCCCGGCAGACGCCTCGAGATAATAGAGCTTGTCTTTCGTCTCGAGATGCGTGAGCACTTTATCGAGCAGTGCCGTGAACTTCTCTTCTGCGATCGGTTGGTTGACCGGACCCCAGTCTACTAAATGATTGCTGACTTCATCTTGCACGACGAATTTGTCTTTCGGTGACCGTCCTGTGAATTTACCTGTACTGACCGATAAAGCCCCGTCTTTCGTCAGTACGCCTTCCCCGTTGCGAATGGCTTCTTCCACCAATTCTGGAACCGTTAAGTTCCGCATCATGTCGGCACCTTTAATTAATTCTTCAATTTTCAGGAGCGTTGTCGCCATCCTGAATCCCACCTTTCCCCTAAATAGATGTGGATGAAATCCGCATACTTCCGCGTTTGATTAGTATGACATTTTTATTATATGTGACATACTAATCAAAAACAAGCCTTTTTTACCCTTTAAAGTAAGCGCTTTCTTACACTGTCATTCTAACATATTCTGTACCAGGTCATAGTACAAAATCGAAAACCGACAAAAAAATGTTTGATATTTCACAAACATAACTATTGCGAGTTCGTGAAAAGTTTTACGAATTCAGTCGATACGCTTGACAGAACGGGGTGTCATTTATATGATGGTCTTCGTAACGGATACTCTTATTCTGAGCGGTGGAGGGAACAAGGCCCTACGAAGCCCAGCAACCGTCCGATTTGTCATTGTTATTCGGAAAAGGTGCTATCCTGAAGCGAAGCGCAAGCTTCGAACGATAAGAGGGTAAGGAAGAACGATTCAACCTTTCCCATTGAACATGGCGAAAGGTTTTTTTCATTACCGTCCCAAAGCAACGCGTAAGGGGAACGAGTACCGTCCACACATCACCCTTATTATAGGAGGTTTTTCGAAATGGCAAACTTGAACCGTCGACTTTTCACTTCGGAGTCCGTCACGGAAGGACATCCGGATAAAATTTGTGACCAAATCTCAGATGCGATTTTGGATGCGATTTTAGCTGAAGATCCAAACGCCCGCGTTGCGGCTGAGACATCTGTCACGACAGGTCTCGTGCTCGTAGCAGGTGAGATCACAACATCAACTTACGTGGATATCCCGAAAGTTGTTCGTGAAACAGTTCGTGAGATCGGCTATACACGTGCAAAATATGGTTTTGATGCAGAGACTTGTGCTGTCCTCACATCGATTGATGAGCAATCGGTAGACATCGCCCAAGGTGTCGACCAAGCGCTTGAAGCTCGTGAAGGACAAATGACTGAAGAAGAAATCGATGCAATCGGCGCTGGTGACCAAGGTCTCATGTTCGGTTACGCAACAAAAGAGACACCAGAACTCATGCCGCTCCCGATTTCACTCGCACACAAATTGTCACGTCGTTTGGCAGAAGTTCGTAAGAACGGCACGCTCGCTTACCTTCGTCCTGATGGTAAGACACAAGTGACGGTCGAATACGACGAAGCGAACAACCCAGTTCGCATCGACACAATCGTCATCTCGACGCAACACGCCGAAGACATCACACTCGAACAAATCCAAGCTGATTTGAAAGAGCACGTCATCGACGCGGTCATCCCGTCTGAACTCATCGACGCGGATACAAAATACTTCATCAACCCGACTGGCCGTTTCGTCATCGGTGGACCACAAGGGGATGCAGGCCTTACAGGACGTAAAATCATCGTCGATACGTACGGTGGTTACGCTCGCCACGGCGGCGGCGCGTTCTCAGGTAAAGATCCAACCAAAGTTGACCGTTCAGCGGCGTACGCGGCTCGTTACGTAGCGAAAAACCTCGTTGCAGCGGGACTTGCTGATAAAGCAGAAGTTCAACTTGCTTACGCGATCGGCGTTGCCCACCCGGTATCGATCGCAGTCGACACGTTCGGCACAGGCAAATTGAGCGAGACTGAGCTCGTCGAACTCGTTCGCGAGAACTTCGACCTCCGTCCGGCCGGCATCATCAAGATGCTCGACCTTCGCCGTCCAATCTACAAGCAGACAGCAGCTTACGGCCACTTCGGTCGTACAGACGTTGAACTCCCATGGGAGCAAACGGATAAAGCGGCAGTGCTTGAAGAAGGCGCGAAACGCTTCGCATAAGACAGTAAAAACGACCTTTCTCAGCGAAAGGTCGTTTTTTTGTTAGGCTTGTGTTTTGTTGTCATTCGATGATTCGTTATTGCTTGATGACGTGTCGGATGAAGTTTCTTGCCCGAGCGCCGTATCTTTCGCATCGACGACTTTCTCGCCGATCGATTGAAGATCTGACTTCGCTTCTTGCGCCGTGCCGACGACTTTGTTCACGTCTTCTTTGACCGTGTCGACTTCACCAGCGACTTTCTCGTATACGTTTTGAACGTCAGTGGCAACTTCTTGGATGATTCCAGAAGCTGATTTCACTTGGTCGATGACTTGTGAGGCCTTTCCGGCTGGGTCTTGTTTGACTGTATCGACGAGACCGCCGACCGACGATTTCGCGCTCGAGAACGATTGTTTCGTGTTCTCACGGTTCGACGTGCTAAGTAAGGCGAGCAGACCGCCGACGAGGGCGCCGAGGAGCATCCCGGTCACGACGGTGATTTTAGGGCCACCTGCATTTGCTTGGTCAAACTGACGATTTGGATTGTTGGCTTGCTCTAGTTTTGGATCATGTTGTAGTTTCGGTTCCATAGTAACACTCCTTTTTGTAAGTTGGCATTGATACTCTTATACCCGAGTCAAAATGGAAAATAACGTCTTCCTTCATTTCGACATCAAAAAGTAATGAGCGGGCAGGATATTTTTTTGCTGATGGGGAATGATACTACTAGATTGGCCAAAAGGGGGATGCCGTTATGAAGATCAGGGAAGCCGTACCAGAAGATGCCGCCACCATCCGCGATATTGCGCTCGCAACGGTCAGTGAACAAGACGAGGTTCGTTCAAAAGTAATGGAACGGGCTTATCAGCAAGAAGAGATCGTCCGCGCCATCAGTTCAAGCGAGGAAGCGAAAGAGCAGTTGTTCATTGTCGGTGAAGCCGAAGGCGACGTCATCGGGTTCTATCATGCGATCGACCGCGGGGATACGTGGGAAGTGCTCCGGCTCTATCTTCATCCGACCCATCACCGACAAGGTCTCGGAACGGCCTTATTGTCTCATCTGCGCGAACGTAAAGTTCAACCAATCGAACTGTACGTCGAGAGTTCGAACGAGCAGGCGATCGCCTTTTTGAACCATGAGGCGTTCATCGAATTGAATCGGATTCAAGAGGAAGTGTACGACCAACCGATGGAACTGATTCATTTGCGCTATGACCCGAGCTAAGACCCTAGACGGATTTTCTGACAAACATCAGTCTCGACTGATGTTTTTTGTTAGTATAAAAACATGGACATAATAAAATGAGGTGACAGTATGACATACGAAGAAGAATCACGAAAAGGGGTCATCGTGATCGTCTATCCGCTCCAGTTCACGTCACGCTTGAGCGAGGCGTTTTTAGGACGGTTACGTGACGAATATGAAGTTCTCGTCGTGACCGGACAGACGGTCGGCTTGACGGCGGAAGACCATAAGCTGTTAATCAAGAACACGCTACGCGAGGCGAGCCAGTACAAACTGCCGATTCACGTCATCGCCTTCAGTCTCGGGGCGTTGTTAACGAACCGATTGCTCCAGGAATACGATGTGCCGCTCGGCAGTTTGACGTATATCTCACCTTTGTTCGATTGGCATCCGTCCCGCCAAATCGGCGGATTGAAACAAGTCGTCGCGAGTGCGGTCGACCGTTTCCGTCCGGATTTGCCGCTCGGCATGATGACGTTCATGGGTGCAGGCGAAGAGTCCTCCCGCTTTGGTGAGATCACCTACGGGCAATACCGGGAAATCGAGGAAGAGATCGTCGAGCATCAAGAAGAGAAGAAACATTTGCCGCGCCTCCCACTCGCTTGCTTCTATGCGCCGGACGACCGCTTCGCCGATGTGAAGCTGACGCTCAACGTCTGTCGAAAAATCGGCGGCGATCAAGTATACATCCGCCGGCTCGAAGGCTTCCCACATTTCGGCTATGAACGATTGAACACGAAGTTCGCGGAGACGCTCATCACGTTTTATGAATTGATTCGAGAATGACAAAACAGGCGACTCGCTCGAGTCGCCTGTTTTCATGCACGTTTTTCAATCGCCACGATGAACGGGGGATGATTGATTTGATTGATGAAGCCGTAACGGAGGACGCCGGCCCGCTTTTGGTCGAGTGCCTCGACGTAGGCGAGCACCTCGTCGCGCTCGATTTTGCCGCTATCATGGCCATGATAGATGACGACGACGATGACACCACCGACGGCCATGACGTCGAGCAGTTGCTCGAGGGCGTCGATGGTCGTATTGCCCGTCGTCGTGACCGACTTGTCGCTTCCCGGTAAATAACCGAGGTTGAACACGGCGGCTGTGATTGGGCGTGTCTCGTCCGCTACAATTTCTCGGACGGTGTCGTGACTGTCGTGGATGACAGTGACGCGGTCCGTCAATGCTGCTTCCTCGATGCGAATGCGTGTCGCCTCGACCGCCGCTGCTTGGACATCAAACGCGTAGACGTGTCCCGTCGCCTCGACGAGTTCGGCTAAAAACAATGTATCGTGCCCGTTGCCGGCCGTCATATCGATGGCGACGGCACCAGGTGTGACGTGTTCACGGAGTAGGTACTTCGCGAACGGTAAGACTCTCATTAATCCCATGGCTCTCATCCTTCTTTTTTCCTTGGAAGGAATCACGACGCACCAGTTCGGCATCGATGGCGTTCAAGACGGCCATCTTGTGCCGGCTCCACGTCGGACCGATCAACAGATCCGGTGGCCCGTCACCGGTCAACCGATGGATGACAATCTCGGGCGGTAACGTCTCAAGCTGGTCACAGACGAGGGAGACGTAAGTCGTCTCGTCCATGAGCTCGAGCAATCCTTTTTCGTACTGACGGGCGAGCGGCGTGTGCTTCAAGACGTGGAGCAAATGGATCTTGATTCCTTGTATGTCCATTTTAGCAACTTCTCGCGCCGTGTCGAGCATCATCTCTGTCGTCTCACCAGGGAGACCGTTAATGATATGGACAACCACGCTTATATTGCGTCGGCGGAGCTTGGCGAGACCTTCGAGGAACGTCTTATAGTCATGGCCACGATTGATTTTTTTCGCTGTCACATCGTGAATCGTCTGTAGGCCGAGTTCGACCGTGAGGGACGTCCGCTCATTCAACTCGGCGAGATAGTCGACGACGTCGTCCGGCAGACAGTCCGGTCGGGTCGCAATCGATAGACCGACGACACCTTCCTCTTTAAGGGCAGGCTCGAACAATTCCCGGAGCCGGGCGACGGGGGCATACGTGTTGCTGAACGCTTGGAAGTAAGCGATGTAGCGGGCTTCTTTCCACTTCCGATGCAACCGTGCCTTCACTTCGGCAAATTGGACCGGGATCGGATCGCAGGCGTTGCCGGCAAAATCACCGCTGCCGTCGTCCGAACAGAACGTACAGCCGCCCTTCGAGACGAGCCCGTCCCGGTTCGGACAAGTGAAACCGCCGTCGAGCGGTACCTTGAATACTTTCCCGCCGAACTCACGGCGATATGCTTCATTTAATTTGTGGTATCTGGCATCACCAAATGGATGTTGCATGAATATCCTCTCCTTCTTTGCTCATGCTATCACAAGCTCTCCTCGTGTTTACTTCATAATAAGTAATTTTTCTTGACAGTTATGGGGCGTTCCGTTAGCTTGGAGAAGGACTTATTCTTGATTCGGCCGTCGTGCCGAATTTTTATCGTTAAACGGGAATGAAAGGAGTAACTGGTATGAACAATAAAATGCCGATTTCGGTATGGATTTTGGTCATTGCGATGGCGCTTAATACAACGGCGGCGTCTTTTTTATGGCCATTTAACACACTCTATATAAATGGATATTTAGGCGAATCGATGACGCTCGCAGGGATCGCCCTCCTCGTCAACTCGGCGCTCGCCATCGCTGGGAACTATATCGGGGGCACGCTGTTTGACCGGATCGGCGGGAAGCGGACGCTCATCCTCGCGGTCGGGCTGTTGCTCGCGAGCTCGCTCGGCTTCTTGTTGTTCCATGCCACATTCCTCGGTTACTTGGGCTGGCTTGGATTGATTGGGTTTTCGGGTGGCCTCGTCTTCCCGACCGTGTACGCGTTCGCCGGCTTGATTTGGCCGGAAGGCGGACGCCGTTCGTTCAACGCGATCTATGTTGCTCAAAACGTCGGGGTCGCCCTCGGGACAGCGATGAGCGGGCAAATCGCGCGCATCGACATCGAGTGGATCTTTTACGCGAACTTCTTCTTATCGGTCTTGTTCGTCGTCGTCCTCTTGTTCGGGCTCCGTTATTTGAAAGACCCGGCCCGTCCGGTCGTCCAATCGCAGCTTGAGGCTGCGGCGACGACGTTGTCCGGCGCGACGATGAAATCGATGTGGTTCGTCGCCATCGGTTACGCGGCCCTTTGGTTCGTTTACGTGCAGTGGCAAGGCACGATCGCTGTCCATTCGAAAGACCTCGGCGTGACAATCAGCCAGTATTCGCTCCTTTGGACGGTGAACGGCGCCTTGATCGTGTTCGCTCAACCGCTCCTCAACCGGGCCCTTCGTTACTTTGAAGACGATTTGAAGAAGCAACTCATCGTTGGCGCCGTCATTTTCCTCGCCGCCTTCGCGGTCGTCCCGTTCGCGGGGGGCTTTACGATGTTCATGGTCGCGATGGTCGTCATGACGATCGGGGAGATGTTCATTTGGCCGGCCGTTCCGACGATCGCCGCGAAACTCGCACCGCCGGGGAAAGCAGGACAGTTCCAAGGACTCGTCAATATCGCGGCCTCGGTCGGTCGGATGATCGGCCCGACCTTATCGGGCCTCGTCTATGACGTATTCGGCATCGGTGCCGTCTTCACAATGCTATTCTTGCTCACGGCCATCGCGCTCGCGTTCTTCATTTTCATGAAAGACATCCGAGTGCCTGAAAAATCAAGTTGACGCTCTAAAACAGATTGGGCTAAAATGAACGAGTGAGATCATACACATGCGTAGAAGAGGAATAGTATCGTGACGTCTGTATTTGTAGAGAGCCGGTGGGTGGTGTGAACCGGTATATGGACTGCGAGAACTCGCCTTGGAGCAGTTCGCCTGAACGAACAGTAGGGTGAACCGGAGTTACGCCTCGTTACCGGCGTCTCAAGTGGCAGAAATGCAACATGGGTGGTACCGCGGAGAGCTTTCAAGCCTTTCGTCCCATTACCGGGGCGGAAGGCTTTTTATTATGCAGAGGAGGATGAATTTTGGATTATTTTAAACATCAAGACATCGAGCCGAAATGGCAAAAACGTTGGGACGAGAAAGATGCGTTCCGGACGACAGAAGACCCGGACAAGGAGTGTTTCTACGTCCTTGACATGTTCCCATATCCATCAGGAGCCGGCCTTCACGTCGGTCACCCGGAAGGTTACACGGCGACGGACATCATCGCCCGCATGAAACGGATGCAAGGCTTCAATGTTCTCCATCCAATGGGTTGGGACGCGTTCGGTCTTCCGGCCGAGCAATATGCCCTCGACACAGGGAATGA
Organism: Exiguobacterium sp. s28; assembly: GCF_018618135.1. Lineage (NCBI taxonomy): Bacteria > Bacillati > Bacillota > Bacilli > Caryophanales > Exiguobacterium > Exiguobacterium sp. s28. The sequence goes on along the minus strand of NZ_JACSLL010000001.1, from coordinate 300,432 downwards.
CCCGCGCGAGTTCACAGAGCGCAACATCGGCACATTCCGCCGCCAGTTGAAAGAGCTCGGTTTCTCATACGATTGGGATCGTGAAATCAGCACGACCGACCCGAAATACTACAAGTGGACGCAATGGATTTTCACACAGCTCCATGACCGCGGACTCGCCTACGTCGATGAAGTCGCCGTCAACTGGTGCCCGGCCCTCGGGACGGTACTCGCCAACGAAGAAGTCATCGACGGCTTGTCAGAGCGCGGCAGCCATCCGGTTTACCGTGTGCCGATGAAGCAGTGGGTGCTCCGCATCACAGAATATGCCGAGCGGTTGCTCGATGATTTAGAAGGGCTTGACTGGCCAGACAGCGTCAAAGAGATGCAACGCAACTGGATCGGCAAGTCGGTCGGGGCCGAAGTCGATTTCAAAGTCGACGGTCACGAAAAAGTCGTGACGGTGTTCACGACACGTCCGGACACACTTTACGGCGCGACATACGTCACGCTCGCACCGGAGCACCCGTTCGTGAAAACAATCGCGACACCGGAACAAACCGTCGCCATCGAGGCGTACGTCGAAGAAGTCTCGAAAAAGACAGATCTCGAACGGACCGATCTTGCTAAAGAGAAAACAGGCGTGTTTACTGGCGCTTACGCGATCAACCCGGTCAATGGTGAGAAGCTTCCAATCTGGATTGCTGACTACGTGTTGTCAACGTATGGTACAGGTGCGGTCATGGCCGTTCCTGGACATGATGAGCGCGACTATGAGTTCGCGAAGACGTTTGACCTTCCAATCCGTGAAGTCGTCACCGGCGGCAACTTGGATGAGGCGGCTTACGTCGAGGATGGCGTCCACGTCAACTCAGGTAGCTTGGACGGTCTCAATAAAGCCGACGCGATCGCCAAGATCATCGAAGAGCTTGAACTTGCCGGCACTGGCCGTGCGAAGACGACGTATCGTCTACGCGACTGGTTGTTCAGCCGTCAGCGCTATTGGGGCGAGCCGATCCCAATCGTTCATATGGAAGATGGCACGCTCAAGACGGTCCCGGTCGAAGACCTCCCGCTCGAACTCCCGATTATCGATGAGATCAAACCGTCGGGTACGGGTGAATCGCCGCTTGCGAACGCAGACGAGTGGTTGACGTACACGGATCCAGTGACGGGTGAGAAGGGTCGTCGCGAGACGAACACAATGCCACAATGGGCTGGCAGCTGCTGGTACTACATCCGCTTCATCGATCCGCACAATGAAGACATGATCGCGGACCCAGAGAAGTTGAAGCGTTGGCTTCCGGTCGATTTGTATATCGGTGGTACGGAGCACGCGGTCCTACACTTGCTCTACGCTCGTTTCTGGCACAAAGTGCTCTACGATATCGGCATCGTCCCGACGAAAGAGCCGTTCCAAAAACTCTACAACCAAGGGATGATCCTTGGTGAGAACAACGAGAAGATGTCGAAATCGAAAGGTAACGTCGTCAACCCGGATGACATCATCAAGTCGCACGGAGCCGACACGCTTCGTCTTTACGAGATGTTCATGGGACCACTCGATGCAGCCATCGCTTGGTCGACGAACGGTCTCGACGGCGCTCGTCGCTTCCTTGACCGTGTCTGGCGTTTGTTCGATCAGACAGAGCTTCAAGACGTCGCACCGACTGCCGACTTCGAACGGACGTACCATCAGACGGTGAAGAAAGTGACAGAAGATTATGAGGCGCTCCGTTTCAACACGGCGATCTCGCAACTCATGGTCTTCATCAACGAAGCGTATAAACAAGACACGCTTCCGAAACAAGAAATGGTCAACTTCGTTAAGATGCTCGCCCCGGTCGCGCCACACTTGGCCGAAGAGTTGTGGGAGCGTCTCGGCATGACGGAAGACTTGACGTATGCGGCGTGGCCGAAGTTTGATGAGTCGAAACTCGTCAGCGACACGATTGAGGTCGTCATCCAAGTCAACGGCAAGCTTCGTGCGAAGATGCACGTGGCCCGCGACGCTTCGAAAGAAGCGCTCGAGGCCGATGCGCTCGCGAACGAACGTGTTCAAGAGTTCACGGAAGGGAAGACGGTCCGCAAAGTGATCGTCGTTCCAGGTAAGCTCGTCAATATCGTCGTTGGATAAGTAAAGGAATGTGTGACATTGTCACACGTTCCTTTCTTTTGTATGATGTCGTTTTCTTTTCGGGGCGGGTTTGTTACACTAAAGGGCGATACTGCATGTAAAGGGGACGAAACGTCCATGAAACGTTCTTACGTACTATATACGACGCTGTTTGCCGTCGTCGTCGGCGTGATTTTGTGCTATGTGTTCGTCTTTTCGGACGAGGATATTCAAAGCCAAATCGCCTCGACGTTTGAAAAAATAGAGATTCAAACGAGTCACCAAGCGACATCTGTACCTCCCGTCGAGGCTTCGCCGGACGAGGAGGATATCGATACGACCGATGCCCTCGAACAGATTCAACAGCTCGATGAAGTGTACTATAGTGACACGATCGGGTCATATCTCGTCTTGACGAAAAATAAAGAGTTTTTCGAAGTGAGCGGGAACGCCAATCGCGTGAACGCGTCACTCATCCTCAGCAACGAAGGACAGCCCTACCGGTTCGGCGAGTTCATCGGTATGCGCATGATTTCCGAGGACAAGATTTATGCCGTCACGGCGAATGGGGTTCTCGTGACAATCGAGCGTGAAGAGGGCCGGTGGACGGAACAACGACGCAAATTGATTAAAGGAATCGCCTCGACAGACCGATTGTTCGGCCTCGGTTATGACGAGGAGACGAAACGACTGATCATCATGAGCCGTTTGGCGGACACGCCGGACGTGGAACTGTTATACGTCCAAGAACGGACGCTCGAGGATGAGACGGCCACCGACGCTGAAGCGAAGCCAGAGACAGAAGAAACAGCCGATGCGACCGAGACGGATGCGACGACCGAAGTGGATTCAGACGCCGATACGGCGACCACGGCTGATGGGGCAGACGCCGAAGAAGCGCCAGCGCCTGAGACGGAGTGGGCCATCGAGTCGAGAAAACCGCTCACGACCGAAGGGATGAGCGCCTCGATTCAACAGAAGTTCGAGAACTTCCGCGGTGTCGGCCTCGTCGAACGCCAGGGACGCATTTACGTCCTTGATTCAGAAGAACTCGTCCTCTACACGATCAACCCGGATGAAGGGACGATGAACGGACAGATGGTCACTCCTCGTGTGTACGGGTCGACCGGTATGTTTTTGCAAGACAATGAAATTTTCGCCATCGTGCGACCAGATGTGTTCGACCTTGACGATTTCGTCTCGGTCGACTGATAGGAGAGGATCATATGAGCAAACGCTATTTCTATGAAGAAGTTCGCCAATTCCATGAGACGTTCGGGCACCCGGAAGCGAGTGCACCACAGCCGCTCGAGTTAGACCGGGCCGTCAAACGTTCGGTTTGGACGGCAGAAGAGGCCGTCGTCGAATTTTTACATCAATCGGCACGGAACGAGGAAGAGTTCCTGCAAGCCGTCGCCACGTTCCAACAAGGATTCGAACAGGCTGTTCAGAAATCGCTCCAGGACGCCCCACCGACAAATGACGTCGAGCGACTCGTCGGACAAGGTGATGCGCTCACGGACGCCCTCTATTTCGTGATGGGCAGTTTCGTCGAGCTCGGGCTCGACCCGGTGCCGTTGTTCGAGATCGTGCAGCGCGCCAATATGGCGAAGCTCGGTCCGGATGGTAAGCCGATCCTGCGCGCGTCAGACAATAAGGTCATGAAGCCGGAAGGCTGGTTGCCACCCGAGCCAGAGCTCGAGGCGGAAGTGCGACGCCAACTTGAAGCGAAACAGTGACACCAAAAAGAGAGCCTATCGCGCGCGATAGGCTCTCTTTTTTATACGGTTGTACGTACAGCAAATTCTGCGGCGTGCGACCCGGCACAATGCCCGGTCGTGAAGGCAGCCGTGATGTTATAACCACCTGTATAGCCGTGAATGTCGAGCACCTCGCCGGCGAAGAACAGGCCGTCCGCTTTCTTCGACATCATCGTTTGCGGGGCGATCTCTTTGACGGAGACGCCGCCGCCCGTGACGAACGCCTTATCGAAATCGAGCGTCCCAGTGGCGTGCAACTCAAACGTCTTCAGTCGTGTCGCAAAATCGATGACCGATTGCTTCTTCAACTGACTCGCATCTTCTTCACCGAAAGCGAGGTCGGCCAACAACAGGTCGAGCATCCGTTCCGGGATAAACCCTTTCCAGACGTTCTTGACGGCCCGTTTCGGTTGTTCTTGGACTTGGTTCCACAGTTCTTGATATAGCTCGTCACGGGCCATGTCCGGAAACAAGTCGAGCGAGAGGGCGACGACACGCTCTTTGCTGCGTTTGCGCTCTTTGATCGTATATTGGCTGCAACGGAGGGCAATCGGGCCCGAGATGCCGAAGTGCGTGAATATCATATCACCACGGTGTGTCTTGATCGGTTTGCCTTTTTTGCCGTGGACGGTGAGGGCGACGTCCCGGAGCGACAGCCCTTGAAGCTGTTTCGTGCCGATAAAGGCATCGTTCAACAAAATCGGCACCTCGGTCGGGAACAGTTCCGTGATCGTGTGCCCGGCTTTCTCGGCCCACGGATATCCGTCGCCGGTCGAGCCGGTGTGGGGGACAGATTGTCCGCCGACAGCGATGACACAGGCGCCTGCCTCGATGCGTTCGCCGTCCTCCAGTTCGACCGCTTCAAACTCGTTTGCTTCATTAAAATGGAGCGTCTTCACTTTCGCGTTTTTGCGAATCTCGACACCGAGTGCGTCGATGGCGCCGAGGAGCGTGTTGACGACATCTTGCGCTTTGTCCGTCACTGGGAACATCCGGCCGTTGTCTTCTTCTTTTAATGGGATGCCGAACCCGGTGAATAAGTCGATAATCGACTGGTTGTCGAACTGGGCGAGGGCGCTATATAAGAAGCGTCCGTTCCCCGGAATGAACTGAATCAGTTCGTCGACGGGCTTGCGGTTCGTGACGTTACAGCGCCCGCCGCCAGAAATGGCGAGCTTGCGTCCGAGCTTCGAACCTTTATCAATCAGGAGCGTGTTCGCTCCGGCTTTGGCGGCGGCGTAGGTCGCCATCAGGCCGCTTGGGCCTCCTCCGATGACGATGACATCTTTCATCATGGTATCCCTCGTTTCTCTTCTCAATCTAAACTTTAACGGTTCGTAACTTTATTATCTGCAACAGTAAGAGTATAATGAGAAACGGTTGTTTTGTAAAACTAGGTACATTAGTTGTGAAAGAATAGATGGAGGTATCTCATGTCATCAAGCGTCAAACAAGATTCAGGACGGGAGTCCTTCGTCAAAGGCACGCTGCTCTTATCAGCCGGAAATTTGATCTCGCGTGCGCTCGGACTGCTCTATACGTTTCCCTTCCAAGCGATGGTCGGGATTGCCGGCGTCACGCTCTATCAGGCGGCCTACACCTATTATGCGCTCATGATCGCCATTTCGACGGCGGGGATTCCTGTCGCCGTCTCAAAATTTATCGCCAAGTATAACGCGCTCGGTGAATATGGCACGAGTCAGCGCTTGTTCCGTCAAGGGATGAAGCTGATGCTCGTGACCGGCGTCGTCGCTTTTTTATTACTGTTTTTCTCAGCACCGTGGTTATCAGAACTCATGGTCCGCAACTCGGAGAACAATCAGCAATATATCGACTCGTTGACGCTCGTCACGCGTAGCGTCAGTTTCGCACTCCTGCTCATCCCAGCGATGAGCATGGTGCGCGGCTATTTCCAAGGACATCAGGACATGGCCCCGACGGCCATCTCGCAAGTCATCGAACAAATCGTCCGCATCATGTTCCTGCTCAGCGGAACGATGCTCGTCTTGTTCGTCTTCTCGGACTCGGCACTCATTCGTCCGCTCGCCGACTCGCTCGGTGGGACCGCTGCCGTGGCGACGACCGAGTTGAACGGGTTGAAAGTACTCGCCGTGACGATTGCGACGTTCAGCGCCTTTATCGGGGCAATCGGAAGTATCGTCGTGCTCGCCATGTATTGGCGCAAACGGAAAGACATCCATCGTCAGACGGATAATCCGGCCGGTACGCCGGTCCGTTCGATGAAATCACTCTTGCTTGAGTTGCTCAGTTACTCGATCCCAATCGTCATGGTCGGCTTGTCGACGCCGCTCTATCAGTTCGTCGACCAGTTGACGATGGTCAACACGTTGCTCAACTCGGGCAAGTCAGTCGCTGAAGCGACGTCCGCGTTTGGATTCTTGACCGGGAACGCCCATAAGATCGTCTTGATTCCGGTCTCGATCGCGGCAAGTGTGTCGATGGCGACGATTCCGCTCGTCACGAAATCGTTCACGCACGGCGACATGAATAAAGTCCGTAATCAAGTGAACCACATCTTCCAAGTGTCGTTCTTTGTTACCATCCCGGCCGTCATCGGGTTGGTCGCCCTCTCCGAGCCGTTGTTCGGGACACTGTTCCCGGGTGACCGGGAAGGGTGGGTCTACTTGCTCCACTATGCGCCGAGTGCGTTCTTCCTGGCCTATTACTCGGTGGCAGCGGCCATCCTGCAAGGGATCAATCGTCAGTACTTCACCATCTTCGCGACGGCGATGGGACTATTGACGAAAGCTGCACTCAACGTACCGTTCGTCTATGCGCTCGGCGGCATCGGCGCCGGTTACGCGACGATCGCCGGCTATATTGTCGCGATCATCCTCATGGTGTGGAAAATTCAACGGACGCTCCAGTTCCCGTATAAGCAATTGTTGCGTCGGACGATGCTCATGTTTGCCATGGGTGGGGCGATGTTTATCGCGGTATACGGCTCGTTGTTCGTCACGCTCCGAGATGAGCCGAGCTGGGGGAACGATATATTGGCTACGGTCGTCGGTTTCGGAATCGGCCTCGTCGTATACGGCTATCTCGGTTGGAGAAGTCACTTGGCCGGAAAACTACTAGGGAAACGATTCCAATATCGGAGGAAAGCATAATGCGAATTGATAAATTATTGGCGAACATGGGATATGGTTCGCGTAAAGACGTCAAGATTTTATTGAAACAAGGGGCCGTCCGGATCGATGACCAGCCCGTCAAAGATGCGAAACGACAAATCAACTTAGAGGCGGAACGTGTGACCGTGCACGGGGAAGTCGTCGAGTACAAACCATTCGTCTATTTGATGATGAACAAGCCGGCTGGTGTCATCAGTGCGACCGAGGACAAAGTCGAGTCGACGGTCGTCGATTTAATCGACCCGGCCTATGCCCATTACGATTTGTTCCCGGTCGGACGCCTCGACAAAGATACGACCGGCCTGTTGCTATTGACGAACGATGGGGCGTTCAATCACGCGCTCATGTCGCCTCGTAAACACGTCGACAAAGTATATATCGCCGAAGTCGATGGGGAGATGACGGCAGATGATGTCCGTCGCTTCGCCGAAGGCGTCGAACTCGAGGACGGCTACACGACGAAACCGGCACGACTTGAACTGCTCAGCAAGTCCGGTCGCCGCTCGACGATTCGCTTGACGCTCTCGGAAGGGAAGTATCATCAAGTGAAACGGATGGTCGCCGCGGTCGGAAAACATGTGGAGCGGCTCGAGCGCGTCCAAATCGGTGGCCTCGAACTCGATCCGACGCTTGAACCTGGTGCATACCGTGAGTTGACAGAAACGGAAGTCGACTTGTTCCTCATATGATTCGGAAGTACGTGTCAATCGGCACGTACTTTTTTGTGCAAAAAAAAAAGGGACCCGCGTGCGGAATCCCTTGTAACTTGTTATTCAATTTGCCGTCTTGAGCGAACGTTTCGATGACGTCCACGTGCCCCGACTCGGACTTTCAACCAGATTGTTGTATTCAAGAACGTTTAAATCACGCTGTACGGTGCGTGACGTGATCCCAAACTCCTCTACTAGTTCTGAAGTGGTGACGCATTCCCTTTCGTTAATGAACAAATAAATGGACTTGATGCGGGTTAGCATACGATCTGTTGAACCTTTCATTGGATGACCTCCCAATGCGTAGAATGATGAAAGACAAAACCTACGGACGACAAATGAAATATGAAATTGTTATTTTCTAAAATTACACCTTTAGTATACCGCTCTCAAATAGAATTGCAAGCGAAAAGAACGAACAATCGAAATGTAAAGAACATGTTATGAACGTAAATATCGAATGAACATCGTGTAAATGGATAATAAAACTTCTAAAAGACGAACGAAAAAATATTTTCGAAATGAATGTTCGTCTTTCTAACATTTGGATATACTAATAAGGGAGAGAACATTCGCAAAGGGGAGATTGAGATGAATTGGAGACAAGAAGTCGATGCACGAACAGACGCGTTTTTAGAAGATTTAAAAGGGTTGTTACAAATCCCGAGCGTCCTCGATGAAGACAAGGCCGGACCGAACGAGCCGTTTGGTCCTGAAGTCCGCCGTGCCCTCGATTATATGTTTGCGTTAGGAGAGCGTGACGGATTCGTGACGAAAGATGTCGGCGGTTACGCTGGCCATTTGGAGTACGGGTCAGGCGAAGAAATCGTTGGGATCCTCTGCCACTTAGACGTGGTGCCGGCCGGAGACGGATGGACGTATGGGGCGTTCAATCCGACGGTCGCGGACGGGAAACTGTACGCCCGCGGCAGCAATGACGATAAGGGTCCGACGATGGCTGCTTATTACGGGTTGCGCATCGTGAAAGAGCTCGGGTTGCCGCTATCGAAACGTGTCCGCCTCATCGCCGGTTGTGACGAGGAGAGCGAATGGCGCTGTGTCCGTGAATATTTTAAGCAGGAAGCGATGCCGACATACGGTTTCGCACCGGATGCTGATTTCCCGATTATTAATGCGGAAAAAGGTTTGTATGACGGTGTCTTGAAGCAACTCCCAATTCAGCGCGTACCCGGCTCGAAACATCACTTGGTCTCGTTCGTGAGCGGAGAACGTCCGAACATGGTCCCGGATTTCGCGACCGCGGTACTTGAGACAGAAGATGTGCTCGAAGAAAAATTTGAGGCCTACCTTGCGAAATATGAGGCCGACGGGACGTGCACATGGGAAGCGGGGACGTATACGTTCACGATGAAAGGTGTCGCCGCCCATGCGATGGAGCCGGATAATGGTGTGAACGCGGCCTACGTACTTGCCGGATTCCTACTGACGCTTCCACTCGATATTCAAGGGGAGCGCTACATCGAGTTCATCCGCCACGTCTTTGCTGATTCACGCGGGATTTCGCTCGGCATCGAAGCGACCGACGAGACCGGTGACTTGACGATTAACGGTGGCGTGTTCCGCTATCAGGGCGAAGAGCGGACGGCGACGGTCAATATCCGTTATCCGTATACCGCGAAGTTTGAAGAACGATTGCAAAACTTGAAAGAAATCGCCTTGTCGTTCGGATTCGAGCTGTCGACGCGTCACCATATGCCGCCGCACCACGTGGCCGAAGACCATCCGCTCGTGAAAACGTTGGCGGATGTGTATGAGCGTCAAACCGGCGAATCGGCACACTTGATGGCCATCGGCGGAGGAACGTATGCCCGTTCGCTCGAGGCTGGTGTGGCCTTCGGCGCATTGTTCCCAGGAGCGAAAGATGTCGCGCACCAAGTCGATGAATACATGGAAATTGAAGATTTACTTCGCGCCGCCGCCATCTATGCGGAAGCGATTTATGAGCTCGCTAAATAATAATCCGTGAGAGCTGACTGATTCGGTCGGCTCTCTGTCTGTTAGGAAGGAAGTTTACAGTGAACCAACAAAAACTATCGTTTCAATCAATGTATGTCGCTATCTTTTTCGCACAAGGGGCCCTCATTCCTTACATGGCACTTTTCTTCTCGCAGGCACGCTTTGATTTGTCTCCGGGTCAGGTCGGGACGATTGTCGCCATCATGCCGATCCTCTCGATTGGTGTCCAGCCGTTATGGGGCATGCTTGCCGATCGGACGGGCCGTGTCCGGGCGTGGCTCGGTATCGCCATGATCGGGGCGGCCGCCCTTTCCATCACGTTCTTGTTCGCGACCGATTACGTTTGGATCGTGCTCTTGATGGTCGCCTGGTCGGTGTTCCAATGCGCGCACATCCCGCTTATCGATATGATGACGCTCGATTATACGGCCCGTGTCAAAATTGATTATGGAGCCATCCGTCTATTCGGATCGGCCGGTTTCGCCATCGCCGTTTTCATGATGGGACGAATCGCGGATACGACGTGGGGTCTTGCGAGCACATTTTTGCTCAGCGCCATCGTACTCGTGGCCGGCAGCATCGTGTTAAGGACGATTGCCGAACCGGTTGCAACGCGCGCGACGACGGTCGCCCCGTTCGCTTGGTCGGCCGTCTGGAACGCCCCGTTCATCGCCTTTTTGATTGGGGGCATGCTCGTCTTCGGTCCAATCTATGCGAACAACTATTACTTCGGGATATACGTGACGAGTATCGGCGGCTCGACGACGCTCGTCGGGACGTTGTTTTTAGTGGCCGTGCTTTGTGAGATCCCGTTCATGAAAGTGGCGTATCAAATCGTCGAACGTCTTGGGACGGTCAACGTACTTGCGGGAGCGGCGTTAGTTTCAGCGCTCCGCAACGGTTGGCTCGCACTCGAACCAGAACTGTGGGTCGTCTGGCTGCTCGCCATCGTCCAAGGGCTCGTCGTCGGCCTGCTCATTCCGGTCGCGCTTCAGTTTGTGCGAAGCCTTGTCAGCCGAAACGTCACCTCGACGGCGATTGGCGTCTATATGGCAGTTACTTCAGGTTTGGCGACGGCCGCGTTCAATCAGTTGAGCGGAATCATCATTGAAGTGAACAGCATTATCGGTGTATTTTGGATGTACACAGTCGTCAGTGTGATTGGCGCGATTTTATTCTTAGGGTTGAGACGGTTTCGTGAGAAAGGATGATTCCGATGTCGACACATTACTTTATAGCGCTACCGATGGAGGAGGCGGAGTTCGTACGCGTTCAACGGGACATCTTGCCGTTTTATTCGTATCGCCGGACGTATCGGCCGGAAGAATTCCATTTGACGCTTCAGTTTCTTGGCGCATTGGACGATGATGAAGTCGAGGCGGTCAAAGAGATCACGCGTGACGTGACGGAAGTGACGGCTCCGTTTTCACTGACGTTCCAACAAATTGATCACTTCGGGAGACCAGATCGTCCTCGAGTATTGACGATCGTCCCGGATTCGTCTGCGGAATTGACGGCGCTCACCGGGACGCTCCGGCGCAAGCTGTCTGAAGAGATCGCGTCACTCGACCGGAAACCGTTCGTCCCGCACGTCACGCTCGCCAAAAAGTGGGACACCGGAACGATCATTCCACACATCCCCCCGACGTTTAAGATCGAAGAGTCGATCGAAGCCGTCATCCTTTATCGAATCAATCCGAACCACACCCCTGCCTATGAGGCAGTTGAAGTATTTCCGTTACAGCGGTCAGAGGAGGACACATGGCGATCCCGATTAAAATTTTTGACGTGACATCTAAATATGAACGAAATATGCTCGATCAGTTCAATCGTTTCCAAGAATACGTCGAGTCCGATGTCGCCCGTATGCGCCGCCTGCATGAGTCCAATCGGTTGAATCCACCCGAGATCATGGAGTTCGAGAACCCGTGGTGGAAATTTTGGCGTCGAACGGAACGTATCGAGCTCGAACCGACCCCGCTCTCGGAGACGCAGTTCCAGGCGCTCCTCGCGAACCGTCGCCACATCCAGAAGTTGCAGTTCGCGTGTGAAGGGGCGACCGAAGCAGACATGCCGTTCTTGCCGTTCCTTCGTGAATACGGTTATCGCAAGATGGTGACCGAATGGAACGACCAACACTTCTTCATGTATCGTCCAGTTGTCGAATGGAACGGGGCAACTGTCGAATTGAGCCATCTTATCATTGGACCGTCACATCTGTATTTGGTCGAATGGCTTGACGGGGATCGGAGCATCTATCACATCTCAAAGCATAAGACATGGATTCATCAACCGCTCAAAGGGGAAAATAAACGTGTAGTCAATCCGCTCATTGCATTGACGCGCACTGAAGAAATCATTCGACAGTTTCTTCCGTCCTATGACGGGGTCATCCAAAAAGTCACGGTGGCCCCAGAAGGCTATTTCGATCACGTGCCCGAGACACGGTCGACTCAGTTCATTTCACGCTCTGATTATGAGTCGTGGCTGAAACAAGTGAACACGAGGGCACCGATCGTCAAAGCCCAACAAATTCGAGATGTGGCGAAACTACTAGATGCGACAGCCCAGATGCCGTTTCGACAATTTTTGGACCAGTAGGTTGGAGAGGATGGAACGCGTATGCATCACACACCAGAGCAGCAAACGACGTCACATGTGACGATTGAACGGGCATCTTTGCTCTCGTTCGAGACGATTCGACTGGAAGTCATCGCCGAATATGAATCCGTTCCAGTACAGATTGAACAGAACGGTCGACCGGTCGACTATGTGGTGCTCAATGAATGGACGACAGAGGCCGGTACGATTGAGCGAGATATCCGATTGGCGCGACCGGTCACGCTTGAAGCGGTCTATACTGTATTTCACCCCGGACATAAAACGATTGTCGTCGTGCCACGTGAAATCGTGCATACGGACGAGTTCGAACGCCGTTATGCCTATGACGGACCGCTCGGCCTCACTTTTTCCGAACACTCGATCGAGGCATACGTTTGGTCTCCCGTCGCGTTCTCGATTTGGCTCGTCATCCACGACTCGACGACACATCGTGAAATCGAGCGGTTTCGTATGTCTAAAGAGAGCCGTGGTGTCTGGCATGCCGACGTGCCTCGGTTTTATGAAGGTCACTATTATCGACTGTACGTCAAGACGCCAGTCGAAACGAACGAGGTCGTCGATCCTTACGCGAAAGCCGTCAGCCTGAATGGCGAATTTGGCGTATTGATCGATGTCGAGGCGCATGTCGCCGCCCATGTCACGCCGACGGAACGGCCGCCGCTTCGGAAAGCGACCGATGCGGTCATCTATGAACTGAACATCCGGGACTTCACGAGCCATCCGTCCTCGATGAGTCAGATGCAAGGTTTGTATGGCAGCATCGTCGAGACCGGAGTGAGAACGAGAGGCGAGAACAGTGCCGGCTTCGATTATTTGAAAGAACTCGGGGTCACCCATCTGCAACTGTTGCCTGTCCATGACTTCGGCAGCGTCGATGAGTCGATCCGGATGCCATACAATTGGGGATACGACCCGATTCATTGGTTCGGGTTAGAGGGGAGTTACGCCTCAGACCCAGCCGAGCCGTTATCGAGAATTCTAGAATATGCTCATATGGTCGAGGAACTGCATCGTCACGGGATGCGGGTCGTCGTCGATGTCGTCATGAACCATGTCTTTATCCGTGAACAATCCTCGCTCGAAGCGCTCGTCCCTTACTACTATTTCCGTTATGAACATGACGGGACGGTCGCGAACGGGACTGGGGTTGGGAATGACACGGCCTCGGAACGATACATGATGCGGCGGATGATTGTCGATTGTGTGACTTTCTTTGCCGAGGCGTATCACGTTGACGGTTTCCGGTTCGACTTGATGGGGATCCATGATGTCGAGACGATGAATCAAGTTCGGGCTTCGCTTGATAAGATTGATCGTTCAATCTTGATTTACGGGGAAGGATGGGATTTGGCGACACCGCTCAGCCCATCGTTGAAAGCCTCGTCCCATAACGCCGCCTTTATGCCTCGAATCGGGCACTTCAATGACATGATGCGGGACGCGTTAAAAGGGTCGACGTTCAATGACCGCGAACGCGGTTTCGTCTCTGGTAACGAATGGCGGGAATGGGAGCTTCGAGAGTGCATCACGGGAGCGGTTCAAATCCCGAACGTCACCGTCGGACGATTCCCGAGCCCGCAATATACAATCAATTACGTCGAGGCGCATGACAATTACACGACCTACGATAAATTGCTCTTATCGTGTGAGGATATGGACGAGGCGGTGCGATTACGGATGCAACGATTCGCCACGGCCATCGTCATCACGTCGCAAGGCGTCCCGTTCCTCCATGCAGGCCAGGAGTTCGGTCGGACGAAACAAGGGGTCGAAAATAGTTACAACGCACCGGACCGAATCAATCACTTCGATTGGGATTTGCGGGACGAGCGTCAGAGTGAGGTCGAATTCGTGAAGACGCTGCTGAAATTGCGGCGCCGTCATACGTGTTTCCGTTACGATAGTCGGCAGAAAGTCGTGGAGCAATTCAAGTTCCTTCCGTCGCCTCCAGGCGTGATCGCCTATGAGTTGACGGCGAGCCATTCCTACGATGCGTGGCAACGCGTCCGTGTCTATTTGAACGGAACGTTCGGTGACGTGACGTTTCATGCCGACGGAGACTGGAACGTTTATGTGCAAGGGGAAACGGCGAGCCTCGTCCCGATTGCACGAAATCCGCGTGAGATTCAAGTCGAGTCGTTGTCAATGACGATTATCGCGTGTTAATATGGTGATTGTATCTTTGTAATTCTTAATGAGATTTGAGCGTGATGAATATGTATTCAGATATAATCGGTGCGCTCGGTGAAGAGTGGACGGTGGCTTCCGCAGGTGGGATTACAGGCGAAGCGTACGTAGCGACGACGCGCCAACAAAAAATCTTTGTCAAACGGAACTCGTCCCCGTTTTTAGCCATTCTTTCCGCCGAAGGCATCGTCCCCAAATTGCTGTGGACGAAGCGGATGTTCAACGGCGACGTCCTCAGTGCCCAACAGTTCATCGAAGGTCGTGAGCTATCGCCAACCGATATGAAACGGTCTGATGTGGCGGCACAGCTTGGGAAGATTCATCATTCGAAAGAGCTATTATTCATGCTGCAGCAATTGAATCATACACCGGTCACGTCGACGCTATTGCTTCGGCAATGTGCCGCCTATGAGCAAGACGAGGCGGATGTGACGATTGATGAAGCGGTCCGTTGGCTCACTATGCATCAACCGATCGATGACGAACGTGAACTTGTCGTCTGCCATTCGGACCTTAACCATAATAACTGGATCGAGGACGAGACGGGTCTATTGTATTTGACCGACTGGGATGACGCCATCATCGCCGACCGTGCCTTTGACTTGGCGATGGTCGTTTACAGTTATGTCGATGAGGCGGAGTGGGAGACGTGGTTTAGCCATTACGGCATTCGTTACACGTCAGAGCTCCATTACCGGATGCACTGGTATGCGATTGCCCAGACGGTTCTCACGTTGTATGGGGAACAGAACGGTATCGCCCGGGCAGAAGGATTGACCGTGCTCCGTGAACTGCTCGATGAGGCAGATGAACGGACACAATGAAAAAAGGGATGGATCACGAGCGTGAGCCATCCCTTTCCATATGCATTAGACATCATCAGGTTTCATGAAATACGCCCAAACGAACGTGGCGATGACGGCGCCGAAAAACGTCAGCGGGGCCGCGTAAAAAATTAAAAATTGATCCAACGTGCTCATCGATATAACCTCCTTGTGAAGGATGATTCATGTTCATTAAACAATGATTTCGTGTATAATCGCAAGGGGACTGCTCGCACGAAGCGGCTAGTCAGCATAAACTTGAACATTTCTTGAACGAAAGGTTGGAAAAACATGCGTTTACGTCACAAACCTTGGGCCAAAGAATATATGGAAGCTCAAGAACACGTCTTTATCACTCATCCTGAAACGTTAAAAGGGAACTGGAAAGCAGAATTTAAGAACGACAATCCGCTCTTCATCGAGGTCGGTTCGGGGAAAGGGCAATTCATTTTAGGGATGGCCCAACAGTTCCCGGACGTCAACTTCATCGCCATCGAGTTATTCGAGAGCGTCGCCGTATCGATCGTGCAAAAGCTCGTCGAGACACCGATGCCAAACGTCCGCGTGTTGACTGTTGATGCCAAGCAACTCGTCGACTACTTCGAAGCCGGTGAAGTCGATCGCGTCTATTTGAACTTCTCCGATCCATGGCCGAAGACACGCCATGCGAAACGTCGTTTGACGTATAAAACGTTCCTCGCCACGTACGAGGCTGTGTTGCCACGCGGAGGCGAGATTCATTTCAAGACGGATAACCGGGGGTTATTCGAATATTCGCTCGAAAGCATGAGCCAATACGGCATGTACTTCACAGATATTTCACTTGATTTACATGTGAACGAACCGGCGGATAACGTGCGCACCGAGTACGAAGAGCGCTTCAGCGCCATGGGACAACCGATTTATCGGATGGAGGCAGCTTTCCGTCCGAAAATTTGACACGCTTTTTTCTTATTTTAATAGCATTTTCTTCACACTTTTTTCTTTCTTCTTGGTACAATAGGAATGACGCTAAACTGGAATTAGAGAAGGGGGAACATGGGGATGTTGAAAAAAGCATGGGCAAGCCTGCTTGCACTAATCTTCATTCTAACAATCGCACCACTTAATACCTCGGCAAACGAGGCGTTCTTGGACGCCCTTGAAGAGGATCTGAAAGCCACGCATTATGACTACAAAGAAGGAACGGCTGAAATCGTAAAAGAAGAGACGCTCCGTCATTCGAATGGCAATGAAGTCATCGCGGCGGTCGTTGAAATTGATACGATTCGTGACGGCATCTTCATCACACGTAAGACCGAGTTCCATTACTATGATGCGACGGACAACAAAATCCTCGCAACAGCTGACCTCGCAGAAGTCGAAGGCGCGACTGAATTTGCGGATGCGAACATCGACATGCTCGGACAACAAATTGTCTATTGGTTGCCTGTGTTGATTTTGCTACTCTTAATCGCGATCCCGGTAGTCATCTTGTTCGTGGTTGTTCCACGTTTCTACTCGACGACCGAGTTCATGAACCCGATTTATGAGAAAAACGATAACCCACGTTAAAAAAAGAGCCGCGAGGCTCTTTTTTTATGCCATTTTCAATTGTTCGACGATTTGAGCGACATCCATGCCGTTACCGGATGAGACGGAAGCGACGAAGGCACTCTCGACGATCGGACCGTCATAGAACTGAATCGTTTTATCGCCTTCATACATATCGACAGCGAGTTCTGCGTTCATCGTGGCCGAACCGATATCGGATAAGATGAGCGCTTCTTTGTCGACGGCCTCGATTGCCTCGAGGATACGGGTCACATCTGTCCCGATGCTACCGTCCTCAAGCCCGCTCGCTAAATGGATCGGAACGGCGGGGGCCATCTCTTTCATCAAGTCTTGAATCCCTTCAGCGATTTTAGCGCTATGGGATACGATGATGAGCTCTACGATGTCACTCAACCTCCTTCATAATCGCTTTCAACACGATGGAACTCGAGAGTGCGCCAGGGTCGACCGTACCGCGTGAGTTTTCACCGAAATAAGATGCCCGTCCTTTCGTGGCGATCATATCTTCGGTCTCGCCGACGAGGCGGTCGAGTTTGGCATCAAAATCGTCAGCCTCGCTCAAGTCAGACAAGAACGGTTCCCACACATCGACCATTGTCTTCTGGCCAACTTCTGACTTCCCGCGCGCCTTGATCGCTGTCGACGCCTCAAGAAGCGCTTCTTTAACGAGCTTGAAATCGGCCTCGGTCGCGTCACCAAACTTAGGTGCAGCCTTGACGAATGCCGACCCGTATAGCGGACCGGCTGCGCCGCCGACTTTCGACATGAGCGTCATCCCGACTTTCTTGCTCAAGTCGCCAAGGCTGGCATAGTCGTCATCGAGTACGGCGACGACCGCTTCAAAGCCGCGCGACATGTTGATGCCGTGGTCTCCGTCGCCGATGGCGCGGTCGAGGTCGGTCAGTGTATCCTTGTTCGCCTCAATCTCGGATTGGGCGTGTCGTAATGCTTGCTTGAACCCATCAATCGTCAACATTGCATAAACACCTCATTCATTGGATTAGAGTTTGAAACCGAGTGCCGCCGACGGTGCATCGAGATAACCCGTCATTTCTTCGTCGAGCGGCAAGAGAGTGATCGAGAACCCGTGCATCTCGAGGGATGTCATATAGTTGCCGACGTATTTCCGTTTCAACGTGTAGCCGGCATCTTCTAATTTTTTCGCGACGAAATGATACGTCACGTACAATTCAGACAATGGCGTACCGCCCATACCGTTGACCATAACGGCAACTTCGCCAGGACTCACTTCTTTTTTCAAGTGGTCGAGCAGGTCATCCACGATGGCATCGACGTTCGTCGTCGGCTTCCGTTCGACGCCGCGCTCCCCGTGAATCCCGATGCCGATTTCCATCTCTTCTTCATTCAAATCAAAACCTGGCTTGCCGCTCACCGGCATGTAACAAGGTTCGACAGCCATACCCATCGAGCGAACGTTTGCCGCGACCTTCTCTGCAAGCGCTTTCACTTCGGCGAGTGATTTCCCGCTCGCTGCAGCCGCACCGGCAATCTTATGCACGAACACGGTCCCGGCAACACCGCGACGATCTTCCTTGTTCGAGATGGCGACATCGTCTGCGACGACGACGTGGTCGACTTTAATTCCTTCGGCATCCGCAAGTTCGGCGGCGAGCTCGAAGTTCATGACGTCACCTGCATAGTTTTTGACGACGAGTAATACCCCGTTTCCTCCATCGGCCGCTTTGATGCCTTCGAGCACCATGTCCGGGGTCGGGGACGTGAACACTTCACCGCATACAGCGGCATCGAGCATCCCGTCACCTACATAACCGGCGTGGGCCGGTTCATGACCGCTGCCTCCACCCGAGACGAGTCCGACTTTTCCGGACTTGGCCCCGTCAGCACGACAGATGACGTTGAATCCTTCCACACGACCGTACAGTTCAGGATGGGCATGGACCATTCCTTCGACCATTTGTGACACGAGCTCGTTTGCTTCACCGATCAGTTTCTTCACGTGGGATCACTCCTTTTTGAGTTTGAAAAGTACCATATTCAATTTTCCACTCTTTCGCCCAGATTAAACAAAAAAAGTCGGCGAATGTCATCGCCGACCCCACATCATGCATATTCAAGTAAAGCGCCAGTCTCTGAATCGACTGTAAATTGGTACGTCTTCTCTTCGTCGTTCTCGAGAACCGAGATGCCGCCTTTAAAGACGTCATACTCACGTCCGTCATACGTGTAAATCTCAGGTGATGCCGAGATCCATGCGCCTTGAACGTGACCTTTGGCTGAGAATGCCCGTTTCGTGTACTCGAGCGCGTCCTCGGCCGATAAGCTTCGTTCATC
Organism: Exiguobacterium sp. s28; assembly: GCF_018618135.1. Lineage (NCBI taxonomy): Bacteria > Bacillati > Bacillota > Bacilli > Caryophanales > Exiguobacterium > Exiguobacterium sp. s28. The sequence goes on along the minus strand of NZ_JACSLL010000001.1, from coordinate 281,238 downwards.
TAACACTTTTTTCGTCATAAGTGCGGCCGCGATGGCAACCCCGATCCCAACTAACCAATACCTTTTCTTCATATGACTACCTCCCCTTGAACTATGGCTATCATGTACATCGTACCAAAACCTGTACCCCATTGGAACGAAAACCATTCGCATCTGCCGAAAAGTTCTGTATATAATGAAACAAGAACGGTTGAAGGGATGGATGGAAATGGAACAAAAAACGAGAGACTTATTCAAGACGTTGACAGAACTTCCGGGCGCACCTGGATTCGAATCAGAGGTTCGTCAGTTTGTTCGTGACCGAATCACACCGCATGTCGATGAAGTCATGACGGATGGCATCGGCTCGATCTTTGGGAAACGGGTCGGGGACGAGGCGGGACCACGCATCATGGTCGCTGGACATATGGACGAAGTCGCGTTCATGGTCACCCGGATCACAGAAAACGGGATGCTATACATACAGCCGCTCGGTGGATGGTGGAGCCAAGTGCTCATGGCGCAACGATTTGATATCGTGACGAACGATGGATTGATTCCGGGCGTCGTCGCATCGACACCTCCGCACCTGCTCGGACCGGACGCAATGAGTAAACCGATGGACATGAAACAGATGTTTATCGACATTGGCGCCGATACGAAAGAAGAAGCCGAGTCATGGGGTGTCCGTCCGGGTCTTCCGGCTGTGCCGACAAGCGACTTCACGCCGCTCAAACATCCGAAAAAGATTATGGCCAAAGCATGGGATAACCGTTATGGGGTTGGTCTGGCGGTCGAGTTGCTCGAAGAGACGACAAAAGCCGATCATCCGAACATCTTGTTCTCGGGTGCGACTGTCCAAGAAGAAGTCGGACTCCGTGGAGCGCAAACGGCAGCCGAAATGATTCGTCCGGACGTCGCGCTCGTCCTCGACGCGTCACCGGCCAACGATGCGTCTGGCAATAAGACGGAGTTCGGCCAACTCGGGGAAGGGGCGCTTATCCGAATCCTTGACCGGGTCATGGTCATGTCTCCAGAGATGCGTGACTTCTTACTCGACACGGCGTCTGATGAAAACATCAAAACGCAGTACTTCGTCTCGCCAGGTGGAACGGACGCAGGCCGCATCCATATGAGCGGGGAAGGGGTCCCGACGGCCGTGATCGGTGTCGCGGCGCGTTACATCCATACACACGCCTCGATTCTGCATACGGACGACTATGATGCGGCGAAAGCGCTACTCAAGGCGCTCGTCAAACGCCTCGATCGTTCGACGATGGAGACGCTTCGAGCTTCACGCTAAAGGTAGGGAGAACGTCACTCGTGTAGTGGCGTTTTTTATATTGAAATTTCCCGAGAAACGCTTATACTGATAAAAGTGTGAAGACAGAAACTTTACGACTGACAAGACAGGAAAGAGGGATTTCCATGTTTAAGAAAAAAGGGATCACGCTCAGTCCGTCGCTTTATTTTGTGACGGCACTCAGTTATATGGCACTCGGCTTATTCAGTACGCTCATCATCGGCTTGATCATGAAGACGGCGGGTGGACAATTGCTCGAAACGAGTCTGTCCGGTTTCGGGTCGACGCTCATCGAGATTGGTGATGTGGCCATCGGCTTGACCGGTCCGGCCATCGGGATTGCAATCGCCTATGCGCTTCAAGCACCGCCGCTCATCTTGTTCTCGGCGCTCGTCGTCGGGGCGTTCGGTTACGAGTTCGGGCCAGCCGGCAGTTATGTGGCGACGTTGCTCGCTGTCGAGGTATCCAAACTCGTCTCGAAATCGACGAAACTTGATATTTTGGTCACGCCGTTCACGACCATTGGCGTGGGTTATTTGGCTGCAACCTATATCGGTAAGTATGTCGGCTTGTTCATGACGCAGCTCGGGACGTGGATCGAGTGGGGCACGGAACAGCAGCCTTTATTCATGGGCGTCGTCGTCGCGACACTGATGGGACTCGCGCTCACGGCACCGATCTCGAGTGCGGCCATCGCGCTCATGCTTGGCTTGAGCGGCATCGCGGCAGGCGCGGCGACGGTTGGCTGCGCCGCCCAGATGGTTGGCTTTGCGATCACGAGTTATCGGGACAATGGCATCGGCGGTGCGATCGCCCAAGGGATTGGTACTTCTATGCTTCAAGTCGGCAATATCGTGAAGAATCCTTGGATCTTGTTGCCGCCGACGATAGCGGGGGCGGTGCTCGCCCCAATCGCGATTCTGTTGTTCGAGCTCGAGAGCGTCGCGGCTGGTGCCGGGATGGGGACGAGCGGACTCGTCGGTCCGATTGTCATGCTCGAGACGATGGGCTTCAGTTGGCACATGTTCATCGTCGTCTTCGGCTTTTTGATTGTCGGTCCGGCAGTGCTCAGTTATGCGGTCTATCAAGTGTTGGTCCGGATGAATCGGATTCGGCCGAACGATATGAAAATCGAATATTGAGCGACACGAAAGAGAGCGTCCCGGCGAATAAGCGGGACGCTCTCTTTCGTTCACCAACCGAAAAGATTTCGGACGGTCTCGACGGTTTCACGAGGGACGCGGAAGCTCGCCAAGAATAAGACGAGCAAGACGACATAGACGGGGAGTAAAAACCGTTTTCGAATGATCGGCAAGGCACGGACGAGGCGTTTGCCGACCCGTTCGAGTATGTAAATCACGGCGAACCCGACGACGAGCCATACTAAAATCTCACCTCGCGTCTTGTCCGTATCGATGAACAAGTAGCCGTAGCGCAGAATCGCCAGCATGCCGATGACGCCGACGAGTTGCTCGAGCGGATGTTTCATTTCTGGATTCAACTGTTCACGTGTCCATTTTGTCATGACTTCACCTTTTTCACGTAGTCTTCGCTCCCGATGATCATAAAACATGAGAGCGGAATGTGACAACGGACTTATGCTATCATGAATGGGGAAAAAAGAACAGGAGTGGTGAACATGTTACAATTGACAACGATGAACGAGTATACAGAAGCAAAACAAGGGAAGAGCATCTTGATGTTTTCAGCGACGTGGTGCGGTGATTGCCGTTTCCTCGATCCGTTCATGCCAGACATCGAAGCGAAATTCGAGGATTGGAAGTTTTACTACGTCGATCGTGACGACTGGATGGAGCTCGCACAAGAGCTCGACATTTTTGGGATTCCGAGCTTTGTCGCCTTCAACGGCGGACAAGAAGTCGACCGCTATGTCGGACGCGAACGGAAGACGCCTGAGCAAGTCGAAGCCTTCCTTCATGGGTTAGGGTGAGCTAGATGGAACGGAATGAATTACGTCGCCATCTCGAACGCCGGTTTACGGAAGGGTACCGGACCTCGTATGACCGTGAGAACGAGGTGTTGCGCATCGAGCGGTCCACGGACCGGTTCGGCGTCAACATCCGTCTCGCCCCGCTCGTAGCGAAAGCGAAAGTCCGGGGAGAAGTCGCCATTGAAGAGGTCGTCGACTACATCAAGACAGCGCTCTCGGCCGACGATGCGGTCACACTCGCTGGCAATGAAGCCAACATTTATCCCGTCATCCGTTCGGCCTCGTTCTCGACGGAGACGAAGCGTGGGGAAGCACTCGCGATGACGCCACATACAGCTGAGACGGCTGTCTTTTATGCACTCGATTTGGGCAACGGCTATCGCTTGATCGAAGAGCGGCATTTGGGCGGGATGCCTTTGACGCGTCTTGACGAATTGGCACGGGACAACGTCAAGAAGTTGCCGACCGATTTAAAAGAAGATACCGTGGCCGGGAATACGTTCTATTTTCTGGCTGCTCGGGACGGGTATGAAGCGTCACGGATTTTAAATGATGAGTTTTTGCGGGTCATGGAGCGCCGTATCGAAGGCGATATGCTCGTCGGGGTACCGCATCAGGACGTGATGATCATCGCGGACATCCGCAACGATCAAGGTTATGATGCGATGCAACAGCTCATGTTCGACTTTTTCACGAATGGGCGGATTCCGGTGACGGCTCTTTCTTTCCATTATGAGGACGGCGTTCTCGAACCAATTTTCATTGTCGGAAAAAAGAACCCACCAACGGACGCATAATCTGCTAAACTATTTGTGTCTAGTTTGAAAGAAGGGGCGTTTTTACGTATGCAAATCAATGCTTTTTATAACCGTGAAGGAATCGGCGATGTCCTCATGGTCTTGTTAAGAGAAGGCGATCGCCACCACCAAGTCGTTGAACGGAAAGATGATGTCGCCATCGTCAAATCGACGACGGGAAAAGTCAATGGCTATAACATCTTCAATGCCAGTAATTATTTTGACGTCAGCGACTGGCACGGGCCGGTCGAGTTGACGGCCGAGTTGATTGAGACGCTCGGTGTCATCTTGCGTAAACAAAATATCGAAGCCGAGCTTTCGGGCGTGGACTTCACCCCGAAATTTGTCGTTGGCTACGTCAAAGAAGCTGAGAAGCACCCGGATGCGGACAAATTGTCGATCTGTCAAGTTGAGACCGATCAAGGTGATGTCCAGATTGTCTGCGGCGCACCGAACGTCGCGGCCGGCCAAAAAGTCGTCGTCGCGAAACCGGGAGCGGTCATGCCGTCTGGTTTAATCATTCGTCCATCGAAGTTACGAGGTGAAAGTTCACACGGGATGATTTGTTCAGCGCGAGAATTGAACTTACCTGATGCACCGCAAGAAAAAGGGATTCTCGTATTGGATGACGAATATGAAGTAGGGAAAGCATTTGAAATCGGTCGCTAAATTCGACCGATTTTTTGCTAAATAGGATTGAGTGAAAAAGCGAGGAATCAAGTATGGATGCATATGAACGTTCATTAAAACAACAAGCAGACCGAATTCGACGCGAACTATCCCAGGAAGGGAAGAAAGGTGCGCCTGCACCGAAGCCCGAGCCGAAGGATGAATTTGTACCGTCGGATGTGCCATCTCCGATTTATGGATACGCCCGACCGAAACCGAAAATCATTCTGCCGACTGAACATTCTCCGGAGACGCGTGACGATTCAGCGATCCGCCAAGCAAAGCGAGTGGCCGTCCCGGTAGAGGAAGTGTCAGAAGCGGTGCCGCCAACCGTAGAGCCTGAGCCTAAGAACGAACCGGTAATTGATTCCGTAGATGAACCGGTGGTGGAGTCATTAGACGAATCCGTGATGGAATCAGTGGATGAACCCGTGGTTGATTCAGTAGACAAATCCGTGCCGACCGTCGATGATGCGCCGACGTCACAGCCTGACCTCGATGTCGCAGCGGACGAATCGCCATCAGCGGAGACGCTTGAGGAAATGGTGTCCGAGCACGCGGATGCGCCAAGCGAAGAGACGATTATTTCCACGGAAACGATTGAGGAAAGCCCGTTCGTCTCTGAAGACGAGACAGCTGAACAAGATACTAAACCGCTCCTCGGGGAAGTCTCGATTGTAGAGAGCGGGTTCGCCTCTGTGTTCATGGGTTCGACCGATTTGAAATCATCGAAGATTGCCGTCCGAGAAGAAAAGCAAGACGTGACCGAAGAGGACGTTTCGCTCGATGCGCCGGTTGAGACGGTGGCCCCGGTTGTCGAAGATGTTGCGAAAACATTACAGACTGATGAACCGATTGAAGTGCCTGACGAAGAAGAGTTGACGCCTGCGATGAGCGTCTCGTATAAAGCGGAAGGCCCTCCGCTCAATGTCATGATGACACCGCAAGACCGGATGGCGATGTATAAGAGTCGTCGTTTGGCGAAAAAAAACAATAATCTGTAATAGCATGACTCCTGGAGTTTTGCTATAATGACAAAGGTTTGTCGCATTTTTTCAACAGACCGCAATGAATTAGGGGGGCTATTTACAGATGAACCGTTATCACTTCGTCGGAATTAAAGGAACGGGCATGAGTCCTTTAGCTCAAATTTTAAATGACATGAACAATGAGGTCCGAGGTTCGGACGTTGACAAAGCATTTTTTACTGAAGAAGCATTGAATCGCAAAGGAATTGAAATCCTTCCGTTTGATCCTGAAAATATTACCGAAGGGCAAATCGTCGTACAGGGCAACGCCTTCGCTGACGATCACCCTGAAGTCGTTCGAGCGCGCGAGCTCGGATTGACGATATACAAATACTATGAGTTTCTCGGCGAATTGGCCGACCACTACACGAGTGTCGCCATTACGGGATCTCATGGTAAGACATCGACGACAGGTTTGTTGGCTCACGTCATGCGCGGCATCGAGCCGACGTCGTTCTTGATTGGCGATGGCACAGGAGAAGGGGTCGAAGACTCGAAGAACTTTGTCTTCGAAGCATGTGAGTACAAGCGTCACTTCTTATACTACCGTCCAGACTACGCTATCATGACGAACATCGACTTCGATCACTCGGATTATTTCTCGGGTCTCGATGACGTCATCGATGCGTTCCAAGAGATGGCGAAGCAAGTGAAAAAAGGCATCATCGCTTGTGGCGATGATGAGAACCTGCAACACATTCAAGCAAACGTGCCAATCGTCTATTACGGTTTCGGTGCCCATAACGACTTCCGTGCCGAGAACGTGAACTCGACGGACAACGGAACAACGTTTGACGTCTACTTGCGTGACGACTTCTATGGGACGTTCCGCATTCCGGGATATGGCAACCACAGCGTCTTGAATGCCCTTGCCGTCATCGCGACGTGTGACTATGAGAACTTACCGAAAGAATTGGTTAAAGACCGCCTCGAGACGTTTAACGGCGTGAAACGTCGTTTCAGCGAATCGACGCTCGGAAACCAAGTGTTAGTGGATGATTATGCCCACCATCCACGGGAAATCAGCGCGACAGTCGAAGCGGCACGTAAAAAATACGCCGGCCGTGAAGTTGTAGCCATCTTCCAACCACACACGTATACACGCCTGAAGTCATTCATGGATGATTTTGCTGCGGCATTAGCCGAAGCGGACGCGGTGTACTTGTGTGACATCTTCGGTTCGGCTCGCGAACAAGAAGGTACCGTCACGATCGAAGACTTGCAATCGCGTATCGAAGGCGCGAACGTCTTGAAGCGGGGCGGGGTCAGTGTCTTAAGTCAACATAAAGACGCGGTTCTCCTGTTCATGGGAGCCGGAGACATTCAAACGTACCAACGTGAATACGAGAATCACGTCCAACTCGAAGCGTGAATCGAGAGCGAATGGCTGATGCCGTTCGCTTTTTTGTGTTTAACATCAAGTCAAGACGGTAATAGTATTAGCGACTGAATTTGGAAAAGGAGATGTTAATGATGGCAAGCCAAGGCGCATTGAGCACATTGAACAAAGAGGTGGCCAACTATGGCCTCTTATTCGTCAAACTGCATAACTACCACTGGTACATTAGCGGACCTCACTTCTTCACGTACCATGAAAAGTTGGAGGAACTGTATAACCTCGTCGCTGAACTGTACGATGACGTGGCGGAGCGGCTCTTGATGAATGACGGCGAACCGTATGCGACGATGAAAGAATATCTCGAACATTCGACGTTGCAAGAAGGGGATCGCCATGCGGATACCGATCAAATGATCAAGGACGTGATCAGTGACTTCAAACAGATCCGTCAAGAGATGCAAGACGCGATGGAAAACTTCGAAGACGGGGACGAAGCCATCGAAGACACGTTCGTCTCTCATATCGAGCGACTCGAGAAAGAGATTTGGATGATGTCGGCAGCGCTCGGCAAAAAGACGAAGCTATAATGAAAACAAGCGTGCCGATTGCGGCACGCTTGTTTTTTGTTATTTCAAATTTTCTGGATTGAGTGGCAAGAGCGAGTCGACGACAAAGCGTCCGTCCTTGCGAATCAATACGTCATCGAACCAAATCTCGCCGCCGCCATAATCAGGACGTTGGATGTTGACGAGATCCCAGTGGATTGAAGAGTCGTTCCCGTTATAGGCGTCGTCATATGCCTGGCCTGGTGTGAAATGGAAGCTGCCGTCGATTTTCTCATCGAACAAGATATCTTTCATCGGGTGTTGGATGTACGGGTTGACGCCGATGGCGAATTCGCCGACGTAGCGTGCGCCTTCATCCGTATTGAACACGTCATTGATTCGGTCGGTGTCATTCGCCGTCGCGTTGACGATTTTTCCGTCTTGGAACGTCAACGACACGTTCTCGAAGGTGAAGCCATGATATGGAGATGGCGTGTTATACGTGATGACGCCGTTGATCGAGTCTTTGACCGGCGCTGTGAACACTTCACCGTCCGGGATGTTCATCTGACCCGAACACTTGATGGCCGGGATATCTTTGATCGAGAAGCTGAGGTCCGTTCCTGGCCCTTTGATCGTGACACGGTCGGTCTCGTTCATGAGCGTGACGAGTGCGTCCATGGCCCGGTCCATCTTGCCGTAATCGAGCGTACAGACGTTGAAGTAGAAGTCCTCAAACGCCTCGGTCGATTTGCCGGCGAGTTGCGCCATCGATGGGGACGGGTAACGCAGCACGACCCATTTCGTTCCTTTGACGCGGTCTTCGGTATGCATTTTACCGATGGTGGCCCCGACGAGTTTTTGTTGCTCGGCCGGAACGTCTGATAACTCGTTAATGTTGTCACCGGCCCGAAGTCCGATATAGGCGTCCATGGCCTGCATTTGTTTGCGCTCGATGTCGGCCATGAGCTCAAGTTGCTCTCGGCTTGCTCCGCTGTAGAGCTTACGCAAAATACGGCTCTCTTTCAACAAGACGAACGGATGCCCCCCGGCTTCGTACGCCTTCTCGACAAGCGCTTCGACGAGCGATTCCTCGACACCAAAATTTTCGATTAGAACGCGTTCCCCTGGCTTCAATTCGACCGAATAATTGATCAATCCGTCGGCGAGTTGCGTGATTCTTGGATCTCTCATACGTCCACCCCTTTAACTTTTTAAAATTTATTTCTATTTTAGTGTAATCGAAAACATAAAAACGGGTAAAGGAATAATCAGACCGGATGGCGAAAACGGTTGTGACAAATCTTTTCAGTCATAATGGTGCTATAATGAAAACACCACATTATCGAACAGGAGGAATGGATGCATGGAAATCACATTAGGAGGCATTGCAGGGCTCATCGCGGCACTCGCATTTGTCGTACTCGTATTTTTCTTGGCACGTGTCTTGTCGAACGTCAATCGGACACTCGGCAGCGTCGCCAACACGACTGAAAACTTAGAACGTCAATTAGACGGAATCACAATGGAAGTGACGGCGCTCTTACATAAGACGAACCGTCTTGTAGATAACGTCGAAGAGAAAACAGAATTGCTCGCACCAGTGGCTCACGCGCTTGATGAGCTCGGCACGTCGCTTAACGAAGTGACAGAGTCGGTACGGACGGTTTCTTCTTCTGTTCACGTGGCAGCAGACGAAAATAAAGAACAGATCGCCCAAGCGGTACGATGGGGTTCTGTCGCTGTAGAACTATTTAAGAAAAATAAAACCGAGACCTCTTCTGACGAACGACCATCACGTCGTCGCGGACGTCGAGACCGGAAACAAGAACAAGAACCGACAACGGTCTCACCAGGGTTGATTGCGACAGACGATACAATCAAATCATAACCATCACAAGGAGGAAGTAACGATGACATACGACAAGAACAAAACATATAACAACGAACAACAACCGAGCGGTGGATTTTTGGCAGGTGTCGTTCTTGGCGGCGTAATCGGCGCGGCCGTGGCCCTCCTTACATCACCGAAGAGCGGTCGTGAAGTGCGTACGTATTTAGACGAGAAGACGGCGACGTCGCGTGAGCGATTGACGGTCAAATCGAAAGAAGTACGCGAGAAAGCAGAGCCGGTCGTCGGCGAATGGATCAAAGTGGCGAGCGATAAAGCAGCGCCTGTCTTGAACCTCGTCAAAGACAAGGCCCGTGAAGCAGCCGAATTGAAGCAACAAGTCGACGAAGACGAGTTGTCAATCGAAGAAGCGATGGAGAAAGCCGATCAACTCGTAGCCGAGGCAGAAGCCGAAGTGAAAGAACAACTCGATAAGGCTTCAGAAGAGCAGTCGAGCGAAACAAAAAAATCGAACGACTCAAACGATTCATCGAAAGCAGACGCCAAAACGGATGCCTCATCTGATAAACCGAAGTCATCAGAAAACAAGCCGAACGCGAACAAAGCAAACACAAACAAATCGGCGGCGAACAAACAAGAAGCATCAAGCAGCCGTGATCAGTCAGAAGACTATGAATCGGATTTTGAGGCCCCTGTAAAAGACTTACTCGACGATGAGTCGAAACAAGAATTAAAGGACTTGAAAAACGATCTTAAAAACGGCAACAAGTAATGCGTCGAGCGTCCGGACCATCCGGACGCTTTTTTTGTTGATTTTGTGTCGCTAGCCCATTTCCCTATGACAAAGCGGTTAAAGTTCGATATAATTAGGTTTCTGGAAAGAACGGCTTAGAAATGAGAGGGTATTTATGAGTCCACAAGATCAATTGAATCGTTTACGTCGCGAGATGGATGAGTTGAATCGTGAGATGCTCGACTTGCTCAGCCGCCGCGGCACGCTCGCTGTCGAGATTGGTAAAGTGAAACGTCTGCAAGGCGTCGAACGGTACGACCCGGTCCGGGAACGAGAAATGTTAGACTTTATTGCGGCATCGAATCCTGGTCCTTTCGAGACGGCTCGCTTGCAGCACTTGTTCAAAGAGATGTTCAAAGCCTCGGCCGAGCTTCAAGGAGAAGACCGTGATAAGACGTTGCTCGTCTCGCGTAAGCGTCAAGCCGAAGATACGATTGTCACGCTCGATGATGTCACGATTGGGAACGGACGTCCGCAATTGATTGCGGGACCGTGTGCGGTCGAATCATTCGAACAAGTGAATGCCGTCGCTGAAAAGTTAGCGTTGTCTGGTGTCAAAATTTTGCGCGGCGGGGCGTATAAGCCTCGCACCTCCCCATATGATTTCCAAGGACTTGGGTTTGATGGATTGCAGCTGTTGAAACAAGCAGCGGATCGCCACGACTTGCGGGTCATCTCGGAGATCATGACACCAGGTGCGGTCGAGTCGGCCCTCCCTTATGTGGACATCATCCAAGTCGGCGCGCGTAACATGCAAAACTTCGATTTGTTGAAAGAAGTCGGGAAGACCTCAAAACCGGTCTTGTTGAAACGCGGTCTCGCGGCGACGATCGAGGAGTTCATCTATGCGGCGGAGTACATCATGGCGAGCGGAAATAGCCAAGTCATCTTGTGCGAACGCGGGATTCGGACGTATGAGCGGGCGACACGCAACACGCTCGATATTACGGCGGTACCGATTTTGAAGCAAGAGACGCATTTACCGGTCATGGTCGATGTCACCCATTCGACGGGACGACGTGATTTGTTACTGCCGGCAGCCAAGGCGGCGCTTGCGGTCGGAGCCGATGGCGTCATGGTCGAAGTGCACCCGAATCCGGCGATTGCCTTATCGGATGCCCAGCAACAACTCGATTTCGACCAATTCGATCAATTCGTGGACGGGCTTACGGCCCAGTTCCCTCAACTTGATTTGGTGAAAAAGTAAGCTTTCCAATTGGAAACGTTTTATATAGCGTGAAGACAGGGTAAAATGATGACAGATACCTGTCTTCCTTTTTTGACACGTTTTTTGAAAATCGTTTGAAAATCATTGCTTGTAGGAGGAGTTTTAATGAATAGTAATAATGTAACCATCTATGATGTCGCACGAGAAGCCGGGGTGTCGATGGCAACCGTCTCACGCGTCGTCAACGGAAACCCGAACGTCAAACCGACGACCCGTAAGAAAGTCCAGGACGCCATCGACCGTCTTGGTTATCGTCCGAACGCCGTCGCCCGCGGACTCGCCAGCAAGAAGACGACGACGGTCGGCGTCATCGTCCCTGATATCTCGAACATCTTTTTCGCAGACCTCGCGCGTGGGATTGAAGACGTGGCGACGATGTACAAGTACAACATCATTCTCGGGAACTCGGACTCGAACCGTGACAAAGAAATCCATTTGTTGAACACGTTGCTCGGCAAACAAGTCGACGGCATCATCTTCATGGGTGGACGTCTGCATGAAGACCTCGTCAACGAGTTCAAGAAGTCGCCGGTGCCAATCGTCCTTGCGGCGACGCTCAACCAAGGATATGACCTTCCGGCGGTCAACATCGATTACGAACAGGCAGCGTACGATGCAACCGAAATGTTGATCGGCCACGGCCACAAACAAGTTGGCTTCATCACAGGACCACTCGAGCAACAAATCAATGGCGAGAAGAAATTCTCTGGTTACCGCCGTGCCCTTGACGACGCCGGACTCCCGTTCCGTGAGAGTGACGTCGTCCTCGGGAATTACACGTACGCATCAGGCCTTGAGGCGATGCAGAAGATGCTCGAACGTGACGATTGCCCGAAAGCGATTTTCGCCGGTACGGATGAGATGGCACTCGGTGTCATTCACGCGATTCAAGACGCCGGTTTCTCGGTCCCGAACGATTTTGAAGTCGTCGGCCATGATAACACGCGTCTCGCGACGATGATTCGTCCGAAATTGACGACGGTCGTCCAACCGATGTATGACATCGGTGCCGTTGCCATGCGTCTCTTGACGAAAATCTTGAACGCCGAAGAAATCGAAGAGAAAAACGTCGTCTTGCCGCACCGCATCGAACGTCGCGATTCGGTACGTCAAGACTGAATAAAAATCCCCTCGCCAGTCGGAGTCACTCCGCGGACGAGGGGTTTTTTTAGACATATATTGATTTGCGATCGTTCGAGATGAACGGCCAAAAGGCGCGTTTTGACACTTCCCAATTCTTCTCCTCGATTTGTTGCTTTCGTGGAATGTGTTGGAACGTGTACGTGTGGTCATCCCACCGCGTCGGCAACGCTTGATCGGCTTTGGCCTGCCATTGTTCAATCCATTCGACCGGAATGTCACCGCGATAAGGCGCCTCACGCGTCAGGCCGGCCCATACTTGGGACCAGGCGCGCGGAACCGTCCGATACCAGTCATACCCGCCGCCGCCAAGGGCGACGAGGCGACCTTCCGTGTACTCATCGGCGAGTCGAGAGGCGATTTGTGGAATCTGTTCGAACGTCCGAATCGTCGAGGCGAGGTGTGTCAGCGGGTCGAACGCATGGGCGTCGGCGCCGTTCTGTGTCAGGATGATATCCGGTTTGAACCACTCGCACGCTTCCCGGAACACGGTCTCGTAACAGCGCAGGAAGGAATCATCTTGGGTGAACGCATCGACCGGGACGTTCCAACTGTATCCATAGCCGTTCCCGTTACCACGCTCCGTGACCGATCCTGTCCCTGGAAACAAGTAGCGGCCGGTCTCATGGATGGATAAGGTCATCACATCCGCATCGTCATAAAACAGCCACTGGACGCCGTCACCGTGATGGGCATCGGTATCGACGTACAAGACACGCGACCCGTACGTCTGACGGACGTGAGCGATGGCGACGGCCGCATCGTTATAGACACAAAAACCTGACGCTTTTCGTCTCATCCCGTGATGCAGACCGCCCCCGACGTGAAACGCACGCTCGACTTTTCCGCTCGCGACCAAGTCAAGGGCGTGCATCGTCCCACCTACCAGCCGGGCCGCCCCTTCATGGATGGTTGGGAAAATCGGAGTGTCTTCAGTACCGAGCCCAAATTTGTTCGCTTTCAACGTCGACAGCTCACCTGCGGCAGCCGCTTGGACCGCCTCGATATAATCGAGGTCGTGCACGAGCGCCAGCGACTCGACTGAGGCGAGGGGAGGAGCGATACACTCGGAGGCCTGAAGCTTGCCTGAGGCGATCAGGAGAGACGTCGTCAGCTCCAGGCGAATCGGATTGAACGGATGATCTTCGTGAAAGCGGTACGAGTTCTCGTTCTCGCCGAATATGTAGGCCGGTCTCATGGGGACATCTCCGGACCGAGCACGTCGAAGCCCTCACGCTTCAACCGTTCGATGATGCGGAGCGGATTCATCGTCTGCACGCGGAACGAGATGATCCGTTTATATGGGTCGGCCGTCGGGTGGACGAACACGTTGATGATATTCACGTTCGTCTTGGCGAGGAGCCGTGTCACTTTTTCGAGCGTGCCGGTCGTATTCTCGACTAAGATTTCAATTTGTGAACTTGGCTCGAGTGCACCGGTCAATTGGACGAAATAACGCAATAAATCTGTCTCGGTCAACACGCCGACGAGCTTTCCTTGTTCGATGATCGGAAGACACGTCAAACGATATTCATAAAACAAGGCGGCCGCGTCTTCGAAAAAATCGTACGGGTGCGCCGTCGTCACATCTTGACGCATGATGCTCGAGACGGGGTTTTTAAAGTCAGCGCTCTCGCTTTCGGGGTGGAACACACTCGTCGCACCGCTCATCTCGAACTGGCCGACGATTCCGACGACTTGACGGGCCGGATTTGTGACGATGAGATGGCGTACTTTGTGGTCGCGCATGAGCTTGGCCGCATGGGCAATCGTATTGGTCGGTTGAATCGTCACGACATGACGGTTCATCATTTGTTCAATCAGCATCCAGATCCCTCCTCAGTCATACATGAACCGGCGTCGCAGCCGGAGTGAATCGAAGTGGTCAATCGTCTCTTGCCGGACGTTCTTGCCAATCCGTGCCATGAGACAGTTGGCCGGGTGCGAAGCGATCTCCGGGTCGTCGGTCGGGAAGAAGACGAGCCCGCCGTGGTTCATCATCTTCTCCATCACTTTCCGATAATCCCAAATGGAGAGTCCGCTTCCTTTTAAATCCCAGTGCCAATAATATTCCGTCGTCAAAATCAAAAAGTCGTCCATATGTGGATCCATCATCGACACTTCGAGCAGCTGTTTGCCGATTCGTTGACCGCGGAAGCGCGGACTCACTTCGATGGCGCCGAGCTCGAGAATGTAAGGGTCGTTCCCTTCGCTCCAACGTTCATACGGGTCTGGATATAAATACGTCACGTAGCCGATGACGAGATTGTCGACGCGGGCCACGATAATGCGACCTTCTTTCAAGTCAGCGATTTCGACGAGGGCCTTATGTTGGTCCTCTGGTTCACGAAATGCGGTCAATCCCTCATCGAGGCGATACGTCGCCAGTACATCGCTTTCGATGGGTCCATCGATGATTACGGCTCCGAGTGAGGTTTCCCACACCTTTGAATGATATTGTTTTTCCATGGAGTCACCACCTTTTCCACCTTCTATTATAGCGCTTTCATTCTACTTCTTTCACGCTCTTTTGGAGATTTTGGAAATTCATTGATTTGTCACAATATTAACACTATACTGAAAGTGGTTATACCATTCATTACAGGGGAGGCGAATCTTTAGCGATGGAAAAATTGAAAGCGTTATCAGGGGAACATCAATTGGCGTCGTATGAAGAGGCTTGTCAGTCGTTCGAGTGGACTCAAGCAGAAGCACTATTTTCTTGGAATTTGACGGGGAACGTCAACATGGCGTACGAAGCGATCGACCGTCACGCCGAAGGTGAACTTGCCACAAAACTGGCATTGCTCTATTTCGATGGGGAACGAGAAGAGCGCTATACGTATGAAGATATGAAACGAGAAAGCAATCGGTCCGGAAACGTTCTGAAATCGGTTGGAGTGGAGAAAGGCGACCGCGTCTTCATCTTCATGCCGCGGAGTCCAGAACTTTATTTTATTTTGCTCGGCACACTTAAATTGGGCGCCATCGTCGGTCCGTTGTTCGAGGCGTTCATGGAACAAGCCGTTCACGACCGTCTGCTCGACTCGGAAGCGAAAGTCATCGTGACGACCGAGGCGCTCTTGCCGCGCATCCCGGTCGATCAGCTCCCGCACTTGGAGACGATTTTGATCGTCGGCGACGGGGTAGAAGAAGCCGGGAAAATCATCGACTATCGCAAATTGGCGGCTGAAGCTTCGACTGACCTCGACATCACATGGGTCGACCGTGAGGACGGTATGATCTTGCATTATACGTCAGGGTCGACCGGGAAGCCGAAAGGCGTCCTGCACGTCCATAACGCCATGGTGCAGCACTTGATGACGGGAAAATGGGTGCTCGACTTGCAATCGGATGATATTTACTGGTGCACGGCCGACCCAGGCTGGGTGACGGGCACGAGCTACGGGATTTTCGCTCCGTTCTTGAACGGGGCGACGAATGTGATCGTCGGAGGACGATTCAATCCGGAGTTCTGGTATTCGGTCATCGAACGGTTCGGGGTCACCGTCTGGTACAGCGCGCCGACGGCGTTCCGGATGCTCATGGGTGCCGGCGAAGAAGCGTTCGAGAAATATGATCTATCATCTCTCCGCCATATCCTCTCGGTCGGTGAACCGCTCAACCCGGAAGTCATTCGTTGGGGGAACGAATCGTTCGGGTTACGGATTCATGATACGTGGTGGATGACAGAGACGGGTGCGATGATGATTTGTAACTATCCGACGATGGATATCAAACCGGGTTCGATGGGGAAAGCCATCCCGGGTTGTGAAGCGGCCATCTTAGACGACCGCGGTCAACCGCTCCCACCACATCGGATGGGCAACTTGGCCCTCAAGACGCCGTGGCCGTCGATGATGCGGAAGATTTGGAAGAACGACGCCAAGTATGAGAGCTATTTCTGGGGTGATTGGTACGTCTCAGGCGACTCGGCCTATATGGACGAGGATGGTTACTTCTGGTTCCAAGGCCGCGTCGATGACGTCATCATGACGGCAGGCGAACGGGTCGGTCCGTTCGAAGTCGAGAGTCGTCTCGTCGAGCACCCGGCAGTTGCCGAGGCCGGTGTCATCGGGAAACCAGATCCGGTCCGTGGAGAGATTATCAAGGCGTTCATCGCGCTCCGTAAAGGCTATGAGCCATCAGACGAGCTGAAGACGGAGATTCAAAAGTTCGTCAAAGAAGGGCTCGCGGCCCATGCGGCCCCGCGTGAGATTGAATTCAAAGACAAGCTGCCGAAAACACGAAGCGGGAAGATCATGCGTCGCGTCTTGAAAGCTTGGGAATTGAACCTTGAGACAGGTGACTTATCGACAATGGAAGATTGAACGACAAAAGGTCGACACGCGATGTGTCGACCTTTCTTGTCGAGTTAGGCGCCGTCTGCTTCTTCGGCGTCTTCTTTCTTCTTGTCTTCCTCAGCCTTTTTCTCAGCCTCGGCTTTCTTTTTAGCTTCTTCTTCAGCTTTCTTCTTGTCGGCTTCAGCTTTTTTCTTCGCTTCCGCTTCAGCTTTCGCTTTAGCCTCAGCATCTGCCTTTTCTTTCGCAGCAGCGTCAGCTTCTTGTTTTTCTTCAGCCTCTTGTTTCTTCTCTTCAGCTTCTTCTTTCTTCTTCGCCTCTTCTTCGGCTTTCTTCTTGGCTTCCTCTTCCTTCTTCTTCTTCTCTTCGACTTTCTTCTTCTCAGAGAATGAGCCTGAGTCTTTGAAGTCAGCGGCAGAAACGCTAGAAGGTTGGTTGAAGCGCGCCCCAGTGTTGAAGACTTCAGGATTGTCGGCGTATACGCGGTTGGCCGTCTGTGACCAGATCCGTTGCGTCCGTTGGTAATACTGACCTACTTCATAACTGTTTTGCATTTCACCGAATTGTGAGTCAAAACCAGACCAAACAGCAAGCGTGACGTTCGGATTCGAGCCAACCAAATACGAGTCGCGTCGGTCGTTCGTCGTACCAGATTTACCCATCCAATCGCCAGGGACGTTCAAGAGTGATCGAGCGTACGTTGCTGTTCCTGACGTATAGACATCCCGTAGCATGTCGATGACGAGGTAAGACGTGCGATCGGTATAGATGCGCGTCTTTTTCGGTTGTTTCTCAAAGATAGTTTCACCGTTATACTCAATGCGTTCGATAAAGTAGGGTTCCACATGCTCCCCATAGTTCGCGAGCATCGCATAAGACGCGGCCAAGTTGACCGGGCTGACTTCTCCGACCCCTAATGCCATCGATGAAGCGTTTCGGTTCGCTTCTGACACTTCGATGCCCATGTCGACAAGTTTTTGCGTGTCAGCCGTTTTTTGGTTCCGTTCTTCGTAGATTTTAACAGCGGGAACGTTAAGGGAACGTTTCAGCGCTTCGCGAGCCGTTACTGGGCCGCTGTGCGTTCTACTCTCGTTTTCAACTTCTTTTTTCGGTTGACCAGGACCGGTGAATCGGTAGAAGTATTCTTCATCTAAAATCGTCGTTTCGGGCGTAATCATCCGAGCTTCAATCGCATTGGCATAAACCAAGATTGGTTTTGCTGTCGACCCGATTTGTCGCTCCATGCGCATAGCGCGGTTCACTTCGTCGGTCTTCCCGTTAATATAGCGGCCGCCGACGAAACCTAGGATACGCCCTGTCTTATTCTCGATCATGATTGACGCTGTCTGTTCAGGCAACGTGCGATCTTCTTCTTCGATGTATTGATTTTTATCAAAGTTATTGGCATTTTTAGCGGGTTGTTGCATTGCCTCGTGCACTTTTTTATCAAGCGTCATATGAATCTTGAATCCGCCCTGGCGCAGCATATTGTGGGCGCGTTTGGCGTAAGTCGTTCTAATTTCATTTTGTTCATTCGTTTTTAAATCTGCCAAGACGATGCCGTCCTGTTCGAGCAAGTAGTTCGTGACAATTTGTCTTGCTTGAAGTTCAGCTTCTTGCACAACATACGGATAGCGATCACGCGGCTTCGATTGCGTCTTCATGAAGTCTTTTGTGATGTCGTAGTTGTATGCAGCGTCATAGTCTTCTTTTGTGATCTTCCCAGCAACGTACATCCGGTTAAGTACCGTTTTCATCCGGTTGATGGCCGGTGACACGTCCTCTTTAATGACACCGCCTTGATAATACGGTGTATACAGGAACGGGTTTTTCGGGATCCCGGCGAGGAAAGCGGCTTGTGGCAACGTCAACTTCTCAGCCGATGTATTGAAGACACCTCGAGCGGCTGCTTCAATCCCTGAGATGTTGCGTCCCATCGAGTTTCGTCCGAATGAGACGACGTTCAAGTACGCGTTCAAGATCTCATCTTTGTTCATTGCTTTCTCGAGGCGAAGGGCGAGTAAAATTTCTTTCGCTTTTCGTTCGAACGACACTTCGTTCGTCAGCATTTGGTTTTTGATGAGCTGTTGTGTGAGCGTAGAACCGCCGGTCCGGTCTTCCGATCCGGTCGCTTCCTGTAAGATGGCACGGAGCGTCGCTTTCGGCACGACACCATCGTGTTCGTAAAACTCGACGTCCTCTGTGGCGAGTAACGCGTCGACGACGAACGGAGAGACTTTCTCGACGGCGACGGGAACGCGGACTTCATCCGTCGTATAGTTTCCGATGCGTTCACCGCTTCCAAAATAAATGTCAGAAGTCGATGAGTAGGTGTTGATTTGCGACGTCATCGTCTTATATGCGGGTGCCGGCATATCCTTGACGAGGGAAGCGAAATAACCCGCTCCGATCCCGGCGCCTAAAAATCCAATGAGAACGACCGATATAATCGTTAAGAGCAGTACGTTCCACGATACATCGTAAAATACATTGGCATAACGGCGGGCTTTCAAGGACTTTGGTTGGTTCCATGTGTCTCGAATCTTTTGCAGCATGACAGCCTCCTTAATATGTTGTAAAACTATTTTTGACAGTAATATATACGATTATAGCACAAGTCCTTCCTGACCTTACCCCGAATCGACTACCGGATGCAAGTTTCCATATTCTCGGTTGACAATTTGGAAATGGAACTTATAAAATGTAAAGCATAGTCCATAAACAAAGATGCTATGAAGAAAGCGAAGTAGTCGACTGACCGCTTGTCCAGAAAGCTAGTGGGTGCTGTGAACTAGCCAATGTCAGCCGATGAATTACACTTTTGGAGCGTGCCGTTCGGCCGGGTCGAGACCGTTATCTCTCGCTACAAGTGGCCACAGCTGTGGCAATTAGGGTGGTACCGCGGAATCTCCGTCCCTTCTCATATGAGAAGGGACGTTTTTTTATGTCAATCGAAGGAGTGGAACAGATGGAATTATTGAAGGATTTAGAATTTCGAGGTCTCGTCAACCAAATGACGGACGAAGCAGGATTGAAAGAACAGTTGAACAAACCGACGACGCTTTACACCGGGTTCGACCCGACGGCGGACTCGCTTCATATCGGGCACTTGCTCCCGATTTTAACACTCAAACGTTTCCAAGAGGCGGGACACCACGTCATCGCCCTCGTCGGTGGGGCGACCGGCATGATCGGTGACCCGTCAGGTCGTTCGGACGAGCGTTCTCTCAACACGCTCGACACGGTCAAACAGTTCTCGGATCGAATCAAAGACCAATTGAGCCGCTTCTTGCCGCTTGAAGGAGAGAATCCAATCTCAATCCGCAACAACTACGAGTGGACGGAAGAGTTGTCGATCATCGACTTCTTGCGCGACATCGGCAAACACTTCCCAATCAGTTACATGCTCGCCAAAGACTCGGTCGACTCGCGTTTGGAGAACGGGATCTCGTACACGGAATTCTCGTACATGCTCTTGCAATCGTTCGACTTCTTGAAGTTGTACGAAACTGAGAACTGCCGTCTTCAAGTTGGGGGCAGCGACCAGTGGGGCAACATCACGGCCGGTCTCGAACTGATTCGTCGCTTTGGTCACTCGGAGAAGGCGTTCGGTTTGACGGTACCGCTCGTGACGAAGTCGGATGGACAAAAATTCGGTAAGACGGCCGGTGGTGCGGTCTGGCTCGACGCCGATAAGACGACACCTTACGAGTTCTACCAGTTCTGGATCAACGTCGACGACGCCGACGTCATCAAGTTCATCAAATACTTCACGTTCTTGTCGCATGACGACATCGTGGCGCTTGAAAGCGAAGTGGCGTCTGCACCGGAAAAACGTGTCGCCCAACGTCGCCTCGCCGAAGAGATGACGAAACTCGTGCACGGTGAAGCAGGTCTCGATCAAGCGCTCCGCATCACGGCGGCATTCTTCAGCGGTGATTTGAAGACGCTCAAGCCAGAAGATATGGATGCTGCATTCAAAGGCATGCCTCAGTTCGAACTTGACGGCGAACGTAACCTCGTCGATCTTCTCGTCGAAGCGAAGATTGCGCCATCAAAACGTCAAGCCCGCGAAGACGTTCAAAACGGGGCGATCTACTTGAACGGGGAGCGCGAACAAGCGCTCGATAAGACGGTGACACGTGCCGATACACTTGGTGAGTTCACGGTCATCCGCCGAGGCAAGAAAAAATACTTCGTGATCCGTCACGTCTGATGCATTCGTCCATGTCCCAAATGTTGCGGACATGGACGTTTTTTTATATCTCAAATTGGTTTCGGTCTGATACGATGGCAAGTATAGACGATAAGGAGGCTTTCCTATGGAAATTGAAGAGTTTTTTGGCGAACAGTTCCACCAATGGCGGGAGCGGTTCCGCTACTATGAGATGGCGATCACCGAGCTTGAGAGCGACCTCGGCATCATCGACCTCGATTGGCAGACGCGGCTCGGTTACTCTCCGATCGAACATGTGAAGACGAGGATGAAGACGTTGCCGTCAATTATCAAGAAGATGAACCAAAAAGGGCTCCCACTTGAAGTGGAAGCACTTTGGGACAATATTTACGATGTCGCCGGAGTCCGGATCGTCACGAGTTTCCGCGATGACATTTACGCCATCCTCGACCATTTGAAGAAGCGGGATGATTTACAAATCGATGAAATCAAAGACTACATCAAAGATCCAAAGCCGAGCGGTTATCGGAGCCTGCACCTCATCGTCCGAACGAAAGTCTATTTGGCGGAACGCGTCATTTGGGTGCCGGCTGAGATTCAGATCCGCACGCTCGCCATGGACTTTTGGGCGGCGACGGAGCATAAGCTTCATTATAAATACCAGCACGTCGTCCCGGAGGCGTCGAAACTCGAGTTGATCGAAGCGGCCAAGATGGCGGACGCGCTCGATACGCAGATGGGCCGGATTCGTGAACAAATATTAAAGTAAAAAAAATCCCCTTTCCTGCCGAGGCAGGGAAGGGGATAAAAGCATTAACGTGAGTAGTACTCAACGATGAGTTGCTCTTTGATTTGGTCGTTCAATTCAGCACGCTCAGGAAGACGTACGAATGTACCTTCGAGCTTCTCAGCGTCGAATGTTACGTAGTCTTTTGTAGCTGGTGCTACTTCGAGAGCTTCAGCGATCGCTTTGAAGTTTTTAGACTTCTCGCGGACTGAGATGACTTGACCTGGTTTTACACGGTAAGACGCGATGTCTACACGTGAACCGTCAACTTGGATGTGACCGTGGTTGACGAGTTGGCGCGCTCCACGACGTGTGCGAGCGAGACCCATACGGTAAACGAGGTTGTCAAGGCGTGACTCGAGCAAGAACATGAAGTTCTCACCGTGGATACCTTGCATTTTCCCAGCATCGTTGAAGATGCGACGGAATTGCTTCTCGTTGATTCCGTACATGTGACGGAGTGCTTGCTTCGCTTGAAGCTGAAGACCGTATTCAGAGATTTTACGACGACCATTTCCGTGTTGACCTGGTGCGTAAGGACGTTTTGCTAATTCTTTACCCGTTTCGCTAAGCGAGATGCCTAAGCGACGCGAGAGTTTCCAAGCTGGACCTGTGTAACGAGCCATGTTTGGACTCCTCCTTGTTGTTCATGTATTTTGCACAAAAGAACAACGGTGTCAAAGACTGGTGACGCCCCTTTCATAGGTTCAAGCACCTTCACTTGATAGCGAAGCTACGAGATGCTCCTCCGACTCAGTCGAGGCCCGAAAGGTGGATACGTCTGTCAATGACTGCTATCGTCATTTCATGCACAAAAATCAGTATACGACGAAATGATTCGCTTGTCAATCAGATGAAGCGAAGTAATGTCTGACAGAATTGCTCCAACCCTTGACGGTCGACATCCGAGAAGCGATCGAACTCAGGGCTGTCGATATCGAGCACGCCGATGGTCTTACCGTCACGGACGAGCGGGACGACGATTTCCGAGTTCGAAGCCGCATCACAAGCGATATGGCCCGGGAATTGATGAACGTCTGCGATGAGTTGTGTCTCTTGCGTCGAGGCGGCTGTCCCGCAGACTCCTTTACCGAACGCGATATGGACGCAAGCCGGCAGGCCTTGGAACGGTCCGAGGATGAGAGCGTCTTCGCCTTCTGTTAAATAGAAGCCGACCCAGTTGATCCGGTCGAGGAATTGGTTGAGCAACGCGCTCGCGTTCGAAAGGTTCGCGACACGGTTCGTCTCGCCTTCGAGTAGCGCGGCGAGTTGTTTGTTTAGTAGGTCGTAACCGGCGGCCAAGTCGCCAGAGTAAGTAGTCGTTTGGAACATGGGATTCCCTCCTAATGAATGAAAGCAAGATTGATTAGCATTATGGTACACGCATTTTTTTATTTTGTCTTCTTAAAAGATTCATGTGAAAAATAACATTCTCTCCCTAAACCGTTGGAAAACCTATGCAAATCATTGGTTCTATAATATGATTAGTATTATCTATACTCATAAAATACTTCATTTATTCATTCAGATACATAAGTCCACGAAAGCGGCTTGGAGGTTGTGACAGAGATGGATTACGGAATCTACGGAATTTTAATTGGAATCATTGTCATCGCATTAGGGGCGATGCTGGGAAGCATGCTCGTGCGAAGGAATTTTTACCAGAAAATTGATGATTTAGACATGCGCAAACAAAGCGTGCTCAGCGCCAGCGTCCCGGCCGAACTGCAGAAGTTCAAACAGTGGCCGATGGAGGGCGAGACGAAAGAAAAGTTCGAGCGTTGGCATCAGTCATGGGACGAACTCGTCAGTGTACATACCGGGCAAATCGATGAGGCGCTCTATCATGCCGAAGAAGATTTGGACAAATATCGCTTCCTCAAAGTCAAATCGGATTTGAATGCGACGGAACAGTTGATTGAAGAGCTCGAGTCGATGGTACACGCCATGCTCGACGAGATGGATGAGTTTAATCAGCATCATTCGTCGCTGCTCGATATCGTCAAAAAAGACGAGAAAGAGCTGTACCAATTCCGGAAGACACTCGTCGCGCAAAACAGTGCGTTCGGCCCGACGTATGAACTCGTCGAATCTGAGATTGCGGCAGCGGAAGCAAAACGGACCGAGATGATCACGTTGAAGCAAGAAGGCCAAGTATCGGAGGCGTACGTCGCCGGCCAAGTCTTGTCTGAGAAAGTGACGAAGATTCGTGAACTCGTCAGTGTCATCCCTCAGTTCGTCCGCACGGTGCAGGTTGACTTGAAACAACAGCTCAACCAGTTGCGTTCGGGGCATAAAGAGATGCAAATGGACGGCTACGCGCTCGAACCGCTCGGTTTAATGGAAGAAATCGAGCAGGCGGAAGATCGCCGATCGGCGCTCATGGACCGCATCGAACAGCTCAACTTCGATCATTTCGAGATGGACATGCAACAGCTCAGTTCGGACATCGACCAGTTGTTCGAAGCGTTCCGGACCGAAGTCGACGCGCGCCAATACGTGAAGAAAGAATTCGCGAGTGTGAAAGACCGTGACCGCCAGACGAGCGAAGTCATGGCGCGACTCCATCAAGAGATGACTCGACTCGTCAGCAACTATGAGATCAACGCTCGAGTCGGTGAAGAATTTGAACAGCTTGAACGTGAGCGGGCGACGCTCACGGCGAACGTGCTCGATATCGAACAGGCGCTCGTCGCCCAGATGATCCCGTTCAGCATGATCAAGTCAAAAGTGCAAGAAGCAAAACGGTCGCTCGACCAGTTCAGTGCCATGCATGAACGCTTCATCGAGAATACGAACTCGCTCCGTAAAGAAGAGCTCGAGGTTCGTAACAAGCTCGAGTCTTGGAAGAAAGAATTGTCGGCCCATCGCCGACTCCTTACGAAGAGCGCCATGCCGGTCGTCCCGACGGATTTGACGAGCGATATGCGCCAATTGCAAAAAGGCGTTCAATCGTTGGACGAACAGTTCGAGAAGGCGCCGTTCAATATGACGTATATCGTCGGACTCAGCCACGACGTCGAAGAGACGATGGACAACTTCCGCGACCGGGTCAAAGCGCTCTTACGCCAAGTCACGTACGCCGAGCAGCTGCTGCAATATGCGAACCGCTATCGCCGGCGTGACAACGAGGTCCATATCGCCTTGACGCTCGCCGAGAACAAGTTTTTGCACGGAGAGTACGGCACGGCCGTCGAAATCGGTGAACGCGTCCTCGGGCGCTTCGATGAAGGCGCAGCCCGCGAGATTCGTCAGCGTGTCGAAAAAGGTTTGGAGCAACAAGAGCTATTACGAAAATAATGATGCATGAAGATTGACGTAAACGGGAATTAACGTAGACGTCAATCTTTTTTGAATCGAGGAGGAATTTTGTGATGGGAACGCTATGGGTAAACGGAAAGATCTATACGATGAATAAAGAGCATGAACAGGCTCGCGCCATGTATGTCGAGCACGGTCGCATTCTGAAGCTAGGTGAGGAAGGCCACCTTCGTCGTACATACGCCGGAAGGATCAAACAGATTGTGAACCTTGAAGGGAAGAGCGTTTATCCGGCGTTCACCGACTCGCACATCCATTTGATCGGATACGGGGAAGCGCTCGACCGCATCGATGCGACCGAGACGACGGATTTGCAAGCTCTGCTCGAGTCGATGAAACAAAAGGACGGCAGTGACAGAAGTGACGATTGGCTCGTCGCGGAAGGGTTCAATGACCGTCTGCTCGGAGAGATGCCGACGCGTGAGATGATTGATGCCGTCATCCCAGACCGGCCCGTCGTCTTGAAGCGGGTCTGTCGCCACGTCGCCGTCGTCAACTCGAAAGGATTGGAACGACTTGGCTTGATTCACCATACCGTCATCGAAGGCGGAAAGCTCGGACGCGACGCGGAAGGAAAACTGAACGGGGTGCTATACGATGCGGCGCTCGATTTGCTCCATAAAGAACTGGGGGGGAATCGCGAGAAAAATGTCGCCTCACTCCACCGGGCCATCGACTCGCTTTTCGCCCACGGGATTGTCGGCGCCCATACGGAAGACCTGTTCTATCATGGCGACCCGCTCGAGACGATTCAAGCGTATGAGGACGTGTTAGCAGATCTTCCGTTCCACGCCCATCTGCTCGTCCATGAACAAGTCGTCGATCAATTAATCCGTCACGATGCGCTCGCGAAACGACCACGTTTCGATTTCGGGGCGATGAAACTGTTCGTCGACGGGTCGTTCGGGGGACGGACGGCACTCTTATCGGAACCGTATACGGACGAACCGGGTCAGCGCGGAATCGAGGTCCATCGTCCAGACCATCTCGAGGCGCTCGTCAAAAAGGCGCGGTCGTATGGTATGAACGTGGCAGCTCACGTCATCGGGGATGCCGCCGCCGAACAGTTCATCACGTTGCTCGAGAAGTATCCGGCCAAGCGCGGGACGCGGGACCGAATCATCCATGCCTCGCTCTTGAACGATGCATTGTTGAAACGGATCCAGGCGCTGCCGGTATTGATTGATGCGCAGCCGATTTTCTTGTCGGACGACATGAACTTGTTGTTCGACCGGCTCGGAAACGACCGGGTCGATAACGCCTACCGCTTCAAATCGATGCTCGACACGGGAGCGCTCGTCCTCGGGGGCAGTGACGCCCCGATTTCTTCGGTCGATGTGCGAAAAGGCCTGTATGGTGCCGTGACCCGTCAATCGTTCGAGGAGTCGGGCGCGCTCAATCCGCCGGAACGCCTGTCGATGTATGAAGCGCTCCGTAGCTTCACGTATGCCCCGCGTGTCGCCACAGGCACGCACGGACGTGACGGCTTGTTGATTCAAAGTTATAACGCCACGTTCACGGTGTGGGAAGAAGACTTCTTCGAACTTCGCGGGCGCGACATCCTCGACAACCGACTCGTCATGACGGTCGTCGAAGGGTCGCCGGTGTATGAGGCCGACGTCGTCAACGCATAATAAAAAGGCTAGCCGTCTAAGTAAAGTGGACGGCTAGCCTTTTATCGTTTAGAAGAATGAGCGTTGTACTTTGTGCCAGAACGAGTTGTTTTTCAACTTGACCGTTTTGACGACTTGATCAGAGAGCTCGATATCGATTCGGTCGGTATATTTGAGGCTGAGCGCCTCGTTATCCATCCCGATGATCGGATAGTCGTTCCCGTCTTCGACGATGCGAAGCGACAGTTTGCGTGAATCATGAACGATGAACGAAGAACCGAGTGTACGGTAACGGTTGTTGTTCACCGAAGCGATTTCGCTCACTTGCATGCATGGGATGAGCGGGTCGACGATCGCGCCGTCGAGTGATTTATTATAGGCCGTCGAGCCGGTCGGCGTCGAGACGACCATCCCGTCGCCGCGGAACGTCTCGAAGTGAAGATCGTCGATATATACTTCAATGGCGAGTGATTTGATGATACTCGACTTGATCGAGGCTTCGTTCAAACAAAGCATCGGTGTCGATTCATTGATTGAAGCCGATAAGAGCGGATATTTCCGCACCTCGAGCCCGGCTTCGATCCGAGCAGAGTTATCTGAGAATAAACGATCGACTTCGTCGAGCTTATGTATGTCGAAGTCGCAATAAAACTCATTCAATCCGCGTCCGAACCCGACGTAGATGGCGTCTTGACGGAAGCCTGTATAACGGACGGCCTGTAAGAACGCGCCATCTCCCCCGATGGCGACGATGATGTTGGCGTCTTCCGGACGATTCACGACGTTGAAGCCATGCTTCTCACCGATCTCGATTAGTTTCTTTACCTCTTTAGTAAAGTCGTTGACGTTACGATGGTACAAATAAACGTTGTTTCTCATCCATGTCATCCCCTTTGTCAATTGAGTCTCTTTCATTATACAGCGTTTTAGACGCTCGATATAGGGAAAATCACAATCAGGCCGTCTGAGGCAGGAAGTTTGTCATCGAGACGGCACCATCGATATGATGAAGAAGTATAAATCAAACCAAAGGGGATGAAACGATGCCAACATTTAAAGGCAATACCGTTACACTGCAAGGGAATCCGGTCAAAGTCGGAGATGCTGCACCGGACTTTACAGCGCTCACGACGGCACTTGAAGAGGTGACGCTCGCGTCATACCCAGGGAAAAAATTGATTAGTGTCGTCCCGTCGATTGATACAGGCGTCTGTGATGCACAAACGCGTGCGTTCAACGAGAAAGCGGCAACGCTTGGAGGGACAGTCTTGACTGTGTCGAACGACTTGCCGTTCGCCCAACGTCGCTGGTGTGCGGCCTCGGGCCTCGATAACGTCATCATGTTATCGGACCACCGCGACCAATTGTTCGCGAAGTCTTACGGCGTGTTGATGGAAGAGCTCCGTCTACTCGCACGCTCGGTGTTCGTCATCGACTCAGAAGGTACAGTCCAATACGTCCAGTACATGGATGAGATGACAGACGAGGTCGATTTCGATGCGGCGCTCGAAGCGTTTGATAAAGCGAACTGATTCGCTTGGCGAAATGACCACGAATCGCTTACACTAATAGAAGTGAACCGACCGGCTCTCCATCAGAGGGCCGGTTTTGTATGGAAAGGATGATCGAAGATGGAACGATTTGAACAATTGTATCGGGATTGGAAGAAAGAGGCGAAGAAGCTGACGACCGACCTTGACTTGTTACCGCTCGAGGCGTTGATTGAAGTATTTGAACGGGTCGATGTCGAACAAGAGAAGACGGATGATGTCCGCAAAGCCGTCAGTCTGCTCGTGCTCGAGGAGACGACGACGCTCCCGCCGAACCACCAACCGACACCGGACGCTGTCAGCCTGTTCATCGGCTACTTGGCAACGAAACTCGTCAAAGACGGGGCGAGCGTGCTCGAACTTGGAAGCGGGACGGGGACACTCGTGCATGCCGTGTTGACACAATTGAAAGACGCCACCGCACAAGCCGTCGAAGTCGATGAGACGATGCTACGTCTGTCATACGCGATCAGTAACTTACTCGGGAAACCGGTGTCGTATTTCCACCAGGACGCGCTCGCACCGTTGTTCGTCGAGCCGAGCGATCTGGCGCTCGTCGATTTGCCGATCGGCTACTATCCGAACGATGAGGTGGCGTCAGGCTACGCCTTGAAACGTGAGGAAGGCCATTCCTATTCTCACTTCTTGTTGATCGAACAAGCGATGCGCCACCTGAAACCGGGCGCGCATGGTATCTTTGTCATCCCGAACAATTTGTTTGAACAGGATGACGAAGGGAAATTAAAACAGTGGATGGACCGTGAGGCCGTCGTCAAAGGGGTTCTGCAACTCCCGACGACGATGTTCAAAGATGAGCGATATGCGAAGAGCCTATTGATGTTACAAAAGCTCGGGGAAGGCGTCAAACGCCCGAAACAAGCGCTCCTCGTCGAATTGCCGTCGTTCACGGACGTACGTGCGGTTGCCAATATTGTGAAACAGATTGACGATTGGTTTAAAACAACATAATTTTTATTGGGCAAAAGACTTGAAAAACATATGCCATATCAAGTATCTTCATTATGATACAGTTATCGGTTTTTAAGAGAACAGATAAAGACTCGTGTTTAAATCGAAAGGTAAGAGGTGTATGACATGACAAAAATTATGGCAGTCAACGCAGGTAGTTCGTCATTAAAGTTCCAGCTTCTCGAGATGCCATCTGAGAAGATGCTCGCCGTCGGGCTCGTCGAGCGTGTCGGAAAAGAAGATGCGATCTTCACGATTAAATATGGCGAAGGACAAAAGTTCCATATCGTCACGCCGCTTCATTCACATAAAGAAGCGGTCGAGCTCTCGCTCGAAAAATTGATCGACCTTGATATCATTCAGTCGTTCGACGAAATCGCAGGCGTCGGTCACCGTGTCCTTCACGGAAAAGAGTTGTACGCGGATTCGGTCGTTATCGACGATGAGGTCATGAAGAACATCGAATCGTTCGTCGAACTCGGACCGCTCCACATCCCGCCAAACTTGACGGGGATTCGTGCGTTCCAAACGATTTTGCCGAACGTACCGCAAGTCGCGGTCTTCGACACGGCGTTCCACCAGTCGATGCCGGAAGAGAACTTCTTGTACAGCCTTCCGTACGAGTACTACACGGAGCACGGCGTCCGGAAGTACGGTTTCCACGGAACGAGCCACAAGTACGTCACGCAACGTGCGGCAGAGCTTCTCGGTCGTCCGCTTGAAGACCTTCGTTTGATCTCATGCCACCTCGGTAGCGGTGCATCAATCGCAGCGGTTGCCGGTGGTCGTTCAATTGACACGACAATGGGCTTCACGCCACTCGAAGGAATCACGATGGGAACGCGCTCGGGATCACTTGACCCGGCTCTCATCCCGTTCTTGATGCAGAAGACTGGCAAGTCGGCTGAAGACGTATTGAACGTCATGAACAAAGAGTCAGGTGTCTACGGTCTCTCGGGTATCTCGAGTGACTTGCGTGACATCGAGCAAGCAGCGGCCGAAGGCAACCACCGTGCCGAAGTCTCGCTCAAAATCTTCTCGAACCGCATCCACGGTTATATCGGTCAATATGCGGCAGAGATGAACGGTGTCGATGCGATCATCTTCACAGCTGGTGTCGGAGAAAACTCTGACGTCATCCGTGAGCGCATCCTTCGTGGCCTTGAGTTCATGGGCGTCTACTGGGATCCATCACTCAACAACGGAGCACGCGGCAAAGAGTTGTTCATCAACTACCCGCACTCACCAGTCAAAGTCATCATCATCCCAACGAACGAAGAGTTGGTCATCGCACGCGATACCGTACGCATCGCCAACCTCGTTGAGTCACACGTTTAAGTTATTACAAAGTCCGTCCCGCAACCTTGCGAGACGGACTTTTTTAGTGCTTTTGACGCATGAAGGGGGAAGGGATTGTGACAATAGACCGAATGAATCCAGCTCGTTTGTAATATTCGACGTAAGGAAAGCGGGTTTTCGTAACAATCCAGATATATTAATTCCTTTAAATGGTAATTAATGTGACAAAAACTAAAGATTATTATTAAAACCGTCATCTTTCTTTAAAAGATGGCGGTTTTGTAATCTAACCGTAACTTTGATGACACTCAAATGA
This sequence comes from Exiguobacterium sp. s28, assembly GCF_018618135.1. Taxonomy (NCBI): domain Bacteria; kingdom Bacillati; phylum Bacillota; class Bacilli; order Caryophanales; genus Exiguobacterium; species Exiguobacterium sp. s28. The sequence goes on along the minus strand of NZ_JACSLL010000001.1, from coordinate 250,281 downwards.
ATTTTAGTTGTAAACGCACGTCGTCATGTTTCGTCATATAGTTATCTGGACGAAACATTCAGCAATAAACGCGAAATGTGACAGTGAATACGGCACCACAGATTCGACACCATGAACTTACAACTCACAAACCGACTAGGAGAGGACAAACCACATGCTCAAAAAAATTGGAACGGTCTTACTACTGACGGTCATGACACTCGCTATGCTTTTGCCACAACAACAACAAGTTGAGGCATCTTCAAAAGTTTACGTTCAAAGCCAAGTTAACGGATTAAACGTCCGCTCGGCAGGTTCACTCAACGGAAAAGTCATCGGCAAGATCAACAAAGGACAACAATTACAGCGTACCGGCTCAAAAGGGGCTTGGATTCGCGTCAACTACAAAGGCAAAGCAGGTTGGATCGCTACTAAATACTTACGCACCGTGAAAAAGACGGTCGCGAAGGCTAGTGTGAAAACATATACGATGAACGCATCGGCTTACACACCGTATTGCAAAGGATGTTCAGGTGTGACGGCATTAGGCTGGAACGTCCGGGCCCAAAAACGTAACGTCGTCGCTGTCGACCCGCGCGTCATCCCGCTCGGTAAGAAAGTACAAGTGTACGTCGGCGGGAAGTTGATGGGCACATACACAGCGGCCGATACAGGCGGCGCCATCAAAGGCAACAAAATCGACATCTTAATGTACTCACAAAGTGCGGCCCTCAACTTCGGTCGTAAGACAGTAACTGTCAAAGTGTTATAATACGTGAACGAGGGGCTATCACAATTGCGGTGGCCCTTTTTTGATGCGTTGAAACGGATTACACCGGATGGGAATCGCGGGGTGGCGATTTGAGAAGAAGGAAATTGAATGTGAATCGAGAAAATCGTATGCAGGTTGAAAGGGGACAGTTGACGTGGAGACGACTTACGAAACGTTGGTCTCATATGTGAAGGCTATTCAGCATTTGAATCAAAGCAGTGCCGCCGCGCTGCTAGTCCTGCAAGACGATCACATCGTGTTCGAAAATTATGACGGATTCCATTCGAACCATGATGCAAAAGTGGTTGACGTCAATTCGATGTTCAACGTCGCTTCGGCCCGTAAAAGTTATTTGGGGCTGGCGATTGCCTATGCGTTGTATGAAGGCAAGATTCGGCATCTCGACGATTTGGTCTCTGATTATTTTGATGAGTATGACGTGGACACGTTTCGAGGGACGACGATTCGGCACTTGGTCACGCACTCGCACGGACTGAATCGGGATGAGACGGGTGTGCTATTTCGGGAGTTCGATGCGGGTGAAGGATGGGCATATCGGAACGTGAACGTCGAGATCGTGACGGATTTGTTTAAGCGGTTATACGGATATGACTTCACGCACTTATTAAGGGAGCGGGTGTTTCGGCCGATGGGACTCTCGCGGACGGAATGGGCGACTGATGCGGCACCGAGTCTCGTCAAAGTCGTGGACGATCCTGACGAGGAAGCGTCGTATAAGTTGTATCCTTTTGATGATGGGATGGGGTCGAACCTACATACGACTGCGCGAGAATTCGCGGCATGGGGAAATCTTCATTTGAATAACGGACGTCATCATGGCGTTCAGATTGTGCCGGAAGAAGTGATTCGTCTCGCGACATCGATTCAAAGTCCCGCATATCCCAACTCAACGTTCCCGACAAACGGGCTGTTTTGGTATGTCCAAGGCGAGCCGAAAGCGTGGAGCGAACTAGGGGGGGCTGTACCGACGGGGTCGTATCAAATCCTCGGGAACACCGGTCCGTTGCTATTGGTTATTCCCGCCTATCGAGCCGTCATCGTCAGGATGTATAACAAGCGCTATAACTATGGTGGCGACCGATATCTCGATTATCTTCGCGAGTTCAGCAATCTGGCGGCTGAGACGCTTCGGCCGACCGACGACCTGGTGCCATAAGCGACTCCACATGAAAGGGCCATCGCATTTGCGGTGGCCCTTTTCTTAATCATGTTATTGGCGGACGATGAGAACGTCACACTTCGAATAGCGAACGATGCTTTCAGAGACGCTACCGATGAAGAAGCGTTCGACGGCGTTCAAGCCGGTCGCTCCACAGATGATGAGGTCAATGTCGTGATTCGGTGCGATTTTTTTAGCGATCGTCACTTTTGGAGAGCCGTACTCGATGACCGTCTCGACTTCTTTGACACCACGTTCTTTCGCGCGATTGACGTAGTCCTCGAGCAATTCCTTCGCATACGTTTCAGCACGCTCGGTAATCGTCCGGTCATATGCTTCGACCGTGGCGAACGTCCGTGTATCGATGACGTGACCGATATACAGCTTGCCATCGTTTCGAAGGGCGACGTCGATTGCTGTTTCAAATGCGCGTTCCGCCTCTTTCGAGCCGTCGACGGCAGATAGAATATGTTTGTAGACAATTGCCATGTAAATCCCAACCTTTCGCTTGAAATGTACGTGCGGCTTACATGTATAGTATACCACTTCTGCCTAAATTCACGCCCGGTTCTTTCAGAAATGTGTGAAATATTCACAACTTTCTCACCGAACAGGTTGAAGTTTGGAAATGAGCAGACGGAACGGGTAAGATGATACAGAGGAGGGATGACGATGAAACACGTAGTCATCACGGCCGGTGCGAAAGGGATCGGCCGCATTGTGACGGAACGACTGTTAGAAGAAGGTTGGCACGTCAGCGTATTGCAACGGAAGCCGATCAATTGGAACCACGAGCGGTTACATATGATTGAGACGCCGTTGACGGACCGCCAGGCCGTCTTGAGTGCCTATGAAGAGGCAGTGGCCAAGTTCGGAGAACCGGACGCGCTCATCTTGAATGCCGGGCCATATATCTTTGAACGGAAATGTCTCGTCGACTTGTCTGACGAAGAATGGGACGAGGTGATCACGGGTAACTTGTCAGCCTCGTTTTGGTTGATGCGCCGAGCCATCCCGAGCATGCGGTCGAAACAGTTCGGCCGCATCATCACGTACGGCTTCCCGGAAAGTGCGACGGCACCAGGCTGGATTCACCGGTCGGCGTTCGCGGCAGCGAAAACGGGACTTGTCAGTTTGACGAAATCGGTCGCGCTTGAAGAGGCGGCCTACGGCATCACAGCCAATATGATCAATCCAGGCAATATTGTCGGGGCACAAAAAGAGATGCGAATCGAAGCGGCCGAACCGGATGATCAAACACCGGTCGGCCGGCACGGGACGGGCGAAGATATCGCACGAATGATTCTGTTCTTGCTCGCTCACGATTCTGACATGGTCACGGGTGCTGTCATTGATGTGACCGGCGGTGTCAACGTCGTCCATCAATACCGGAAATAAGGAGGGGTCTGCATGAAGTTGGCCATATTGACCGATATCCATGGCAACGTCCAAGCGCTCGATGCGGTGCTTGCCGAACTGGACCGGCAACGGATCGATCAAATCTGGAGTTTAGGGGACATGATTGCGATGGGACCCGATTCGAACGAAGTGATGGCGCGACTGCTCGACCGCGGCGTGCACATGATTACGGGCAACCATGACGAGGCCGTGTTGTCGCTCATGGCTGGGACAGGGCATCCCGAAAGCTACGCACACACGCGCCCGCATCATGAGTGGGTGGCGCGTACGTTGAAACCTGCCTATGCGGAGGCGCTCTTCAAGCTGCCGCGCACGATTGAACGTGTTGTCGAAGGGACTCGCGTGTACGGCATCCATTACCATATCCCGACCGAGAAACGGGAGACGCCGATCACCGAGGAACCGTTCCACGACATCGTCGAGGCGACACTTTCGAACATGCAGTCGCTTTACGCGGCGTATGAGGCGGATGTCATCTGCTTCGGGCATCATCATCCGGAGCACATGTTTCGGGATGACGTGAAACATTATTTCAATCCGGGAGCGCTCGGTGTCGCCCGTGACGACTTGGCCCGTTACGGCATCCTCGAGTGGGGTGAGGCCGGCTTCTCGATTCACCCACAAGCCGTGCCGTATGACAAACGCTCGTTCCTTGAGACGATGGAACGCCGTGACGTGCCACAACGAGACGTCATGTTCCGACTCTTTTATTGACCGTGAAAAAGACCAGCCGCGCGCGGCTGGTCTTTCTTTGTGACTCAATCGATTTCTTGGAGCGTTTTCGGATAACTCGTCAACAGAATCGGGCCACTCTCGGTCATGACGATGTCGTCCTCGATGCGGACGCCGCCGACGCCAGGGAGATAAATCCCCGGTTCGACGGTGAACGTCATCCCGACTTGGGCCGTCATGTCGTTATTGGCGGCCATTGACGGGAATTCGTGTACTTCGATGCCGATACCGTGTCCGACACGATGCGTGAAGTATTCCCCGTAGCCGGCCGTCGTGATGACTTGACGGGCCGCGATATCGATCGAGCCGAGCGTCGTCCCGACGTTCGCCATCTCGATCGCAGCTTCTTCGGCCTTGAGGACGGTCTCGTAAATCTCTCGTTGTTTCGTGCTCGCTTCTCCATAGACGACGGTGCGAGTGATGTCAGAGGCGTATCCTTGCCAAATGACACCGAGGTCGAACAAAGCGAAATCGCCTTTCTTCAAGCGATTGTTGCCGGGTACACCGTGCGGGTCGGCGCTATTCTCACCGAACAACACAAGTGTGTCGAACGACATCTCCCGGACGCCTTGCTTCTTCATCGCATACTCGATTTCCGCGATGACCTCGAGCTCGGTCACGCCTTCACGCAATGCGCGAATCCCTGCCTCGATCGCCATATCGGCGAGTTCGGCGGCGCGCTTCATCAAGCGGACCTCGTCCGGTGACTTGATCATGCGAAGTGCCTGCAACTCTTCCGTCAAGTCGATGATTGACAGTCCCGCGAAACCGGCGCGGAGTTGCTCGGCGCGATTGTACGTCAAATGCTCGCCTTCTACTCCGATTCGCTCGGGGATGATCTGTTGGTCGAGGAACAGTTTGACGACTTTGTCCCATGGGTTTTCATGATCCATGTACGTGACGATATCGCCGTTCCACTCGCTCGCTTCGACGATTCCTTTTTCAAGTGCTGGACAGACGATCGCGGTCGTGCCGTTCTTCAAGACAAGAATGGCGATGAGCCGCTCATGAGCCTCGGCGTATACTCCCGAAAAGTAGAAGACCGATGCTTTCGATGTGACGAAAGCGGCGTCTAACCCTTTCGTGGCCAAAGATTGTGCAATATGGTTGGTTCGTTGATTCAACTCGTTTCCCTTCCTTCTCGTTCATTGGCGTTCTTTCTCATTATAACGTTTTCCAAAATGGAAAGGAAATGTCACCATTTCAGTAGTACAGTTTGAAGAAGAACCACTGATACAGTATACTGAAGATGACAGAAAATGTATTGAGGAAAGGGACTCGTGACATGACAACAAAACATGAACAGATCATAGCACATATCGAGTCGCTCGATGTCGGGTCCAAAATTTCGGTCCGCCAAATCGCGAAAGAGTTGGCGGTATCAGAAGGAACGGCGTATCGGGCCATCAAAGAAGCAGAGAATTTAGGATTTGTGTCGACGATCGAACGGGTCGGGACGATCCGAATCAAGCGTAAGCACAAAGAGAATATCGAAAAACTGACGTTCGCTGAAGTCGTCAATATCGTGGACGGGCAAGTGCTCGGCGGCCGTGACGGGCTGCATAAGACGCTCTCGAAGTTCGTCATCGGGGCGATGAAGCTCGAAGCGATGATGCGTTACATCGATGTCGACTCGCTCGTCATCATCGGAAACCGGGAAAAGGCGCATGAACTCGTGCTCCAGTCTGGCGGTGCCGTCTTGATCACAGGTGGATTCGATACGACCGACGAAGTGAAGCGGATGGCGGATAAATACCACATGCCGGTCATCTCGACTTCCTATGATAGTTTCACCGTCGCGACGATGATCAACCGTGCCATCTATGACCGTTTAATCAAAAAAGAGATTCTACTCGTATCGGATATCGTCATTCCGCTCCACGACACGTTCTATTTAAAAGTGGACGATACGGTCAAACGCTGGCATGAGCTGAATGAACGGACGAAACATAATCGCTATCCCGTCATCGACGAACAGATGAAAGTCGTCGGGGTCATCACGGCGAAAGACTTGATTGACCGCCCGCATGACACCGAAATCGAGAAAGTGATGACGAAGAGCCCGATCACGGTCGGCGTTCAGACGAGCGTCACCAATGCCGCCCATCAAATGGTATGGGAAGGTATCGAGATGTTGCCGGTTGTCGACAACTACGGCCGTCTGCTCGGAATCATCAGCCGCCAAGACGTCTTGAAGGCGCTCCAACTCGCCAACCGTCAACCGCAAGTCGGCGAGACGTTCGACAATATGATCACGAACCAATTGAAAGAAGATCCGAACTCGAACGGGACCGCGTTCACCGTCGAGGTCGCGCCGCAAATGACGAGCCACATGGGGACGGCGTCGTCAGGTGTCTTGACGACGTTACTTGTCGAAGGGGCGACCCGGAGTCTGCGTCATATGAAAAAAGGCGACCTCGTCGTCGAGAATATCACGGTCTATTTCATGAAACCGATTCAAATCGAGAGTCAAATTCGAGTCTCGGCCAACGTGTTCGACCTCGGTCGGAAGTTCGGGAAAGTCGACGTCGAGATGACGCAAGGCACGCAACTCGTTGCCAAAGCGCTCGTTACGGCGCAATTGATCGACCGTTAACTAAAAAACGAGCTGATGATGTCATCAGCTCGTTTCTGTCTGCCCTTATGCTTGTTTGATCGGCTCTTCGTTCGCGAGCGGATAGATTTTACGGTACCGGATGAACCCGACGACGGCATTGCCTAGCCCTAGGACGAGCATGGCGATGCTGACGATCCAACCGATTGTCGAGCCGAGCCCGAGGCCGCCGATCATCTGGTTGACGGCGAAAAGTGCGAGGAACAGGCTCAACCAGATGAGCGCTTGCGTGTTAAAGAGCGCTTTCCGGTATGGTGTCTTCGTCAAATAGGCGCGTCGTTTAGAAACGAAATAGGCACCTAACGAAAACAAAATGAGTCCGATCATAATTAATTGACCCAAGTGAAGAAACCCCTTTCAGACGTGTAATCTGTTATCATCATACCATAGAATAGTGTTCAAGAAAGCGAGGAATGGCGATGGCACACTGGCCAGAGGCAGCAACGATATTGAAATTGATTGAAGCGGCGGATACGATCATGATCCACCGACACGTCCGTCCTGACCCTGACGCGCTCGGCAGTCAGCTAGGGTTGAAGCGGATGTTAGAGGTCGCCTATCCGGAAAAACGGATTTACGTCGTCGGCGGCATCGTCCGCGACTTAGAATTTTTAGGCAAGATGGAGCATGTTGAAGCCGACATGTACAAAGACGCGCTCGTCATCGTGCTCGACACGGCTAACCACGAACGAATCGATGGGCCGCACGCCTTAACAGGCAAGACGGTCGTCAAAATCGATCACCACCCTGATGAGGACGCGTATGCGACCCATCAAATCGTCGACACGACGGTCAGTTCGACGTCGGAGATGATCGCTGAACTTGCGGGAATCTGGGGGCTTGCCCTTGACGAGGCGTCCGCATTCTTGTTGTTCGCCGGAATCGTCGGCGACACGGGACGGTTCCAGTTCCGCAATGCGACGCCGCGCACGTTTGAGGTCGCCGCCGAATTGATCAACTACGGCATCGATACGAATCGGTTGTATCGTCAAATGTATAAGACGAACTTGGCGACGTTACAGCTCCAAGGCTATGTGCTTCAAAACGTCAACGTGACAGAAGCGGGTGTCGGCTATGTCAAGATCGATGCGGACGTCTTGCGCACGTTCCACGCGACACCGGAAGCGGCATCGTTGCTCGTCAACAGTTTCTCTGGACTCGAAGGATTGAAGTGCTGGGTCATGTTCGTCGAGAACAAAGATGAGATTCGGGTCCGAATCCGTTCGAAAGGGCCGGTTATCAATGAAGTGGCGAAACGCTATCGCGGTGGCGGCCATCCGATGGCAGCCGGTGCCACGATCGATACATGGGAAGAGATGGACGAAGTGATTGCGGCACTCGATGAAGTCGCGGCGCCATTCACGTTCGAAACAGAAGAGAGCTGACCCGTTGGTCAGCTCTCTTCAGCTTTTGTCCTGATCTTGTGGGATGAACCATGTGCCGCGGTCGGTCACGTCCTCGACGACGTCGAGTTGATACTCGGCGATATAGCGGCGAAGTCGGTCGATAATCTCCGGGCTATCGGCGAAGACGGTCTGGCCGTTCTGTAAATTTTCGAGCTTGTCTCGTGCGATTTTACCCCGATTAATAATCATACGGTTTATACCCCCTTTTAGGAGAAGTTTTGTCTATAATTATTGTATCAGACAAGTGCCGGAATGAGTTTGACAATTGTGAAAAAAAGAAAGGGGGGATCTTGTGATCCACTTGAATGTACGATCGGCTTTTAGTTTGATGCAGAGCACGATTCGACTTGAACAATACGTCGCGCTGATGGCTGAGAGAGGGAGTCGGGCCGTCGCGCTCGCTGACGATGCATTATACGGCTTGCCGCAGTTCGTCCGATTGTGCGAACGCTATGCGGTCAAACCTGTCATCGGGTTGCGGACCAAGCTGCGGATGGACGGGTTTGACGTGTCTGTCCTCGTCTACGCGTTGACCGAGGAACAGTTGCCGGAACTGTATCGCCTTGTGCAGGCCGATGGAGTGACCGAGACGACCGAACTGGCGGTAGTCGTCTTACCGGAGAATTGGAAGACGAACGACCCAGTTCACCGCAGGCGCTTGTATAACCATCTGCTCGGTTACGTGAACGAGGAGAAACTATGGCTCGGATTGCCGGCGCCCCAAACGACGGAGCAGACGTTGATGCTCAGGCAGCTCCGCGAGATGCGGGAGGAGCTCGGCACGAAGCTCGTGCCGGCCCCCGAGACGTGTTACATGCGTCCAGAAGATTTCGAGGCGTATCGTGCCATCGTCGCCATCGGCGAAGGAGAGCTCATCTCGCAAGAAGACGTTCACCAGAAAGGGAAATACGTCCGCCTACCGAGTGAGATGAACGATTGGTTTGAACCGATCGAACTCGAGGCACTCGACCGATTCGAATCTCTCGTGTCCGTCACTCGGTTGCCGCAAGCGACAACATCCATCCCAGAATTCGAAGGTGCCATCGACCGGTTGAAGCGACTCGTTGCCGACCGCTTAAAGGCGCTCGACCTATTCCAAGAAGATTATATCGAACGGGCCCGCTATGAACTCGATATCATCGCGCGGACGGGTTTCGCCTCTTACTTCCTCATCGTCGAAGATATCGTTCGCTATGCGAAGGAACAAGGGATCGAGGTCGGTCCGGGTCGTGGTTCCGCGGCCGGGTCGCTCGTCAGTTTCGCGCTTCACATCACCGAGGTCGACCCAGTCCGGTTCGGTCTCTTGTTCGAACGATTTTTGAATCCGGAACGAATCACGATGCCGGATATCGACTTGGACTTCGAGGATGAACGACGCGATGAGGTCGTTCGCTACGTGTTGGAGAAGTATGGTGAAAACCATGCGGCCCAAATCGGTACGCTCGCCACGTTCGGTGCAAAGGCGGCGTTACGGGATGTCGCGCGGGCGCTCGGTCTGACGCTTGAAGAAGGACAAGCGGCCAGCAAACAAGTAAAAGATGACGGGTTGGCCGGGATTTTGGCCAACCCTTCGAAAGTGAAATGGTTCGCCGGCAGTCAAAAGCGCTCGCAGCTCTTGAAAATCGCCTCCGAGTTGGAAGGGTTACCGCGCCAAGCTTCGGTCCATGCGGCCGGCCTTGTGCTCAGCCGGGAGGCACTTGATGCGATCACACCGTTGCAGCCGACGACAGGGGAGCAAGTGACCCAATATAATATGAAGGATCTCGAAGCGCTCGGTCTGTTGAAAATCGATTTGCTTGGCCTGCGCAACTTGACGAGGCTCCGGCAGATGGAGGCGCTGATTCGGGAGACGGATGAGCTGTTTTCGCTGAAGACGATCCCATTGAATGACGCCAAGACGTTCCGCGTGCTCGCCCGGGGTGACACGGACGGGATCTTCCAATTTGAGTCGGAAGGGATGAAACAAGCGCTTCGGCAAGTGAAGCCGACCGAGTTCGAGGATATCGTTGTCACGATGTCGCTCTATCGTCCGGGGCCGATGCAGTTCATCGATACGTATGCGAAGCGCAAGCATGGGATGCCTTATCAAGCGGTCCATCCGGTCGTCGGCGACATCATGCGGACGACGAACGGCGTGCTCGTCTATCAGGAACAAGTCATGCGCTTGTTGCGGGAGCTCGCGGGGTATTCATACGCCGAGGCGGATTTGATACGCCGCGCCATCGCCAAAAAAGACGTGGCAGCGATTGACGTCGAGAAAGCCCGCTTCTTAGAACGTTCGTCGGAGCGGTTCAACATTGACTCGATGCGGCAAGTGTTCTCGTGGATCGAGAAGTTCGCTGGTTACGGCTTCAACCGTTCCCACGCCGTCGCCTACAGTTTGATCAGTTACCGTCTAGCTTATGTGAAGGCGCACTTTGAACGAATCTTCTACCTCGTGACGTACGACAAGACGAATCAGCTCGTCCGCATGTTGCGGAAAGGAAAAATCCCTGTCTATCCGCCCGACGTTCTGCACGGACAAGCCGCCGCCTTTTTAGAAGGGCCCGGCGTGCGTCTCGGACTGAAGGCGGTCCAAGGGTTGACGAAACGCGATGTCGAGCGGTTGATTGAGCATCATGCCGAGTTCACGGATGTGAAGCGTCTGCTTGAACTCATGGACTGGGGAACGAAAGACCATATGAAACTGCGACGCCTGCTCGGTGCTGGGGCGTTGGATCGGATGTACCACGGTGAGCGTCGACGTGCCTTTGAAGCGGTCGAACGGCTTCGCGAGGAGACGGAGACGCATCTGCTCCCGGATGAGTTGTCCGCGCTCGGATTAAAACGATCCGCGCCGATTGAGCCGAATTGGTCCGAGGAAGAACGAGAGGCGCTCGGGACGTGGATCGTCCATTCGCCATTGACGACGGTCGCGCCGCTCTCGATCGAGACGGTGACGATTGATGAAGTGCTCCATGGCGAACGCGGATTCATCGTCGTCTATGTGGACGCGATTCGGACGTTCAAGACGAAGAAGAACGAAGAGATGGGTGTCGTCATGGTCGATGACGGTGTGTCGCAAGATGAGGTCGTCATCTTCCCGCGGGTGTTCGCGCAATTTTCGCGCTCGCTTTACGTCGGGAACGTCCTCTTGCTCGAGGTGCATCCAAATGAACGGGACGGACGGCGTCAACTCGTCGTCGAGCGGGTCCGGCCGCTCCATGGACAAGCGCTCTTTGTCCGTCTGCGCTTGGAGTCGTTCGCCGACCTCGAAGAGTTGCTCCATACGTCCAAAGGGGATGTGCCGGTTATTTGTCGGTTCTCGGATTCAAAGGAAGTGAAGCAACTTGCCTCGGCGTATGCGATCAATCCGACGGAGTCATTGCTCTTGGCGTTGAAACAACGGTTTGGTGAAACGGATGTCGTGTTGAAGCGGGTCGACTCGAAATTGCCCGGTACGAAAACTAGTACCAAGTCATAAAAAGTGGTATAATCTGATTAATTGGTCTGACCACTTTAGAGAAAATGCCATCCAAAAAGGGAGTTGAACGGTCAGATGCATGGAAAACACGCATCCTCATTTCACGAAAATATTTCTAAAATTAGAACGTTGATCGTCCAGGCCTCACTCGAGCCAGGCGACCGTCTCCCGTCAGAACGGGAACTCGCCGAGACCCTATCCATCAGCCGTGCCTCGGTCCGTGAAGCGTTACGAGCACTCAGCTTCCTTGGAATCGTTGAGACGAGACATGGCGGCGGCACGTTTTTATGTGAGCAAGATCGCCATCGGTATATTGAGATTTTGTCTGAATTTATCGTCACGAAACAGACGAAGGCGTCAGACATTGTCGATATGTTGCGACTGCTCGAACGCTTGGCGTTGACGGAAGTCGAACCGACCCCGGAACGCATCGCGTTGCTCGAGGGGAGTGTGGAGACGGACCGTGCCTTCCGGCAGCATCTCATCTTCGGGTTGAAGAATGAACTGTTCATTCGAATTTGGAGTGAAGTAAACCGATTTTATGACGGGACGGACGCGGGCGACTTGTATACTGAAGATGAACGTAGACGATTGTTGGAGATGTGGCGTGAGGCGGGGATGCCGGAATGAACGAGGGGGAAGCGATGACTGCTTTTTTCAAGAAACCGAAACGATATATGCCTTTGCGTCAACGAGAACCAAAAATTGACGCACCACAAGGCTTGATGACAAAATGTCCATCCTGTAAATATATGCATTACACGAAACAGTTAAACGAAAATCATAAAGTGTGTGATTGCGGCTACCATTTCCCGCTCAGTGCAGATGAGCGGATTCACATGTTGGTCGACGGTCAATCGTTTGAAAAATTTGCGGGACCGCTCGTCAAAGAGAACCCGCTTGATTTTCCAGATTATGAAGATAAATTGAAAAAAGACAGGGAGCGAACTGGGATTGAAGAAGCCATCGTCTGTGGCCGCGCCACGATCGATGGGCTCCCGGTCGTCGTCTGCGTCATGGACGCCCGCTTCCGTATGGGATCGATGGGGGCGTATGTCGGAGAAGCGATCGCCTCGGCCGTCCGGACCGCGACGAAAGAACGATTGCCGGTCGTCCTGTTCACCGCTTCAGGCGGAGCGCGCATGCAAGAAGGCATGGTCAGCTTGATGCAGATGGCCAATACGTCGATTGCGTTGAAACAACATGACGAGGCCGGTCTCTTGTACGTCGCCTACTTGACGCACCCGACGACAGGTGGCGTATCAGCCAGTTTCGCGATGCTCGGGGATGTGAACGTCGCCGAACCTGGGGCGTTGATCGGCTTCGCCGGGCGCCGCATCATCGAACAGACGATTCGTGAGAAATTGCCAGACAACTTCCAAACTGCCGAGTTCTTGTTAGAAGCGGGGCAACTGGACGCCGTCGTTCACCGTGAACAGATGCGTTCGTTCTTGAAGAAGATGATCGAGTTACACGGCGGGGAGGTCCATCATGTTTGATCCAATCAAAGAAGTAAACGAACAGCTCGGGAAGCTGCGCGAGACGGCAGAGACGAAAGGCATCGACTTATCTCGAGAAATCCGTCATCTTGAAGCAAAGCTTCATCGATTAGAAAAAGACATTTATGGGAATATGAAACCGTGGGATCGCGTGCAACTGGCGCGTAACCCGAAACGGCCGACGACGCTCGATTATATCACCCAACTGTTTCCAGATTTCATCGAGTTGCACGGTGACCGTCACGGCTATGATGATGCTGCCATCGTAACGGGATTGGCCACACTCGACGGGACAGCGGTGACAATTATCGGCCATCAACGAGGTCGTAACACGAAAGAGAACATGAAACGTAACTTTGGGATGCCGCATCCAGAAGGCTATCGCAAAGCGCTTCGCTTTATGAAGCAAGCGGAAAAGTTCAATCGTCCTGTCATCACGTTCATCGATACGAAAGGCGCTTATCCTGGGAAAGCCGCCGAAGAGCGTGGACAAAGCGAGGCGATTGCGCGCAACTTGTTCGAGATGGCGACGTTGAAAGTACCGATTATCTCGATCGTCATCGGAGAAGGCGGATCGGGCGGAGCGCTCGGGATTGGTGTCTGTGACCGTCTGCTCATGTTAGAGAACAGCACGTATTCGGTCATTTCACCAGAAGGCGCCGCCGCGCTCTTGTGGAAAGACGCGAAGCTCGCAGAACGCGCAGCGGAAACGATGAAGATCACCGCACAAGATTTGCTGAATTTAGGGATTGTCGATGAAGTCGTCACCGAGGTATTCGGCGGCGCTCACATCGATGTGTCATTACAGTCATCACTCTTAAAGCCTGTATTAGCACAACACATGACAGAGTTGCGAGGCCGGACTCAAAATGAGTTGTTGCAAGGGCGGGCCGCCAAATATCATCAAATTGGCACAATTGGCTCGTGAAAACGTTAACAACCGCTTCGGGTTCACGTTCATTCACTCACGAGATGACTGGTTTTGAGCATACCCCATGCTTTTTTTTCACATACTTGTGTTGTAAAACAAAGGTCAGACATGGTATTTTATTTTCAGATTTCGTTAAAACACATAAGAGGTGAGTGACGTGAATTTAAAACGTATTGCGGTATTGACAAGTGGGGGAGACGCCCCTGGAATGAACGCTGCAGTCCGTGCCGTGACCCGAAAAGCAATTTTCGAAGGTCTAGAAGTGTACGGTGTGTATAACGGCTATCAAGGTCTAATCGAAGGAGATCTCGTCGAATTGAACCTCGGTTCGGTCGGCGATATCATTCAACGCGGAGGAACATTCTTACGTTCGGCCCGTTGCCCTGAGTTTAGAACGGAAGAGGGTCGTGCGAAAGCGGTCGAGCAGTTGAAGAAATTCGACATCGACGCGCTCGTAGTAATTGGTGGAGACGGTTCATACCGTGGCGCCCAAAAGTTGACAGAACTCGGTTTCCCAACAATTGGTCTGCCGGGAACGATCGACAACGATATCCCGGGTACAGATGCGACAATCGGATTCGACACAGCGCTCAACACGGCGCTTGACGCGATTGACAAAATCCGTGACACGGCGTCGTCGCATGAACGGACGTATGTCATTGAAGTGATGGGCCGTGACGCAGGTGATATCGCACTTTATGCCGGTCTTGCCGGCGGTGCCGAATCAATCCTCGTCCCAGAACGTCCAGAAGACTTGAGTGCGATCGTGGAACGCATCAACCATGGTGTGGCTCGCGGTAAGAAACACTCGATCGTCGTCGTCGCTGAAGGCGCCGGCAGTGCGGAAGAGATCGGAAAGATGATCGCTGAGAAGACAAACTCAGAGACACGCGTGACGATTCTTGGACACATTCAACGTGGCGGTTCCCCGACTGCTGCGGACCGCGTGCTTGCGAGCCGCATGGGTGCTTACGCTGTCGAGATTTTACTCGAAGGCAAGGCAGGACGTGTCGTCGGCATTCGTGCCGGTAAGATGATGGATCTCGATATCGACGAAGCGCTCGATCACAACAAGCACACGCTCGATATGCAGTTGATCGATCTTTCGAACCAACTTTCGATTTAACGAGTACCAGTGAACTCCACAGAGACGGGATCAGGTCGGTTGACCCCCCGTTTTCTGTGTGTAAATGTAATACATCCCCTAGGAGGTTTTTATTTATGCGTAGAACGAAAATTGTATGTACGATTGGACCAGCTTCAGAGAAACGTCTTCCGGAAATGATTGAAGCCGGTATGAACGTCGCCCGTCTCAACTTCTCACACGGTGACTATGAAGAGCACGGCGCACGTATCCGCGACATCCGTGAAGCAGCAAAAGCTGCCGGCAAAGTCGTGACGGTTCTTCTTGACACGAAAGGTCCTGAAATCCGTACACATACGTTTGAAGACGGAAAAGCACTCCTCGAAAAAGGCAAAGAAGTCATCATCGTCTCAACAGAAGAAATCGTCGGAACGAAAGATCGTTTCTCGGTCACATACGAAGGTCTCTACGAAGACGTTGAAGTCGGTTCACGCATCATGCTCGACGACGGACTCATCGGTCTCCTTGTCGTTGAGAAGCTCCCGAACCGTGACCTTCGCTGCGTCATCGAAAACGAAGGCGTCATCAAGACGAAGAAAGGTGTCAACTTGCCTAACGTCAAGGTAAACCTTCCTGCCCTTACAGACAAAGATATCGCCGACATCGAGTTCGGGATTTCACAAGACATCGATGTCATCGCGGCATCGTTCGTCCGCCGTGCGTCTGACGTCGTTGAGATTCGTCAACTTCTTGAACGCAACAACGCGTCACACATCAAAATCTATCCGAAAATCGAGAACCAAGAAGGTGTCGACAATATCGACGAAATCTTGGCGATTTCTGACGGTTTGATGGTCGCTCGTGGTGACCTCGGAATCGAGATCCCAACGGAAGAAGTCACACCAGTTCAAAAAGAATTGATCAAGAAGTGTAACGACCTCGGGAAACCGGTCATCACGGCTACACAAATGCTTGATTCAATGCAACGCAACCCGCGTCCAACACGTGCGGAAGCATCTGACGTTGCCAACGCCATCCTCGATGGTACGGATGCGGTCATGCTTTCAGGTGAGACGGCAGCAGGGGACTACCCAATCGAGTCAGTTCAAATGCAAGCAGCAATCGCTGGACGTACTGAGCAAATGCTCGACTACAAAAACTTGCTTAAAGATCGTCAGAAACGCAGTGAGCACACGGTCACGGATGCAATCTCACAAGCGGTTGCCCACACGGCAATCAACTTGAACGCGAAAGCGATCTTGACACCGACACAATCAGGTTACACGGCTGCTCGTACAGCGAAGTATCGTCCAGAGGCGAACATCATCGCGGTCACAGAGTCAGAGCGTGTGGCACGTCAATTGAACCTCGTTTGGGGCGTGTACCCGATCATTGCTGACACAATGCCGAACAACACGGATGAGATGTTGGTACAAGCTTCAGAAGCGGCTCGCCACGCTGGATTCGTCACAGACGGTGACCTCGTCGTCATCTCGGCAGGTATCCCGGCTGCGACTGCGGGTACGACGAACATGATGAAAGTTCATATCGTCGGTCACGCCCTCGCAAACGGCCGCGGGATCGGTGAGCGCGGTCTCGTCGGTGAAGTCGTCATTGCGAACAATGCAGACGAAGCGAATGCGAAAGCGAAAGACGGCATGATCCTCGTCGCACCATTCACAGACAAAGAAATGATGCCAGCGATTGAAAAAGCAGCTGGAATCATCACTGAAGACGGCGGATTGACGAGCCATGCTGGTATCGTCGGGCCATCACTCCGTAAACCGGTCATCGTCGGTGTCGAATCAGCGACATCAACGTTCCGTGACGGACAGATGATTTCGATCGACCCACTTACTGGTAAAATCTACAACGCGTAATCGAATGCCAATCGAACCGACTCTCTCATGAGTCGGTTCTTTTTCCATTCAGAAAGAGAGTCTATAATGAGTGCGTATTTGTTCTTATTGCTGCTCGTGTTGATCGGCGTCATTGCCCATAACCAATCGATCATCATCGCCAGCAGCGTCCTATTGATTATTAAAGCAATCGGATTCGGTGATCAACTGTTCCCGACGCTCGCCTCAAAAGGCATCCATTGGGGCGTGACGATTATCACGATTGCCGTGCTCGTCCCGATTGCGACCGGTGACATCGGGTTTAGGGAATTGTGGAATAGTATTAAAGGGCCGGTCGGCATCATCGCTTTCGGCTCAGGAATCTTCGTCGCGCTCGCCGCGGCCCAAGGCGTTCAATTGATGCGAGTCGAACCCGTCGTGACGACGGCACTCCTCGCGGGCACCATTCTAGCCGTTGGTTTCATGAAAGGTGTGCCGGTTGGACCGCTGATTGGAGCCGGGATCGCCGCTTTGATTTTAGGTGGATTTAGCCTGTTAGAAAAATGGTTCTGACATTTTTTGACGGCTGGATACGCTTACATTTCTTTTTTTCAGTAAATTGTTTATACTAGATAAAGGACAGGGTGGAGCGAGCTCGAAACGGATTGGGGAAAGTGTTCGACTTCCCGCCCTTATTCCCTACACAACAGACTGTATGATGCGGTCGATCACTTTTAAAGACTGAGGGGGAGTTATTGATGTCAACGACAAAAGGATTAGAAGGAATTGTGGCAGCGGCCTCAAAAGTCAGTTCGATCATCGACGGACAATTGACTTACGGAGGATACACAATCGACGATTTGGCGGACCACGCCACTTTTGAAGAGGTTGTTTTCCTATTATGGAACGACCGTCTTCCAAAAGCAGATGAATTAACTAAGCTCTCTGAAGCGCTCGTGAAAGAAGCCAAATTACCAGAAGAAGTCATCGCGACGCTCGAACGGGCGCCGAAATCGGCCAATGCGATGGCGACGATTCGGACGGCCCTTTCACAGCTCGCGCTTTATGATGAAGAGGCTGAAGATATGAGTACAGAAGCGAACATGCGCAAAGCGATTCGTCTCCAAGCTCAAATTGCGACGATTGTAACGGCGTTCGCTCGTCTTCGTAAAGGCGAACAACCGGTTGCGCCGAAACCTGGCTTGTCGTATGCGGCCAATTTCCTATACATGTTGAACGGAGAAGAACCAAGTGAGGTAGCCGAGAAGACGATTGATAAGGCACTCATCCTTCACGCCGACCATGAATTGAACGCTTCGACGTTCACGGCCCGCGTCTGCGTTGCCACGTTGTCTGATATTTACTCAGGCGTGACGGCAGCGATGGGAGCGCTCAAAGGCCCGCTTCACGGCGGTGCGAATGAGGCAGTCATGAAAATGCTCCACGAGATTGGTTCGGTCGACAAAGTCGAAGACTACGTTCGCGGCAAGTTTGAGCGTCGTGAGAAAATCATGGGCTTCGGTCACCGTGTCTATAAGGACGGCGACCCGCGTGCGAAACATTTGAAAGAGATGAGCCGCCAACTGACGGCCCAAATCGGCGAGCCGGAATGGTACGAGATGTCTGAGAAGATCGATCACCTCGTCGAGACAGAGAAAGGCTTGAAGCCGAACGTTGATTTCTATTCAGCATCGACTTATTATGCGCTCGGTCTCGATGAAGAGTTGTTCACACCGATTTTCGCCGTCTCACGCATGTCGGGCTGGATCGCCCACATTCTCGAACAGTATGCGGACAACCGCTTGATTCGTCCGCGCGCCGAGTACGTTGGCGAGACGAACCGGTCATACGTCCCGGTGAATGAGCGTTAATTGACGCGACACGAGAAGATCGAGTCACAATTTAGACATAAACTTTGGTAAACTAACAATTGACGTAGGTCGGCGTTCGCGTCGGCCTACATAAATGTACTTAGGGGGATTCATTATGTTGACACAAAACGAAAAAATCACAGTTGAAAACGGTGTATTAAACGTACCGAACGTACCGACGATTCCATTTATCATCGGTGACGGCACAGGACCAGACATCTGGAACGCGTCGGTGCGCGTCTTTGATGCGGCTGTCGAAAAAGCATACGGCGGCGAGAAGAAAATCGAATGGATGGAAGTGTACGCTGGGGAGAAGGCCTTCAACCAAAAAGGCGAATGGCTTCCAAACGAGACACTCGATCAAATCCGTGAATATTTGATTGCCATCAAAGGTCCATTGACGACACCGGTCGGCGGCGGAATCCGTTCACTCAACGTAGCACTCCGTCAAGAACTTGACTTGTACACGTGCTTGCGTCCGGTCCGTTACTTCACAGGCGTCCCATCACCGGTCAAGCGCCCAGAAGATACAGACATGGTCATTTTCCGTGAGAACACAGAAGATATCTACGCTGGGATTGAGTACGCGTCAGGCAGCGACGAAGTGAAAAAATTGATCTCATTCTTAAAAGAAGAGATGAACGTCAACAAAATCCGTTTCCCAGAAACGTCTGGAATCGGCATCAAACCGATCTCGTCTGAAGGAACAAAACGCCTTGTTCGCGCGGCTCTCGAGTACGCGATCGCGAACAACCGTAAATCGCTCACGCTCGTCCATAAAGGGAACATCATGAAGTTCACAGAAGGCGCCTTCAAAAACTGGGGTTATGAGCTCGCAGAAGAAGAATACGGCGACAAAGTCTTCACATGGGCACAGTACGACCGCATCAAAGAAGAGTCAGGCGAAGCGGCTGCAAACGAAGCTCAATCGAAAGCAGAAGCGGAAGGCAAAATCATCGTAAAAGATTCGATCGCCGATATCTTCTTGCAACAGATTTTGACACGTCCACGTGAATTCGATGTCGTGGCAACGATGAACTTGAACGGGGACTACATCTCGGATGCACTCGCTGCCCAAGTCGGCGGAATCGGGATCGCGCCAGGAGCGAACATCAACTACGTGACGGGCCATGCGATCTTTGAAGCGACACACGGTACGGCACCAAAATATGCAGGTCTTGACAAGGTCAACCCGTCATCAGTCATCTTGTCAGGTGAGATGATGCTTCGTCATATGAACTGGAACGAAGCGGCTGACCTCATCATCAACTCGATGGAGAAGACGATTGCCTCGAAAGTCGTCACATACGATTTCGCCCGCCTTATGGACGGCGCGACAGAAGTGAAGTGTTCAGAGTTTGCAGATGAACTAATCAAAAACATGTAATTCATCAGTTAAACCAAGGGGGAGAGCACAATGATTCGTCGCAATAAAATTTCGGTGATCGGTAGCGGATTCACGGGAGCCACGACTGCACTGTATCTGGCTCAAAAAGAGCTCGGTAACGTCGTCCTGCTCGATATCAAAGAAAACGAGAGCCCGACGAAAGGGAAAGCGCTCGATATGCAAGAGACGGCGCCGATTCAAGGGTTTGACTCGTGGATCACGGGGACGTCGGATTACACCGACACGGCGGATTCGGATATCGTCGTTATCACGGCCGGGATTGCCCGGAAACCTGGCATGAGCCGGGACGACCTCGTCTCGACGAACGCCAAAGTGATGCGGGCCGTCACGAAAGAAGTGGCCCGCTATTCACCCGATGCGATTTTAATCGTCTTGACGAACCCGGTCGATGCGATGACATATGCCGCCTTCAAAGAGTCAGGCTTCCCGAAAGAGCGCGTGATCGGTCAATCCGGTGTGCTCGATACGGCCCGGTTCCGGACGTTCGTCGCTGCGGAGTTGAATATCTCCGTGAAGGACGTCTCTGGATTCGTGCTCGGCGGGCACGGGGATGACATGGTCCCGCTCATTCGTTACTCGTACGCGGGAGGCATCCCACTCGAGAAGCTATTGCCGAGCGACCGAATCGATGCGATCGTCAATCGGACCCGTAAAGGTGGCGGCGAAATCGTCCAGCTACTCGGGAACGGATCGGCCTACTATGCGCCGGCAGCGGCCATCGTCGAGATGGTCGAAGCGATCTTGAAAGATCAACGACGTATTTTACCGGCCATCGCGTATCTCGACGGTGAGTACGGCTTCCACGACTTGTATCTCGGTGTCCCGACGATACTTGGCGCGAACGGGATTGAACGTGTGCTCGAACTTGAATTGACGGAAGAGGAGACGGCCGCGCTTGAGCGCTCGGCTGAATCGGTCCGCTCCGTCTTGAACGTCCTTAACTGATTCGTCACCTCGTCTGCTGAGCAGGCGAGGTTTTTTGTACGCTTGGTTTTTGAGGGTCGCGTGCTACACTGAAAGAAGAACGTGGATTTGTTTTGTTTTTGTAAAGATTTGCTTTGATGTTGGTCGGACGTGGCATTGATTTGTAAAATAGGTAGTGTACGTGACAGAACAGATAGATTAGAGGAGGAACTAAGCGTGGCCGAAAAAGTGATTGTTGTCGATGACGAGGTGTCGATTGCGACGTTATTGAAATTCAATTTGGAGCAAGCCGGTTTTGAGGTTGAGACGGCCCATGATGGGAAGACCGGTCTCGAACTCGCCGAGAAGCAGGATGCGGTATTGATCGTCCTCGATTTGATGTTGCCCGAGATGGATGGTCTCGAAGTTTGTAAGCGACTCCGCCAACAGAAAGTGAACACGCCGATCCTGATGTTGACGGCAAAAGACGATGAGTTCGATAAAGTGCTCGGACTCGAACTAGGGGCAGATGATTATTTGACGAAACCGTTCAGTCCGCGTGAGGTTGTGGCCCGGGTCAAAGCGATCTTACGGCGTTCGGCTCCACAAGAGGTGCCGGCGGTGGACGCGGACGTCATTGAAATCGGTGACGTGAAAATTATCGCTTCGAACTATGAAGTGTTCAAAAACGGGGAGCGGCTTGAGTTGACCCCAAAAGAGTTCGAACTGTTGGCCTATCTTGCTAAAAACAAAGGCCGTGTCTTGACGCGTGATCAACTCTTATCGGCTATTTGGAATTACGATTTCGTCGGCGATACGCGCATCGTCGATGTCCATATTAGCCACCTTCGGGAAAAGATTGAACCGGTGACGAAAAAACCGACATATATCAAAACGATTCGCGGTCTCGGCTATAAGATGGAAGAGCCGATGCCCGAATGAAGACGTACCGCTCGCGTTTTTTGACGACGCTCATCCTGCTCGTGACGGGCGTCTTGTTGACCCTCGGGATCGTGCTTGGTCAATTGTTCAAAGACTTCTATTTGGACTCCGAACGCGATCGTTTGAAAGAGGACACGGAGCTCGCCGCCTTATATTTAGAAGGGGGCGACCTCGAGGCGATTCAAGACTATGTCCGGCAAATCGATGACGAGAGCAGTTTCGACATTCTGCTCCTCAATCGCCGAATGGAAGTGATTGCCGGGACACCGTTTCGGGTCGGTTCGTTCGATTTTCGGATGGACGCTGCTTCAATCCCAGACGACGGGACGTTTGGGAACGAGACGCGCGATGATTTGATTCAGTTCACAAAACCGATCGAACTCTCCTCGGGTGATACGGTGTATCTCAGTTTCATCCGCTACGTCTCCGATCTAGAAGGGGTATATGACCGGATTTGGCTGACGATTGCCTTGGCCTTGATTTTCTCATTCTTCTTGATTTTGTTCGTGTTGCACAATTTGACGAATCAGTTTATCCGACCGATCGATGAGGCGACAATCGTGTTACGTGAACTTGCCGACGGAAACTATCGGGCCCGTGTGTACGAATTGCGCAATGATGAAGAAACGGGCAGTCTGGCCGGGTCGATCAACGTTCTCGCCCGTAACTTGGAGACGATCTCACTTGGTGAATCCGTGCAACGGGCAAGGCTCGAGTCACTCATCGAATACATGGGGGCAGGGTTGCTTTTGGTCGACGAACGTGGCATCGTGACGCTCGTCAACCGCTCATATCGTGACATGTTCCAATACGACGACTTGATGATTGGTCAATTTTATCACGGCATTTTACCGAGTCCGGACGTCGAGACGTTGATCGAGGACGTCTATTTGACCGAAGAGCCCCACCGCCGTCAATTGTCGATTCGAACTGGATTCAACCAAAAGACGTATATGGTGTCGGCCGCACCGATCTTCAGTGATACAGGCATGTTGCGCGGGACGACGCTCCTGTTTAACGATATTTCTGAATTGAAACGACTCGAGAAGATGCGGAAAGATTTCGTCGCGAACGTCAGCCATGAGTTGAAGACGCCGCTCACATCGATCCGAGGTTTCAGTGAGACACTCCTTGACGGGGCAAAAGAAGTGCCCGAGTTGCGCGATCAATTTTTGGATATCATTCAAAAAGAAGCGACGCGCATGCAAATGCTCGTTGAGGACTTACTCGAGCTGTCACGGCTTGAACGTGAAGATTTCCATTTGGACTTCACCCCGGTCCAGCTCAATCAGCTCGTTGAGGAAGTGTGTCTCGTGTTGAGCCAGAAAGCGGAGCAGAAATCGATTCATTTGGAGTCGCGCCACGACGGGGAAGTCGTCTTGCAGGCGGACATGAACCGAATCAAGCAAGTCATCTTGAACCTTGTCGCCAACGCCATCAACTACTCGCCGGAAGGCAGCCGTGTCGAAATCGCGGTCGAAAAGAGAACGGACGGATCATATTTGATTGTCAAAGACAACGGGATTGGCATCGCGCCGAAAGAAGTGAGCCGAATCTTTGAACGATTCTATCGGGTCGATAAAGCGCGGAGCCGGAACTCCGGCGGGACAGGTCTCGGACTTGCCATCGTCAAACATATCATCGACCTTCATCACGCGACGATTCACGTGGATAGTGTCGAAGGTGCTGGGACAACGTTCACAATCAAATTCCCAATCGCTTAACATGGAATTCATGTCGGGTTCATACCGACTTTACAAAGCGATGCTACTCTATAGATGAGACCTCTTCATCATCTCGTGTCCCGGCCGGTGCTCATCTCCACTCGGTCAGGAAGATTGACCCTTTTCTAGCTACTAGAAAAGGGTCTTTTTTTTCGAACGCATGTGCCCGTATGATATGATGGAATCAGATAGAATGGAGGTTGACCAATGAATAAACTACTACTTCTTGATGGAAACTCACTCACATATCGTGCGTTTTTCGCGCTGCCTCCGATGACGGATGCGAGCGGTCGAAATACGAACGCCGTGTACGGGTTCACGATGATGTTGTTAAAACTGATGGAAGACGAGCAACCCACGCATTTCGCGGTCGCATTTGATGCGTCGAAGAAGACGTTCCGGCACGACACGTATGCTGACTATAAGGGGGGACGGCAGAAGACCCCAGGGGAACTCCGCGAGCAATTCCCAATCGTCCGCGAGATTTGTGAGGCGTTCGGGATCAAAGTGCTCGAACTCGACCAGTACGAGGCCGACGATATTATCGGGACGCTCTCAAAAAATGAGGCGTTCGATCAAGTGACGGTCGTCACTGGGGATAAAGATTTACTGCAACTGATTGACGATCGCGTCACCGTCTATTTGACGAAGCGCGGGATCACCGATGTGGAGACGATGGACGCGAAGGCGTTCAAAGAGCGCTATGACGGTCTCACCCCGCTCCAAATGATCGATTTGAAAGGCTTAATGGGGGATAAGTCCGATAATATCCCCGGAATCCCGGGGGTTGGTGAGAAGACGGCGCTTAAACTGCTCACGGCTTACGGATCTGTCGAAGGACTATATGAACATACGCATGAATTAAAAGGGAAACAAAAAGAGAAAGTCGAGGCGAACGAGCGGGAAGCACTCATGTCGAAACAATTGGCGACGATCTATACGGACGTCCCAATCGAGATTAGCACGGACGACCTTACGTTCCATCCGTATGACGCTGGAAAAGTGAAGCCGTTGTTCATGAGCCTTCAGTTCAAATCGCTTCTGAGCAAACTGAACCTTGAAGCGTCGAGCGAGGAAGCGGTCGAAGCGCGTGAGGTGAATCATATCGCAATCGACGAGCAAGATTTGACAGAAGCGGTCCTCATCCTCGAGCAACTCCGAGACGACTATTTCGAAGAACCGGTCATCGGTGTGGCCATCGCCTCGAAAGCCGGCGTGACGGTCGGCGATGTGTCGCTTTTAGACGTCCCGGCAGTACGAGACTGGTTGGCCGACGAGAACCGAGCCACGATTTGTCTCGATGCGAAACAGACGATCGTCCAATTGAAGCGACATGGTGTGACGCTCCGGGGCTATGACGATTTGCTCGTCGCCGGATATTTGCTGAACCTGTCGGGCGGAACGACACTCGATTCGATTGCCGCTCATTTCGATTACACGTTACCGGAAGACGAGGCGGCTTATGGCAAGGGTGCGAAGCTGCACGTCCCGGAACAGGACGTGCTCGAGCAACATCTCGGCGAGAAGGCGATGGCGATTTTGACGCTGTTCGTAAACGTTGGCAAAGAACTCGACCAAAACGAACAGACGTCGCTGTATGAAGATTTGGAACGGCCGCTCGCCTCGGTGCTTGCAGAGATGGAGTGGGCCGGGATTCACGTCGACGTGGCGACGCTGAAAGTGATGGAAGACGATTTGCGGGAACGGTTACTTCAACTCGAGACGGAGATTCACAGTCTCGCCGGTGAGGCGTTCAATATCAACTCGCCGAAACAGCTCGGCGTCATTCTATTCGAGAAGTTGGCGTTGCCACCGGTCAAAAAGACGAAGACCGGTTACTCGACGGCAGCGGACGTACTCGAGAAACTTGCGCCGCTCCATCCGATCGTCGAACATATTATGCATTACCGCGAGCTCGGCAAGTTGCAATCGACATACGTCGAAGGCTTGCAAAAAGTCATCAAAGACGACGGGAAGATCCATACCCGCTATACGCAGACGTTGACGCAGACCGGACGGTTGTCCTCGGTCAACCCGAACTTACAGAACATCCCGATCCGCTTGGAAGAAGGACGTCGCATTCGCAAAGCGTTCACCGCGAGTGAGGCCGACTGGATGCTGTATGCGGTCGACTATTCGCAAATTGAGCTTCGGATCATGGCCCACATGTCGCAAGATGAGAAGATGCTCGAGGCGTTCCTCCATGATGAGGATATCCATACGTCGACGGCGGCCAACGTGTTCCGAGTCGCCAAAGAAGAAGTGACATCGCTCATGCGTCGCCAGGCCAAAGCCGTCAACTTCGGCATCATTTACGGCATTAGCGACTATGGGCTGTCGCAAAACCTCGGCATTAGCCGAAAAGAAGCACAGACGTTCATCGATACGTATTTCGAGCAGTTCCCGGGTGTGAAACGGTTCATGGATGCCGCGATCGAACGGGCGCGGGAACACGGTTATGTTGAGACGATGCTGAAGCGTCGCCGCAATATCCCGGACATCCATTCCCGCAACTTCAACTTGCGCGGTTTCGCGGAACGCACAGCGATCAACACGCCGATTCAAGGGACGGCCGCCGATATTATCAAAAAAGCGATGATTGATGTCGACGTGGCACTCCGTGAGTCAGGACTTCAATCGAAGTTATTGCTTCAAGTCCACGATGAACTCATCTTTGAAGGACCTAAAGAAGAAATGGACTCGCTCGAGACAATCGTCAAACAAGCGATGGAACATACGGTCACCCTGGACGTGCCGCTCCGCGCGGACGGTTCGTTCGGTGAGACATGGTTCGACACGAAATAAAGACGAGAAAGGAAATCGATATGCCAGAATTACCAGAAGTGGAGACGGTCTGTCGCCGATTGCGGCCATTCGTCTCGGGAAAAACAATTGCAAATGTCGAGGTGCTCGACGCAAAAATCATTCGAGGTCACGAACCGGAGATTTGGAAACAACAGTTGCTCGACGAGACGATTCAAGACGTGGAGCGACGCGGCAAGTTCATTTTGTTCAAATTGACGAACGGCTATCTCGTTTCGCATCTGCGAATGGAAGGAAAATTCTTCCCGCATGACGAAATGGTCAGTCCGGTCAAGCATACGCATGTCGTCTTCACCTTCACGGACGGGACGACGCTTCATTATAACGATGTCAGGAAGTTCGGGACGATGGAGTTGAAGACGAATGAAGAGTTGTTTGTGACACCGCCATTGTCGCTGCTCGCCCTCGAACCGTTCGATCCTGAAGTGACAGCGGAGACGCTTCACAGCCGTCTGAAGCGGATGAACGTTCGTGCCATCAAGACGGCGCTGCTCGATCAATCGATTTTCGTCGGCCTCGGCAATATTTATGTCGATGAGACGTTATATCGGGCCGGTGTCCATCCGACCCGTCCGGCAGCGACACTCTCGCTTGACGAGGTCCGTCGGGTGCATCAAGAGGCTGTGGCCGTATTGACGGAAGCGATTGAACGAGGCGGAAGCACGATTCGGAGCTATACGAATCCGGATGGGGCGAGCGGGACGTATCAAGAGACACTGTATGTATATGGACAGACCGGGGAGCCATGTAAGCGATGCGGCCGACCGATTGAAAAGATGAAATTAGGCGGACGGGGCACCCATTACTGTCCGCACTGCCAACAGTAAGAGGTGGACATGATGTTGAAGATTGGTTTGACAGGTGGAATTGCGACAGGAAAGTCGACCGTATCCAGACTGTTTCGAAAGCAGGGCATCCCGATCATCGACGCCGACAAGATGGCACGGATCGTCATCGAGCCAGGCGGCAAAGCGTTCGCGGGCGTCCGCGAGGCGTTCCCGCAATGTTTCACGGGCGACGAGTTGAACCGCCAGGCGCTCGGACGAGAAATCTTTCATGATGATGCCAAACGTCAGTTGCTGAATCAGCTCATGCATCCGGCCATCCGGGAAGAGATGCTCGAGGAGATGCGCGGATACGAGGCTGCAGGGGAGACGGTCGTCATATTCGATATCCCGCTCTTGTTCGAGGGAACGATGCGGGACCTCGTCGATTATACGGTCGTCGTCTATTGCCGTGAAGAGATTCAACTGATGCGTCTCATGGAGCGCAACGGGTTGACGAAAGAAGAAGCGCTCGCTCGGATCCATGCACAAATGCCGATTGAAGAGAAGAAACAACAGGCTGATTTTTTAATCAACAACAACGGTGCGTTAGGCGACTTGTCGGCCCAAGTGGTCCGCCTCGTCGAACAATTTGAAGACATGAAAAAAGAAGGCGACTGACGACGCCTTCTTTTTTGTTCAGTTGAGTGGGTCTGAGTCAGGCTTCCCTTTTTTCCACGTGTCGAAGATGGCGCGTCCGTCGCTCGGATGGCCGTTCGAATAGTAAATCGGATAGAGTGAGAAGAAGACATAATAGAACGAGAAGTATGCGAACTGATACGTGTAAATTGTCGGCTCAATCTCTCGCGTCAAGATGAAGGCGTTCACAATCAAAATACTCGATAAGTTAAAAATTGAACCGCCCGCGTAGACGAGACTCCGCGTCAGGCGATTGCTGTACTTCAAGTCACTGAATTGGCACCAGGCGTCATAAAAATAAACGCGGTTAAATTGAAGGCGTCCGATTTTAAACAATTTTTTCCCGGTCCCAATCTCCATGTCGAGCGAACCCCCAAATAGTTTCGCGAAGAAGAAATGACCGAATTGATGGATAATCGTCACAATCGGTAAGATGATGAAAAATGAGATGACAAATTTATCTAGGTCTGTCCAATCAAACATATAGTCTTAGCTCCTTTCCAAGCTCTACACCAAATTTCCCTCTTTTTCAAATCTGAAACTGTAAAAAAGTGAAAAAAATGTGACGATTCATAGTGAAAACGCTTCCAATTTTCCGTTATAATGGTGTCGTAACGCAGAAAAAAGGGGGATTCAGAATGGGGACGAAAGTTGCAATCAATGGATTTGGTCGAATCGGCAGAATGGTATTTCGGAAGTTGATGCTCGAAGGGCGTCACGACGTGGTCGCCATCAATGCGAGTTATCCGGCGGAAACGCTCGCGCACTTGATCAAACACGACACGGTCCACGGACCGTTCACACTGACGGTCCGAGCGCATGGGGATGCGCTCGAAGTCGATGGGAAACGCATCATGCTCGTATCCGAGCGAGACCCGGAGCGATTGCCGTGGGCTGAACTCGGTGTCGAGATCGTCATCGAGGCGACGGGGAAATTCAATTCTGATGTCGGGGCGAAAAAACATTTGACGGCCGGTGCGAAAAAAGTCATTTTGACGGCACCAGGAAAAGGCGAGTTGCGGACGATTGTCATGGGGGTGAACGATCGGGATTATTTACCGGAGCACGATCACGTCATTTCGAACGCCTCGTGTACGACGAACTGTCTCGGCCCGGTCGTCAAAGTATTGGATTCGACGTTCGGGATTGAAACGGGGCTCGTGACGACGGTGCATGCCTATACGAACGATCAAAACAATATCGACAATCCGCATAAAGATTTGCGTCGTGCCCGTGCTTGTGGCAGTTCCATTATACCGACTTCGACTGGTGCTGCGAAAGCCATCGGGCTCGTCTTGCCGGAACTTCAGGGCAAATTGAACGGGATGGCGCTACGAGTGCCGACGCCGAACGTCTCGCTCGTCGATCTCGTCGTCGAGTTGCGTCGAGATGTGACGGTCGACGAAGTGAATCAGGCGTTCGAGCGTGCTGCACACGGGGAAATGACAGGCGTGCTCGGCGTCTCGAACGAACCGCTCGTCTCGATCGACTTCAATGGAGATGAGCGTTCGTCAATCGTCGATGCCGATTCGACGATGGTGCTCGGGGGCAATCATGTCAAAGTGCTCGCTTGGTACGACAACGAATGGGGCTATTCGTGCCGCGTCGTCGACTTGTTGGACATGGTCGCGAGCTACCTGCAAATCGGACAACAAGAAACCCACGTCTGAAAAAATATATTTATCTAAAAATATTTTTAAAGAATTGAAACAAATGTCTTGTAACGACGTCCTAAACAAGATACACTCTAACTCGTGAACTTCAATTGGTCTGACAAACGCAACTTAAAGGGTTAGGACCTCTTAGGACTAACTTGCCCCCGTGGTTGTGGGCGATTCAGGCACAAAGTGAGTGATCATCAACTACTTTGAGACCATTGATGTAAAGGGGGATCCACTAATATGGATACTATGGGACGTCACATTATTACAGAACTTTGGGAGTGCAATCCCGACAAATTAAACGATATCGACTACATCGAGCGCTTGTTCGTCGATGCAGCACTTCGTTCGGGCGCTGAAGTCCGCGAAGTCGCTTTCCACAAATTTGCGCCGCACGGTGTAAGTGGAGTCGTTATCATTTCAGAATCACACTTAACGATTCACAGTTTCCCAGAGCATGGCTACGCATCAGTCGATGTGTTCACATGTGGGGATCGAATCGATCCAGCTACAGCCTCGCAATACATTGCAGAAGGCTTGGAAGCAAAAGTTCGTGAAGATGTGAAACTTGACCGTGGGATGGGACCGATTCGTGTTCCTGAAGCGCAAGTGGCAATCAGCAAATAATCAGATTGACCTTATGAGGCTGGCCGATTTTCGGTCAGCCCTTTTAATTGTTTTGTTAACCGCTTAATTTTGATATGCTTAACCTATATAAATAAGGTGTCGAGGTGGATAATGGGATTATTTGATAAGTTTCAAACACATGTCCAAACGGACGATTCGCATAAAAATGAGGCGTTACGGACGCGTTACGTGGCGGCATCGCCAAGCGCCGTGCTCACATGGCTCCGCGAACGGATTCAAGCAGAAGGTCAAACGGTTCGCCGGGTCGATGCAGACCGGGGTGAAGTGGCGTTTCATGGAGACGGATGGGACGCATTGGCGACCATCGTCCAAGTGGACGGCGGACGCACGGCCGTCGATTTTACATTGAACCGTGACCAGATGCTCGGACCAGACCTCGGTCAAATCGTCACCACATATTATGAGGCGCTATCCGTGAAGTTCCCGCTCCGCGCCATCGGGAATCAATCTGTCGAACGATAAGGAGGGCTGAGCATGCGTTGTCCTAAATGCGATCATAATGGAACGAGAGTGCTCGACTCCCGGCCAGTACAAGATTTCTATTCGATTCGTCGCCGTCGCGAATGCGAGGAGTGCGGCTATCGCTTCACCACGTTTGAAACGGTCGAACAGACACCGCTCATCATCGTCAAAAAAGACGGGAATCGGGAAGAGTTCAGCCGTGAGAAAGTGCTTCGCGGGATTATTCGGGCGTGCGAGAAACGTCCGGTCACGCTGGAGCAACTTGAAGGTGTGGTCACGAAAGTCGAGCAACAGTTACGCGCCCTCGGCCAGTCCGAAATTCCGAGTGAACAGGTTGGGGAGCTCGTCATGAACGAGCTCGCGCGGGTCGACGAAGTGGCATACGTCCGCTTCGCGTCCGTCTATCGCCAGTTCAAAGATATCTCTGTGTTCTTTAAAGAACTAGAAGATTTAATGAAGCAAGAAAAATCGACCAACTAAACGGGCGGCCTGTTGGTCGCCTTTTTTCAAGGGAGACCTACCATGGAAAAAGAACGAATCCTGTACGGAACTGACGAACTGTTGATCATGAGCACCGGACTCATCGATCGCGAGTCGTATCAGTCGCTGTACCATTTATATCAGCCGGTCATCGGAGTGAAGGCGCTCGCGATGTATCAGACGCTTTGGAGCGAGCTGAAGCCCGGAAAAATGAAATCGAACTATATGTCACATAGCGCGCTTTGTGAGATGCTCGATTACTCGATCAACGAGCTGACAGACTGTCTGTTCCGGCTCGAAGCGATCGGTCTCGTCCGGACGTATAAGACGAAAGACGAGCGCTTGACCCAGTACGTGTATCAACTGCGGGTCCCACTCGCACCCCATACGTTCTTGAATGACGGGCTGTTGTCGAGTTTCCTCTTCTATAAAGTCGGGGAAGTCCGCTTTAAACAGTTACAAGGTCGATTCACGATCGATCCATTGCCGGCCGGAATCATTGAAGTGACGAAAGACTTTAATGAAGTGTTCGACGTCAAAGGGGTCAATCATATGGCGTTCACACAAAAGAACTACGAGAAACCTGACCGCGCCAAAATCGAGATCAACTATACGTTCGATATGGAAATCGTCAAAAAGTTGACGAACTTTCCCGTCGGCTTCTTCACGAAGAAGCTCGATGAGACGATCACGAAGCTTGCCTACGTCTCCCAAATCGATGAAGAGACGATGGCCGAGATGTTGAAGGAGTACTTCGTCCACGAGGCGTATCTACCGCTCAGCGAGCAAGAGAAGCGCGACGGCTGCCGTCAGATGGTGTTGCAGTTGAAGAAAAAACAGACGCGCCATCGGAAAGTGAAGTCGGATGAGTCGGAGAAGGCAGAAATCGGTGATTTGCATGACGTGACAGTCATGGAAGAAGCGCATCCGCATCAGTACGTGTCGACGTTACGGAAGACGCCACAACTGTCGAAGAGCGACGAGCAACTCATCATCGACCTCGTCGATACGCTCGGACTCGCGCCAAGTGTCATCAACGCATTGTTCTATTACTGTATCGAAGTGAAGAAGCAGACCCGGCTCAGTGAGAACTACGTCATGCGGATCGCGACGAGTTGGAAGACGGCAGGCTATTTGAACGCCAAAGACGCGTTGGAACAAGAAGCGACACAAGACGCGCTCATCGAGAAGAAACAGCAGAAGCGGGAGAACGTGCAACAGCGGACGACCGTCGGCTCGAGACGCAAAGACAAGACCGAGATGCCAAAATGGCTCGAGGACGAGGCGAAAGAGCAACGGACGTACGATCAAAAACGAAAACAAGAGCTCGAGGCATCGGT
The DNA here is from genome assembly GCF_018618135.1 of Exiguobacterium sp. s28. Classification (NCBI taxonomy): domain Bacteria; kingdom Bacillati; phylum Bacillota; class Bacilli; order Caryophanales; genus Exiguobacterium; species Exiguobacterium sp. s28. The sequence continues at coordinate 217,639 of NZ_JACSLL010000001.1, read as the reverse complement.
TCCAGACGACGCGGAACTCGTCAAGCTGTTGAATGAATTGAAAGAGAAAGGATGAGGGACATGGAACGCATCAATCAAACGCTCGCCCAAATGATGAACCGGAAAGAAGTGCGGGAAGCGTACGAATCGATTCGCCGGCGCACCCTCGAACATCCAGAAGTCGTCGCCTTTTTAAAGGCGCATCCGGAGTTAGACGAGACGGCGGTCGAGGTCGGCTTTACGAAGCTCAGTGAATATGCGGAACAGATGGACGGCAAGAAGCTCGTCGAGGAGCAAGCCGTCATCCCGGGCCATCAGCCGGTACTCTATGTCGACCTCGGTCAAATCGCGATCCGTTATGAAGAGACGGTCAAGCATCGTCAAGCACGGCGCCAAAAAGAGATGGACCGGAAGTTTAAGAGCTTATTCTTGCCGGAAGAAGTGCGAGAGGCGAGCTTTGAATCGTTCGACTGGTCGGATGACGCCCGTAAAATCGCACTCCGTGAATCGATGCGATTCGTCTCGGGCATGAAGACCCGCCAAAAAGTGAACGGCCTGTACTTACACGGCAGCTTCGGGGTCGGGAAGACGTATTTACTTGCGGCGATCGCCAACGAACTGAAAGTGGCGGACATCGAGACGATTCTCGTCCACGCCCCGGGATTCGTCTCGGAAGCGAAACGGAAGATCCGGACCGATTCGTTCGACTCATTTTTGACATCGTTCCAACACGTACCGGTGTTACTGATCGATGACATCGGTGCCGAGGCGATCAGTCCGTGGGTACGCGACGAGCTGTTCGGGATCATCTTGCAATATCGCATGATGCATCGCTTACCGACGCTTTACAGTTCGAACTTCAGCGGTGAAGAGCTCGAGACGCACTTCTCGATCGACGGTTCGCCGCAGAACAAAATGAAAGCCCAGCGGCTCATGCAGCGCATCTCGACGACGACGACACAAATCGAATTAAAAGGTGAGAACCGACGTCGGTAAAGGGATTGTATTTCTTAAACGAGTTGACTATACTAATAATCATATAACCGATGCATCGAAGAGGACATGAGACGTCGTCACGGGTTTCAAAGCGAGGGAAGACTGGTGAGAGCTTCCTAAACACGCCGATCGCCTTACTCCCTCAGAGCACCGTACGGGCCAATCGTGCGGCGATTCACACTCGTTATCGTGTGTTCGAGCCAAGCGTTACGCTTGGGAACGAGGGTGGTACCACGAGAATCAAAGCTCGTCCCTTTCATAGGGATGGGCTTTTTTTATTTATTTTTAAATGTAGAGAGGGGAAGTTGACACATGATTCAATTGACATTTCCAGATGGGGCCGTCAAAGAGTTTGAGGCCGGCATCACAGCAGAAGAAGTAGCAGGTTCGATTAGTCCAGGACTCCGAAAAAAAGCAATCGCCGCCAAAATCGATGGTGAGATGATCGATTACCGTCGTCCGATTGAACAGGACGGTAAAATCGAGCTCGTCATGCCGGATTCGGAAGAGGGCATCGATTTGATGCGCCACTCGTCAGCCCACTTGATGGCCCAAGCCATCAAACGGTTATACGGCGAAGAAGGCAGTATCTACCTCGGCATCGGACCGACGATCGAGAACGGTTTTTATTATGATATCGAGATGGATCGCCGCATCAACGAAGAAGATCTCCCGGAAATCGAGAAGATGATGAAGCGGATCGTCGACGAGAACTTGGACATCACACGTGAAGTCGTGTCGCGCGACGAGGCGCTCGAACGCTACAAGGCGCTCGGAGACCCGCTCAAAATCGAATTGATTGAAGATATCCCGTCGAGCGAGACGCTCACGATTTACCATCAAGGCGAATTTTTCGACTTGTGCCGCGGACCGCACGTCCCGTCGACATCGAAGTTGAAAGTGTTCAAGTTGATGAGCGTGGCCGGTGCATACTGGCGCGGCGACTCGGACAATAAGATGCTCCAACGCATTTACGGAACGGCGTTCGCGACGAAAGAACAACTCGCGGAACACTTGCGTCTATTGGAAGAAGCGAAAGAGCGCGACCATCGCAAGCTCGGGAAAGAGCTCGATCTCTTCTTCGTGTCGCAAGAAGTCGGTCAAGGTTTGCCGATGTGGCTCCCGAAAGGTGCCTCGATCCGTCGGACGGTCGAACGTTATATCGTCGACAAAGAGCTCGAGCTCGGGTATCAGCACGTCTACACACCGGTCCTCGGTTCGGTCGACTTGTATAAGACGTCTGGTCACTGGGATCACTATCAAGACGATATGTTCCCGAAAATGGAGATGGACAACGAAGAACTCGTCCTTCGTCCGATGAACTGTCCGCACCACATGACGATCTATAAACATGAGCCGCGCTCATACCGCGAACTCCCGCTTCGCATCGCCGAGCTCGGCGGCATGCACCGTTACGAGATGTCAGGGGCGCTCACAGGCCTCCAACGCGTCCGTTACATGGTGTTAAACGACGGGCATACGTTCGTCACACCGGAGCAGATGAAACAAGAGTTCAAAGATATCGTCCACTTGATTCAAGAAGTGTACGCTGACTTCGGCATCAAAGACTATCGTTTCCGCTTGTCGTACCGTGACCCGGCCGACAAAGAGAAATACTTCGACAACGACGCAATTTGGGAAACAGCCCAACGTCAATTGAAAGAGACGATGGATGAGCTCGGTCTCCCGTATTTCGAAGCCGAAGGCGAAGCGGCATTTTACGGACCGAAACTCGACGTCCAAGTCCGCACGGCGCTCGGCAAAGAAGAGACGTTGTCGACGGTCCAACTCGACTTCTTGCTCCCTGAGCGGTTCGACTTGACGTACACAGGACCAGACGGCAAAGACCATCGCCCAATCGTCCTTCACCGTGGTGTCGTCTCGACGATGGAACGTTTCGTCGCCTACTTGATTGAAGAGTATAAAGGCGCGTTCCCGACATGGCTCGCCCCGGTCCAAGTCAAATTGATCCCGGTCTCACACGTCCACGACGAATACGTCGCGGAAGTGAAAGCAGAGCTCGTCAAGCGCGGTGTCCGCGTCGAAACGGACCTTCGTGATGAGAAACTCGGCTACAAGATTCGGGAAGCACAGATGAAGAAAATCCCGATGACGCTCGTCCTCGGAGATAAAGAACGTGATGAGCGTGCAGTCAACATCCGTCGTTATGGACAACAAGAACAAGTATCGGCCACGCTCGATGAATTCTTGTCGTCACTCACAGCAGAGATCGCCAACCGTTCACGTTAATATGTCGACCATCCTTCATTGGAAGGGTGGTCGTTTTTTCGGTCTTGAGACGGATGCGGAAGACTTCACCAAACACGTATGGTAGAAGAAAGGAGTGATTCATTTTGAATTATATGAAACCATTAGTGGCGTTGACGATCGGTTCGGTCGTCGCGACAAGCATGATTCCAAAAGTAAACGCAGAAGCCATCGTCGATGATACGATTGTCACACTCGGAGAGTCGTTATCGGCGAGCCAACGGGACTGGGTGCTCGAACGGGTCGAGGCACCGGCGGGGATTGAGCCGATCATCACGACCGCAGCCGATGAAGATAAATACTTAGGGGATGCCGTCCCGCAAGCGCAGCGCGGCGGGGGGATGTATTCATCAGCCCGCATTAAACTGACCGACGGGACCGGGCTCGATATCAAAACGGAGAATGTCACATGGGTGACCGAAGATATGTATGCGAATGCTCTCGTGACGGCAGGCGTCACGGATGCCGATATTTATATCACGTCGCCGATTCGCGTCACCGGGACGTCGGCTTTGACGGGCATCATGAAAGCCTATGATCAGACGGCCGCGGAGACGGGCATTCAATTGAGCGAGGAACGGAAAGACTTGGCGCAAGAAGAGCTCGCGGTCACCTCTGAGATCGGGAAGACGGTCGGGCAAGAGGACGTGGCCGGACTCATGAACGAGATCAAAGCGGAAATTGCGAACAAGGCACCGGAGACGAACATCGAGATTCGCGATATCGTCATCCAAGTGTTGAATCAAAACAACGTCCAACTGTCTGATACGCAGTTGACGCAATTGACGACGTTGTTCGAGAACATGCAACAGGCGAACCTCGACTGGGGTGCAATCAGCAATGGGTTACAAGGGGCCGGTCAAGACGTTCAGGCGTTTCTCGAGACGGAGGAAGTCCAAGGCTTCTTCGCCCGTTTGTTCGAAGCGCTCAGCAACTTCTTCAAGTCGTTGACGAATTGAACGGGCTTTGAGTACATGACAAATGGTATTGAAAAAAGGGCCTCGGCCCTTTTTCAATACCATCTTTTATGGATATAGTCGCGAGCAGACTCGTGGTCGTCCACAATCTTCAACGTGATGCGGTTCATCTCTTCTAAAAGGTCTGTCAATACCGCTTCGAGCTTGGCATCACTCACGTCATGGTGGCGCATCGTCTCTTGTACGATGTGTTTGATTTGGTCGTGATAATCATGGTCACCTTTCACTTGCTGTCTCCAAGACACGGCCCATCCCTCCTTTTTTATTTTATTCCCTCGGAAAAGGTATTGCGAAACAACGAAATGACTGTTATCATCATAAAAGTGTGAGCTACCAATTATTCATGCGCGAATTCTTGACATCTTAATCCTATTGGTGTTAAGATGACATAGTGATTAAATACAACAAAGCAGAAGCGCCCGCTTCTCACCTCGTCCGAACAGCTTCGGTCAGGTCCATCATGTACGTGAAGCAGTTGAGCCTTGGTCTCTGCTGACTCCGAAATGATGTGTGGGCGGGAAACTGCCGACGCTTTTTTTATTGCCATGTTGTCTTATCAATCTAAAACTCGTGCAATCGCACGATGGAGGTGCTAACCATTAGCAAAGAGCTCTTTATCAACGAAAACATTCGTGCCCGTGAAGTTCGCTTAATTGGAGCGGACGGTGCACAACTCGGTGTGCAATCGCGTAATGAAGCATTACGTTTAGCAGAAGAGGCTGAACTCGATCTCGTCTTGGTCGCCGATAAAGCTAACCCACCGGTCGCTAAAATCATGGACTATGGGAAATACCGTTTCGAACTCCAGAAAAAAGAGAAAGAAGCGCGTAAAAACCAAAAAGTCATCCAATTGAAAGAAGTACGCCTCAGCCCGACAATCGAGGAAAACGATTTCCAAACGAAATTGCGTAACGCTCGCAAATTCCTTGAAAATGGAAACAAAGTGAAAGCGTCGATCCGTTTCCGCGGACGCGCCATCACACACTCGGAAATCGGCCGACGCGTTATGGAAAAATTGGCGGCGGAATGTGCCGACTTGGCAACAGTTGAGCAAAAGCCGAAGATGGAAGGACGCAGCATGTTCTTAGTGCTGGCTCCGAAGAAAGAAGATTAATCATCGAGTCATAGTGGGGAGGAAATACTCATGCCGAAAATGAAATCGCACCGTGGTGCTTCTAAACGTTTCAAACGTACTGCATCAGGTAAACTCAAGCGTTCACACGCTTACACAAGTCACTTGTTTGGTAACAAATCGACTAAAGCGAAACGTAAGCTCCGTAAAGGTGCTATCGTATCAGCTGGAGACTTCAAACGCATTCGCAACATGATCGCGAAGTAATACAGAAAGAATTTAGGAGGGAAACCATATGCCACGCGTAAAAGGCGGTTATACGACTCGTCAACGTCGTAAAAAGCAAATCAAGCTTGCCAAAGGTTATTTTGGCTCGAAACACATTCTATTTAAAGTAGCAAAACAACAAGTCATGAAGTCACTCATGTACGCTTACCGTGACCGTCGTCAAAAGAAACGTGATTTCCGTCGTCTTTGGATCACACGTATCAATGCGGCAGCACGCACAAACGGCCTCTCATACAGCCGTATGATGCACGGCCTCAAGCTCGCAGGGATCGACATCAACCGTAAGATGCTTGCTGAGCTTGCTGTGACAGATGCACAAGCATTCGCGTCACTTGCTGATACAGCTAAATCAAAATTGAACGCGTAATCGTTCAATCGACAGCGCCGAGACCTTATCTCGGCGCTTTCTTTTTTCAGATTTTTTCCTTAAACTTAAGATAAGGAGGACGTCCCATGGATCAATCAGTCTTAGCCATCGTCGCATTGGCGCTCATCGTCTTGAACGTCTACACCTATTTGCAGGCGAAACGTTACACGCTCGGAGAAGGTGATTTCAACGTCTTGTACGCGTACGCAGGCGGTGCGATCGGTGCTCTGTTCGGACTTCATTTGACGCGTAAAAAGGCGGTTCATGCCCCAAAACGTGTTCAAATACAAGTATTGATTTTGGCAGTCGGCTGGTCTTTAATGATTTTAGTACTGCTTTGAATGGAGAATAGGAGGAGCAACCGGTGAACTGGACAACATTGTTTGATCGGCAGCGTGAATTAGATGAGCGGATCAAAGAAGAACATCAATTATCCGGGAACCAATTTGATGAGCGTTTGCTTGCTTTGCTCGTCGAGCTTGGTGAACTCGCCAATGAGACCCGTAGTTTTAAATTTTGGTCAACGAAGGGCCCGTCGCCTCAAGACGTGATCTTAGAAGAGTATGTCGACGGCATTCATTTCTTATTGTCGCTCGGACTTGCCCTCGGGTATGAACGTGATTCGTTCCCGGCAGGTAGCTCGTATCTTGACGCGACTGACGCTTTTTTAGACGTGTTCCGCAAAGTGACGAACTTTGGTTTGTCGAAGACGGAACCGATGTACGAGACGCTGATGGCGGCTTATCTCGAACTTGGCTATACGCTCGGGATCAATGAAGAGTTGATGGTGATGGCGTATATGGCGAAAAATGAAAAGAACCATGAGCGACAAAATCAAGGTTACTAATCAAAAATCGAAGGAGCGATGCCCCATGAACGAATCATTACATATGTTGAAACGCTTGACGGATGCCACAGGTGTCCCTGGAAATGAAGGTGAAGTCCGCTCACTCATGCGTGAGTATTTAGAACCTCACGTCGAAACGTTCGAACAGGATGGGCTAGGCAGTCTGTTTGGTCGAGTGACGGGCGATGCGGAAGGTCCGCGTGTCATGATTGCCGGTCATATGGACGAAGTCGGGTTCATGGTCACGCGCGTTGAAGAGGGCGGTTTCCTCCGCTTCCAAGCACTCGGCGGCTGGTGGAACCAAGTTCTCCTCGCACAGCGCATGGACGTCGTCACACGCTCGGGAGAGAAAATCCCAGGCGTCATCGGTGCCAAACCACCTCACGTCCTTCCGGTCGAGGCACGCAAGAAGCCGGTTGAAATCAAAGACATGTTCCTTGATATCGGTGCAACGTCGAAAGAACAAGTGGCCGAGTGGGGCATCCGTCCGGGCGATACGGTCGTCCCGCATTGTGAGTTCACGGTCATGAAGAACGAAGATTTCTTGATGGCGAAAGCATGGGATAACCGAATCGGTTGTGCCATCGCGATCGAGGCGGCGAAACGTTTGAAGAACGAACAAGTACCAGGTGTCGTCTACACAGGAGCGACGGTCCAAGAAGAAGTCGGGTTGCGTGGTGCCGTCACGGCCGCCAACTTGGTCAAACCAGACGTCGCCATCGCCGTCGATACAGGCATTCCTGGAGATACGCCAGGAATGACACCGGCAGAAGGATTGTCGAAACTCGGGGAAGGGGTCCAAGTCATCTTCTTTGATGCGACGACCGTCACGAACCCACGCCTCATCGATTTGATTGTCGACGTGGCCAAAGAGAACGACATCAAGTACCAATTGGATTTGACGCCGGGCGGCGGGACAGACGCAGGTCGGTTCCATTTGTCTGGAGTCGGGATGCCGGCCGTCGCTCTCACGGTGCCGGTCCGTTATTTGCATACGAATGTCTCGATCATTCACAAAGCAGATTATGAAGCAGCCGTCGATTTGGTCGTAGCGCTCACGAAACGACTCGACCACGAAACGGTTCAATGGTTGAAAGAGGGATAATATGACGAAAATCACGTCTACGAAAAGTGAGACGATCAAACGCTTAAAGCGTTTGATGACGAAAAAAGGCAGACAAGAGTCCGGACAATTTTTGGTCGAAGGCGAGCATTTGGTCGACGAGGCCATCCGTGCCGGACGTCTCGTCCAGCTGATCATGGGGGAGTCGTATACCCCGAAAGGATCATGGCGCCTTGATGAGATGCCTGTCCTCGAACTATCCGACCATGTGGCTGACTTATTGTCAGAGACAGAGAAAACGCAAGGTGTGTTCGCCGTCGTCAAGATGGCCCCGGTCGAACGGAAGATGAAGCACGTCCTCGTCCTCGACCGGATTCAAGACCCAGGTAACCTCGGGACGATGATTCGTACGGCCGATGCGGCCGGATTTGACACGGTCCTCCTCGGCAAAGGGACGGTCGACCCGTTCAACGCCAAGGTCGTCCGGGCGACGCAAGGTTCGTTGTTCCACGTGAACGTGCGCTCGGTCGATTTGCTCGAGACGCTACCAGAACTGAAGAGCGAAGGCTTCCATGTGTATGGGACCGCACTCGCGAAAGCGACATCTTACGAACAAGTTGACTTCAAGGACAAAGTCGCGCTCGTCATCGGCAATGAGGCGCAAGGCGTCCACAACGACGTACTTGATTTATGTGACACGCGCGTTCATATCCCGGTTCTCGGCGATGCCGAATCATTGAACGCGGCTGTTGCGGCGGGCATCCTCATGTACCGGATCGCATTACAATAATCTTGTCAGCACTGAAAAATCGTGATAGGTTTATAACATCGAACAACATACCGAATAGACGTTGAAAGAGCATAGTACGCGAACTACCGAACGAGTACAGGGAGCATGGGCCGAGACTGCGAGCCGATGCCTTGGTCGGCGCCGAATTCACTCTCGAGTCGTGTTGGAGACAACACCGGGGTAGCATCCCGATATCGATGCTCTCAAGTGGGCCGATTTCGGCCAAGTAGGGTGGTACCGCGATTATTCGTCCCTTCAGTCATCGACTGGAGGGACTTTTTTTGTAGAGGAGGAAATAAGGATGAAAGAACAGTTAGAACAATTACAGCAAGAGGCATTGCATGAGATTCAGGCGGCTTCGTCGCAAAAAGAATTGAACGATGTCCGCATCAAATATTTAGGGAAGAAAGGTCCGATGACCGAGGTGCTTCGTGGGATGGGAAAACTGTCTCCTGAAGAACGTCCGGTCGTCGGAGAGTTGGTCAACACGGTTCGGACGACGATCCAAGACACGTTAGAGGCGCGGATCGAGGAAGTGAAGGCGGTCGAACTTGAAGCGAAACTCGCGGCTGAGACAATCGACGTCACACTACCGGGTCGGACGGCGCTGCCGGGCCATACCCATTTACTTCAACAAATCGTCGATGAGATGGAAGACTTGTTCGTCGGGCTCGGCTATACAATCGCCGAAGGCCCGGAAGTCGAGACAGACCTGTACAACTTTGAGATGCTCAACTTGCCGAAAGACCATCCGGCACGTGATATGCAAGACTCGTTCTATATCACGGATGAGACGCTTCTCCGGACACACACGTCACCAGTTCAGGCCCGGACGATGCTCCAAGCCGACGGGAAACCGATTCGAATCATCTGCCCGGGGAAAGTGTACCGCCGCGACGAAGACGACGCGACACACTCACACCAGTTCATGCAAATCGAGGGGCTTGTCGTCGATGAGCACATCTCGATGGCTGATTTGAAAGGCACACTCGAAGTGTTCGTCAAGCAATTGTTCGGTGAGACGCGTGAAATTCGTCTTCGCCCGAGCTTCTTCCCGTTCACGGAACCATCAGTCGAAGTTGATATCTCTTGCTTCAAATGCGGAGGCAAAGGCTGCAACGTCTGTAAGGGAACAGGCTGGATCGAGATTCTCGGAGGCGGCATGGTCCATCCACGCGTTCTCGAGATGGCTGGCTATGACGCCACGAAGATGTCTGGATTCGCATTCGGGATCGGCGTCGAACGGATGGCGATGTTAAAACATGGAGTAGACGATATCCGTCACTTCTATACAAACGATCTACGTTTCATCGAGCAATTCTAAGGGGGAACACATATGTTATTATCGAAAAAATGGTTGAATCAATATATTGATGTATCAGACTTGAGCGGGCAAGAACTCGGAGACTTGATCACGAAGAACGGAATCGAAGTCGAGAGCGTCATCAGCCGCGCTGAAGGATTGTCAGGACTCGTCGTCGGTCACGTCCTCTCGTGCGAGAAACATCCCGAAGCGGACAAGTTGAACGTAACGACGGTCGATATCGGTGCGGACAGCCCGGTGCAAATCGTCTGCGGCGCACCGAACGTCGCGACCGGACAGCACGTCATCGTGGCGACGGTCGGAGCTCGTCTCCCAGGACTCAAAATTAAGAAAGCGAAACTGCGTGGTGTCGAGTCACAAGGCATGATCTGCTCACTCGAGGAACTCGGTTTTGAGAAGAAGCAGATTCGTGAAGATGAACAGGACGGCATCCATACGTTCCGTGAATCGGTCGAGGTCGGTGCGGACGTCATCAGCTTACTCGACCTTGACGACGAAGTGATCGAGCTCGGGTTGACACCGAACCGCTCGGATTGCTTGAGCCTATACGGAATCATCCATGAAGTTGCGGCCATTCTCGAGCGTCCTTACACGCTTCCGTCGGCAGATGTGACGACTGAAGCACCAAACGCGGTCAGTGTCCGTCTTGAGACAGACAACTGTCCGTACTACGCGACACGTCGCGTCGATGGTGTCACAATCGGAGATTCGCCACAATGGCTGAAGAACGTCTTGATTGCCGAAGGTGTCCGGCCGATCAACAACGTCGTCGATGTGACGAACTATGTCATGCTCGAGCTCGGCCAGCCGCTACATGCGTTCGATACGGCAAAACTCGGGACGACGATTGCTGTCCGTCAAGCGCATGACGGCGAAGAAATCGTTACGCTCGATGACGTGACGCGCACGCTCGATGCCTCGATGATGGTCATCACGGACGGTGAACATCCTGTCGCCATTGCCGGCGTCATGGGCGGTGCGAACACAGAAGTCGATGCGACGACGTCGAGTATCATCCTCGAGTCGGCCTACTTCGCACCGGCATCGGTCCGGAAGACGAGCCGTACGCTCGGATTGCGTTCGGATTCGAGTGCCCGCTTTGAAAAAGGAGTCGACCCGGAACGGTTGCAACTGGCCCTCGACCGTGCCGCCGAGCTCATCGTCGAAGTGAGCGGTGGCACGATCAGCGACATCGTCGTCGCTGGGGACAAAGCTTCAGCGGCCCGGACGATCGATGTCTCGGTCGCCTATATCAACCATCGCCTCGGGATGGACCTCGAACAAGCGACGATCGTCCGCATCTTGGAGCGACTCGGTCTCGACGTGACCGGAGACGAGACGTTGACGGTCCACGTACCGTCACGCCGGCCGGACTTGGAACTACCGGCCGACATCACGGAAGAAGTGGCGCGCCTCTATGGGTATGACAGTCTGCCGTCGACACTCCCGGCGTCGCGTTCAAAAGGGTACCTCCCACAAGAGAACGTGTTACGTCGCCGAGTTCGTCGTGTCCTTCAAGGGACAGGATTGTCGCAAGCGATCACGTACTCGCTCACGAGCGTCGGACACGCCGCACGCTTCAGTGGGGAAGGCTCGGACAAAGTTAACTTGGCGATGCCGATGAGCGAAGAGCGCTCAGTGCTCCGGACCTCACTCGTCCCAGGTCTCCTCGAAGCGGCGCGATACAACACGTCACGCCAACAAGCGAACGTGCGCTTGTATGAAACAGGGCGCGTCTACGTGGAAGAAGGCGAGACGTTACCACGCGAAACGGAACGTGTCGCCGGTGTATTGACGGGGCTTTGGTACGACCATCGCTCGCAAGGCACACGTGTCCCGGTCGACTATTTTGTCGCCAAAGGCATCGTCGATACGCTGTTGCATGCACTTCGCATCGACGCGACGTATGAGGCGGCGACGATTGCGGATATGCATCCGGGCCGGACTGCGAACGTCCTCGTGGACGGACGTGTCATCGGCTATGTCGGACAAGTCCATCCGGGCGTGTCAAAAGAAGCGTACGGTTTGAAAGAAGTGTACGTATTCGAGCTCGACTTGGATGTGTTGCATCAGACGGCACAACTCGTCTACGAAGACGTGCCACGTTTCCCATCGATTTCACGCGACTTGGCACTCGTCTTGAAGCGGGATATCCCGGCGGGTCAAGTCGAAGCAACGATTAAACAGGCTGCCGGACCGCTCTTGATCGACCTCGCCTTGTTCGATGTCTATGTCGGAGAGAACGTAGGAGACGATGAAAAATCAATCGCCTTCTCGCTCAAATATCAAGACCCGACGCGGACGCTTCAAGATGAAGAAGTGACGGCGTCGTATGAAGCAATCCTTGCAGCCGTTCAAGCGGCCCACGGCGCAGAAGTTCGCGCCTAACCTAAAAAAGGTGTCCACCACGTGTGGACACCTTTTTTGAGTTTACTGGACCTCGAGAGCCAAGTCGCCGAACTTCGTCCAACCGACGAGGCATGTCACTTTATACAACAGGAGCGTGATGACGGCCGGGAGGACGACACCCGTTCCGACGAAGATGAGGAACGCGTCCATTCCTTGCGAGGCAAGGATGTTGAGCGGGGCGATCAACGAGTTGAGGCCGAGCCCTGCGATCTCGTATGGGACCTCGAGCGAGAAGACGAGCGTCGCGATCGGAGCGCTGATCATCGCTGCGATAAATGGTGGCATGACGACGCGAGGATTTTTGACGACGTTCGGGAACTGCACTTTCGGTGTGACGAAGAACGAGGCGACCAAACCGCCCGGATCCGTTTGACGATACGCCATGAGGGTGAAGCCGACGAACTGGGCCGTACATCCGATCAACGCGGCGGCGCTGGCGACCGGGTCGAGCTGGAGCGCGATGGCGAGTGCGGCCGATGAAGCAGGCGACATGAGCATGACGCTAAACACGAGCGCGATGACGAGCGATGTCGCGATTGGAGACGTATTGACCGATGCGGTGATGCTCGCACTGATCGAGTTGATGAGCGGTGTCGTGACGGCGGCTGCCCCGACCCCGACGATCCCGCCGCCTAGGACGGCTGTGACCGGGACGACCATCATGTCGAACTTCGTCTTGCCAAGAACACGTTTACCAAGCCAAACTGCAGCCGCGGCAGCGATTAAAGCACTGATCGGTTGACCAGGTACGAGCACGAGCCCGCTCTCGGTCGGTTGGAGCGCCGCACCACCGACGGTTGCCGCAATCATCGCACTGAACAAAACGAGGGTATTGCCGCCGAGCTGGTAGGCGACACCGGCACCGAGTGCCGGGGCGAGCAACGATTTCGCGACTTGCCCGATCAAGACGAGTGTCTCGATTCCGGCCATCTTCCCAATCGTTTCAATCAAGAGTCCGACCCCGAGCGTGACGAGGACGGCGCTTGCCATTCCTGCTGATATTTTGATCATCCGATCCATTGCGTACTGTTTCACTTCCATCATCTCCTCTATGTGTATCGTTCCAATAAAAAAACCTATCCAGATTGGATAGGCGCGTCGGTCAAACCATGAGCGCCTCGTCCGAAACCATCGAAACAAGGGCCCAAAAATTCGTCTCGGTCATCGAGTCGATTTTCAGTCCCTCAGTCGAATAATAATCAGTAGGCCGTGTTGTGCATGGGTTTTCATCAGTGCCAGCTCCTCCGTTTGTTAAGATTTGTCTAAGAGTAACACGATATTTTTCAATAATCAATATTTTCTGAAAATTTATTTGAAAAAAATTGAAAACCGCTCAAAAAGAAAGACGGCCCCGTGCAGGACCGTCTTTCTTTAAGATGTGCTGGCGGCGAGTGAGCCGACTTGTTGATCGATGAACGCCATCGAGATCGAATTGAAGTGATCGGGTTGGTCGACGTTGACGACGTGACCCGAGTCCGAGACGACCTGGACGCGAGCCGTCGGTTGATGTTTCGCGGTCCGTTCGACAGCTTCAAGGAACATGTAGTCCTCATCACCCATAATATAGAGAATCGGTACGTTCGTCTCGATTGATGAGAAGTGACGAAGCAACGGATTCATATTCTCGGTCATCTTGAACCAGCGGATGAACTCGCGCTGGCATAGGTTGGCTGCGTCGCGGACGAACATCATCCGTGATTTTTTATGACGTTTTTTCGGTAACAAGATCCACGCGAACAACTGATACAGCCACATGTACGGCACGAAGCTCTGCACGAGACTGCCAAGTCGAATCAACAACGTCGAGCGGACGTTGAACTTGACGATGGCCCCACCGAGCACGACGGAAGCGATTCGTTCCGGATGGTGCTCGAACATCGCCTGGATGACGATTGTCCCGAGCGACAGGCCGACCATATGTCCTTTTTCAATCTTCAAATGATCCATGACTTCGACGACGTCTTCGACGACGACGTCGAGCGTATATGCGTTCAGCGGTTGGTTCAACGACTGTTCTTCGTTGTACGAGCCGCCGTGTCCACGGAGATCGAGCAAGAGCACGTTATATTTTTTTTTGAACGGCCGAATTTGACGATACCAATGCGACAGACTTCCACCGGCGCCATGGATGAAGATGACCCAAGGATGGTCGTCGCTTAAAGTGTACGTTTTATAATGCAACATGAACGCTATCCTCCAAAAATTTTTAAGTTCATTAAACCCTAAAATTAATATACCATATCTTCGAAGTGAGGACTATCGTTTCAGCTCACTCAAACGGATCGCTTTCTTCGTGTTGGCGAAGTGGACTTTCGCCACTTCGTTTAAACGTTCTTGACCGTAACGGATGATCAACTCGGCAGCGACTTGATCGACTTTGGCACCGGCCCCTTTCGGTAACGTGACCCCGAGTGTCGCGCTTAACTTGTCCATTTCTTTTAAGAACAAGGCCCGGGCGAGAATCGAGGCAGCGGCCACGGCGACGTGCAGTCCTTCCGCTTTCGTCGAGAAATAGACGTCGTCTTTGACGACCGCCTTTTCAGATCGCAAATGGTTGTAATAGACGTTCTTTTCAGCGAACTGATCGATTAAAATCGCGTCCGGTGTCGCATCGAGCTTCTGTAATAAGGCCGACAAGGCGGCATTATGAGCGATGGCCGTCATTTTACCTTGTGTCATCGTTCGCTGCATCTTATTATACGCCGGATTGTGCAGCGTCGCTTTCTGATAGGTGATGGTAACATGTAAATCTTTGGCGATGCGGACGATCTCTGTATCGGACAACAGTTTTGAGTCTTTGACCCCGAGCTCTTTGACAAGGTCGATTTTCTCTTTCGGCACATAGGCGGCGACGACGACGAGCGGTCCGAAATAATCTCCTTTTCCGACTTCATCGCTCCCGATGACAGACCAGTCCGAAAAGCCTTCCGGTAGAACGGTTTTAGGCACACTTGGTTCTTTCTTTATACTCGTTCCCCATTTTGCGGCCTCGCTGTCGGCATCGCGTCCTTGGAACATGACTTTACCCGAATTGTAGACCGTAATCACACACTGAGGTGTTTTGGCACTGAATCGTGCATGGGGCGGTGGATTGACCGCGTGGGCCCGATAACTCGCGATAAGTTCTTCTTGGGCCGCGGTCGACAATTTGATGACTTGATTGCCCAACGTGAGCACTTCCTTTCTAACTCTAGCAAATCAATCTTACATTTTTTTTAGATATTTTGAAACCAAAGTTTCGCTCTAAACGTATAGACAAGTGAGTAAAGAAAGAAGTGAGGTGAGTCGGAGATGTGGTGGCGCGATGACACGGATGAAGATGAGGCGGGATCTCTCTATAAACATATTCTCGAGCTAGAGGCTAGGATTGCGAAGCTGATCGCCCATCAAGTCAGGGTGCGTCGCCTGCTGATGCAAGAATCGTCGGCCGCGGCGACCGAACAAATCATTGCGCTGCAAGCGGAAGTCGATCATTTTTTATCGCTATTGCGACAAGAGCGAGCGGAAGCGGTCGATCGCTACGATCGCTTGCGTCTCGAACAGACGTTAGGACGTGTGCGGCAGGTGGTCGATCAACCGACCCGGCCTTTGTCCGAATGGGACACGATCGAGCAAGCACTCGCACTCGAAGTCGAACATTTGCGTCGTGTTCTTTCCTATGAACGACAGCGTCGCGCCGAGGAGGAGTGGTAATGGAATCGTTAGATCAGCTGTATTGGTGGGTACTCATCATCGCCGGTCTCGGTACATTTTTGTACATGTTATTTTCAGATGCGTTTGATTTATTCGATGGTTGGTTCAATCCAGCGGTCATCCTGTCATTTTTAGCACTCGGTGCGGGCATCGGCCTCATTTTGAACGCGCTCGCCCATGTGTCCCCGATGATCGGGCTCGCCGTCGCACTCGTCGGATCGTTCGCGCTCACGACGCTCCTGTACTTATTCGTCCTCTTGCCGTTATCGAACGCGGAAGAATCGATCGGGATGACCGATGAATCGCTCGTCGGACTTGTCGGACGGTTGACCGTCCCCGTTCCGGAAGGCGGTTACGGGGAAGTACTCGTCGAATCGGTCATCGGTTCGATTTTAAAGACGGCTCAAAGTGTGGACGGCAAAGCGATTCCGAGTGATCGACGGGTCATCATCATCGAAGTCGAACGAAACATTGCGGTCGTCATGGAATATGACGAGCCGACAATCCGAAAGGAGTTTTAACTTATGAGCACAGCCATATTAGCCAGTATTATCGTCGGGGTGATTTTGCTCGCCTTGATTTTCGTCTTCGTGTTGAAGTATCGCACGGTCGGACCAGATGAGGCGCTCATCGTCACCGGCAGCTACTTGGGGAAAAAGAATGTCCATAGCGACGCGTCGGGCAACCGTGTAAAGATTATCCGCGGGGGCGGAACGTTCGTCTTGCCGGTGTTCCAGCAAGCGGAACCGCTCAGCCTTCTTTCGAGCAAACTTGAAGTGACGACGCCGGAAGTGTACACCGAGCAAGGCGTACCGGTCATGGCGGACGGTACGGCCATCATCAAAATCGGTGGCTCGATCAGCGAGATCGCCACGGCGGCCGAGCAGTTCCTCGGCAAACCGAAAATCGAACGCGAGAACGAGGCGAAAGAAGTGCTCGAAGGTCACCTCCGTTCCATCCTCGGTTCGATGACAGTTGAAGAGATTTATAAGAACCGCGATAAGTTCTCACAAGAAGTCCAACGCGTCGCCTCACAAGACTTGGCGAAAATGGGGCTCGTCATCGTGTCGTTCACGATTAAAGATGTTCGTGACAAGAACGGCTATCTCGAATCACTCGGGAAACCACGAATCGCGCAAGTGAAACGCGATGCTGATATCGCAACGGCCGAAGCGGACAAAGAGACACGCATCAAACAAGCAGAAGCGATGAAAGACGCGAAGAAAGCTGAACTCGAACGGGCTTCGGAAATCGCAGAAGCCGAGAAAGAGAACCAGCTCCGCATCGCCGCCTATCGTCGTGAGCAAGACGTCGCCAAGGCCCGGGCCGACCAAGCGTATGAACTTGAAGAAGCCCGCGCCAAACAAGAAGTCACCGAGCAACAGATGCAAGTCCAAATCATCGAGCGTCAAAAGCAAATCGAGCTCGAAGAGAAAGAAATCATGCGTCGTGAGAAACAATACGATTCAGAAGTGAAGAAAAAGGCCGACGCCGACCGCTATGCGATCGAACAGTCAGCGGAAGCCGACAAGGCGCGTCAAATCGCCTCGGCCGATGCCGAGAAATATCGTATCGAAGCGGAAGCGAAAGCTGACGCCGAACGCGTTCGTCTCGCCGGTGTGGCCGAAGCGGACTCGGAACGGGCCAAAGGGGAAGCCGAAGCCGAGATTATCCGCTTGACGGGTCTCGCCGAAGCCGAAGCGAAACAAAAAATCGCCGAAGCGTTCGAACAGTATGGACAGGCTGCCATTCTCGACATGGTCGTCAAGATGCTTCCGGACTACGCGAAACAGATTGCAGCACCGCTTGGCAATATCGACAAGATCACGGTCGTCGATACGGGCAGCGGGAAAGATGGGGGTGCCGGCAAAGTCACAGGCTACGCCACAGACTTGATGGCATCGCTCCAACAGACGCTCAAAGCGTCGTCAGGAATCGACATGAAAGATTTACTCGACAATTTTGCCGGGAAAGGCAACGTCCAGCCGAGCGCGAATCGCGAATTGAGCGAATCGACGTTCGCCGCGACCGAAGAGTGAGCCGAGAGCCACAGACAATCGTCTGTGGCTTTTTTGTTTCGTGCGGATTCCTCTAAATTTGATAGGAAAGACTTCAAACTCGATTGGTTTCTGACGATAAGGGAGATGTCAGACCATTAGAGAGAGGAAGTAGCTATTATGAAGAAATCACTCATCATCGGCTTGTTGGCCGCATGTGTGACTTGGTTGCCCGGTTGTCAGTCTGTCATCGACCAACCGGAACAAACCGTGGAAACACGTCAATCGATGGGCGTCGTCTTGTCCGATGTTGGTCTCGGGGACCAATCGTTCAGCGACGCGGCGATGCGCGGCATGGGGCAACTCCGGGAGACAGGGAAATGGTTCGTCGACTATCGCGAGCTTGCCGAGACGGAGACATATAAAGCGGGGTTCGAACAGCTCGTCGCGGACGGACATGATGTTATCATCGGTCTTGGTTTCGCATGTCAGACGGATCTTGAAGCGGTGGCGGCCGAACATCCAGAGCAACAGTTCGCGTTGATTGATGCCGTATCGACGTTACCGAACGTCATCTCGGTGACGTTCCAAGAGACGGAAGGCAGTGCACTCGCCGGGGCAGTCGCGGGGCTCGAGACGGAATCGAATAAAATCGGTTTCATCGGGGGTGTCGACAACGAGCTGATTCAAAAATTCGGGACCGGCTTCGAGCTCGGTGCAAAAGGCGTGAATGAAGACGTAACGATGCTCGTCGATTACGCCAACGATTTTGCCTCGCCTGAAATCGGACGTAAGTTGGCTGAGAAACAGATTGAAGCCGGAGCGGACGTGCTGTACGCCGCTGCAGGACTGACAGGGGTCGGTGTCTTAGAAGCAGCGGAACGGAACGGCGTGAAAGCGATTGGCGTCGATAGCGACCAATCGATGATCGCACCGGACGCGGTCATCACGTCGATGTTGAAACAAGTCGATTTGGCCATCGTCGAAATCGCGGATCGGGTCGAAGCGAAGGCGTTCAACGCTCACGTCGAACTCGGGATCGATCAAGGCGGTGTCGGTTTGGCCGCTCTTCGTCGTGTCCAATGGGATGACGACGAGACAAAACGGTTCGAGGCGTTTCAGAAACAGTTGATGGAGGGGACGCTGAAATGAGCTTACGGAAACGGTTCATCTTTTCGACCGTGTTCACGGTCTTATTGATTGTCTTGATGATGAGTTATGTCTTGTCGACGTTGAATCGTCTGCAAACTTATAACGAGCAGTACGGCACCCAGATGATTGAGTTGTCCCAACTCGAGACGTCGCTCTTGCAGGAGCAGTCCCTTTGGACCTCGCTCGGTGAGCAGATGAGCCAATCGACGCTCACGCAGCTCGAGCGGATTCGGACGACAAACACGGAGACGTTTACGACATTGAAACAGACGTATCTTATTCCTGAATTTGCGAACCACCTCGAACGTGCGACGATGAAGTACGAGCGGATCGGAGCGGAGGTCGAGGCGGCCGAGGCCGGCGGGATTGCCGCCCGGATTCAAGCGGCGAAGCTTGAAGGGGTATTGAACGATGTGAATACGCTCCTCTTGAAAAATGGAACATTCTACGAGGCGTTACAAGCCGAGGCGGCGAGTGAGACGAAACGTCTCCTGCTCGTGTCCGTATTGTTGACGGTCTTTGTCATCGTCGCGCTCAGTGTATACAACTTCTTCTTCGCCCGCTCGATCACCCACCCGCTCGAACGTAACGTCGAGGCGGCGGAAGCGATCGCGGCCGGACGATTGATCACGCTGCCGGATTCGACGCGACGTGATGAAATCGGACGCTTAGAACGAGCGATGCGGGAAATGACGATGTCGCTCCAGACGGTCATCGGTTCCATCCGTGTCACGTCGATGAAAGTGAACGATATGACAGAGACGGCGGCTGCTGAGAACGAGGCCGTGGTCAGTACGACATCGAACATCACGAATGCCGTCGATGAGATGGCGAACGGGGCCCAGTCGATTGCGACCGAACTGCAAGAGACACTTGAATCGGTCGGCATCATGGCGACCTCGTTCGAGACAAGTTTGAACCAGACGAAGCAGACGACCGAACAGACGTCTGAGATGACACGCGAAGTCGCAGCCGGCATCGAGACGTTGACGGACCAGGAAGCGATTTTAGCACGTTCGAGCGAACGTAACGCATCGCTCGTCAACCGGATGGATGATTTCGCCCGGAAAACAGAAGAAATCGAAAAAATGGCGAAGCTCGTGGAAGATGTCGCCGCCCAGACGAACTTGCTCGCCTTGAATGCGGCCATTGAGGCTGCACGGGCAGGGGAGGCAGGACGAGGTTTTGCAGTCGTCGCCAGCGAAGTGAAGAAATTGGCAGAGGAGAGCAACGTCGCGACACGTTCCATCTTTGGTGTCGTCCAGACGATCCGGGACGAGGTCGTCCGCTTGACGGACATGGTCGAAGAGTCGAGTCGGGAACAGACGGCACAGCTCGAGGCGTTCGGAATGACGAAGCAGGCGTTCAATCGAATCCATGACCGCACGGACCACGTCGCCTCGTTTGTCAGTACGATTGAACGCGAGATGGTCGCGTCGAGTTCGGAAGTGACGAACGTCTTGAAACGGGTCGAGGAAGTGAGCGGTGTCACCGAGGAACTTGCGGCGGGGAACGAAGAAGTCGCAGCCTCGATGAAAGAACAGCAAGCGAGCTTCGATCAGATTTTCGCCTTGATGCAAGAGTTAGAAGGACAAGCCGCGGCACTCGCGAGCCAAGTTCAACATTTTGAAGAGCACTGAGACAAGTTTCGGCTTGTCTCTTTTTTGTCGTCTCGCTATGTACGGGAAGCGGATGCCTTCGTCCGATAGGCGCGTGGAAAACGACGAGTTCGGCCTCGGCACAGATGACAACGTTTCTTCATACTATAGAAAAGACTCGCTCGAGGAGGGGACGTATGGAGAAGTGGAAACGATATGTCGTCGTGCTGCTGATCGGACTGTTTATCGGGGTGGGCTATATGTTTTATTCGAAAGAACCGGAGACGCCGATGGTCGAACAGTTCGTTGCGACACCCGAACCGGAAGTCGAGCCGAGCGTCCCGACCGAAATCGTTGTCTATGTGACCGGGGCGGTCGAGGCACCGGACATGTATACGATGCCACAAGGGGCGCGTGTCGGTGACGTGTTGTCACTCGCTGTCTTGACGGATGAGGCCGACCCCGAACAATTGAACTTGGCCCAACTGCTCGTCGATGGGACGAAAGTGAGCGTCCCGAAAAAAGGGGAGACGGTCGTTGTGCCGGCCGCTGAAGAAGCGAGCGGGGGGACGAACGGGGTCCATGTCAACAGTGCGACGAAGGACGAACTGATGACCGTACCGGGCATCGGCCCGGCCAAAGCCGAGGCGATTCTCAATCATTTGAAACAACATGGGCCGTTCAAGTCATACGAAGAGATTGGCAACGTCAAAGGATTCGGGGAGAAGACGTTAGAAAGCATGGAAGGCTATTTATTGGTCCCGTGACATGCCGCTGTATCCACTATTGCCGATCAGCCTATTGATTGCCGGGATGTACGGGTCGGTCGCCCTCTGCCTCCTGTTGTCTGTCGCCATCGCGTTCACCTGTCGCGGTCAATCCGTCTATACGCATATCGGCGCCGTCCTGCTCGTCCTGTTCGTGTTCGTACGTCCTAACGCCGAACCGTTGCCGGAGGACGGGCCCTATCTGTTCGCCATCGAGAGCCGGCGGGACAACGGACTATCAGCGCGGCTGTATGGACAAATCGACGGCACGGAAGGTGTGTTGACCGGTCGTGACCTCGCGCTCGGTCGTCCCGGAGAGACGTGCCTCGTCACGTTCACGCAAACCCCGTTCGCACCGCTGCGTAATACGGGCGGATTTAATGAGGCGGCGTGGGCGCTCGGAGCCGGTCTGACGTTCAAAGGGAGTGACGTCGCCATCGAGGCGTGTCGTCCGAGTGACGGGATAGCGGGGCGGATGCTCCGCTGGAAAGAACGACAGCTCGCGAGAATCGAGGCAACGTATCGACCAGATGTGGCACTATATATGGAGGCGTTATTGTTTGGGGAGAGCCGGTTGCTCGACGAGGACACCTCGTTCTCTTACCGGGTGACCGGTCTGCTGCATCTACTCGTCATCTCCGGGTCACATATCGCGCTCCTCGTGCTCGGGCTGCGTTGGTTGACGAAACCGTTACCGTTCCAACGCGAGATGAAAACGCTGTTGATACTCGTGGCGGTCACGTTGTTCGGATGGTTGACCGGATTTTCGCCGCCGGTGGCGCGGGCCGTGCTCGTCGCCGACGTCCTGCTCGGGCTGTCCTTGTTCGGCTATCGTGTCCGTGACCCGATTCGGCTGCTCAGTTGGTGCGCGGCGTTCTTGCTCGCCTTGCATCCGTACTTGTTGTGGAATTTAGGGTTTCAGTTGACGGTCGCGATGACGTTGTTCCTGCTCGTGACCCGTTCGATTTGGACCGGGCCGTTCGGACTGGCCGTATATGCCCAATGGTTCGGGCTCATCTTGTTATGGCCCGTCCAACCGATTATCTCGGTGCTGGCACCCGTGTATAACGTCGTCGGTGCGTTTTTAATCTCCTGGGTCGTCATTCCGCTTGCCTTGGTCGCGTACATCGTGCCGACCGCCGAACAGTTCTTGCATCCGATTCTCGATGGCCTGAACGGGACGTTCGCCTTGCATCACGACTGGCAGCCGTGGCTCCCGCTGCATGAGTTTACGTTTTGGCACGCTCTTGCCTTGGCGATCGTCCTCTGGGGCGGATTGATGCTCCTCGAATGGAAACGGTGGAGCGGTTGGGGGCTGGCCGTGCTCGGCTTAATGCTCATGCATGGCGGCCTTGAATGGGGCGAGGAGCCACGCGTCACATTTTTGGATGTCGGGCAAGGCGATGCCGTCGTCGTCGAGTATGGCGAGGTCACGGGCGTCATCGATGTCGGCGGGGTGTTTCAAGACCCGAAGGAATCGAAGCGGTCCACGTATGACCCGGGAGCGGACGTCGTCGCCCCGTACATATGGAAACGGGGGGAGACACGTCTCGATTTTTTGTTGCTCACCCATGCCGATCATGATCACGTCGGCGGACTGTCCGGGTTACTCTCGTCCATCGACGTCGATGAGGTATGGTTGTCGGCGGAAGTGGCGGATCCAGCCAAACGAGATGCTTTGCTGGCCGAGCTGGCGGCCTATCAGGTCCCGGTCCGTCTCCTGAAGAGCGGGGACCGGCCGTACCCGTGGATGTGGGTCGTCGCACCGGGTGAGGCAGGCGAGGACGAGAATGCGAACTCGGTGTCGCTGTTCATGCAGGTCGGGATGCTCACGTATTTATTGACTGGGGATTTGCCGGATACGAAGGAAGGGATGATTCCAACTGTTGATGTCGATGTGTTCAAACTCGGACATCATGGGTCGAACACATCATCGAGCGAGGAGCTGTTGCACCGGATTGATCCGGAATGGGTCATCATCAGTGTCGGCCGGAACAATCGGTACGGACATCCGCATCTCGACACGTTACAACGTCTCGGAGGAAGGCGGGTATTGCGGACCGACGAGGACGGGATGGTCGTCTGTGAACGAAATCGGTGTCGTGGGATTGTGACGAAGGCGATACCGCCATGAAAAACTATGATAAACTAAAAAAGCGATTGCTCCCCCGGGGCAATCGCTTTCTGACTGACTTATAAGCTCAAGAACTTGATGAGGACACCGATCGCGAAGATGGTGAAGAAAAAGCCGAACGGGACGATGAAGCCGATTGCTGAATCGATGGCATCGTTACGTTTGCACTGCACGTCGTTCTCGAACGGGTTTTCGCTTTGTGGGCGAACAGAGTTAATATGCATAGTGAGTCCCTCCTTGAAATGGTTCCGTCCTAAGTATAGCGAATCAGTGAAGGATAATCTATGTTTAGATAAGAATAAATTGTGAAAGTGGTGTGTGTTTTGAATGAACCGTGGCTGCATAACGGAAAGTTGTCGAACGTGTATGTCCTATTTGGGACAGAGAAATATTTACTAGAGACGTGGGAACGGGCGATCATCAAAGCCGCCAACCCGTCTGGTGATCAATTTGATGTCATGCAGCTCGACTTGCACGAGACGTCACTCGATACGGCGCTTGATGAAGCGGAGACGGTACCTTTTTTCAGTGAGTATCGGACCGTCATCGTCAAACATGCCCAGTTTTTGACGGGGGCGAAAGAAAAGCAGAAACAAAACGTCGAGCGCTTGACGGAATACGTCTTACAACCGGCGCCTTACTCTGTGCTCGTCTTTGTCATTGAAGCGGAAAAACTCGATGAACGAAAAAAAGTTGTCAAACGCCTGAAAGAACGGGCCATCGTCCTCGAAGCAAAAAAACCGAGCCAATCCGAATTAATGCGTTACGTCGGCGACGAATTGAATCGTCGTGGTCAAAAGATGGAGCGGGCGACCGTCGAGCGTCTGTTGTTCCTCTGTCAGGACGATTGGGGAAAACTCGTGCGCGAGCTTGAGAAGTTACAACTTTATGCGAGTGAAGGCGCCGACATCCCGATGGAGATCGTCAACGACTTGGTCCCACGGACGCTCGAGGATAACGTATTCCAGCTATCCGAGTTTTTAGTGGCCCGACGTGCGGATGCTGCGCTTCGGCTTGTACGGGATTTGGAGAAACAGGGGCAGGAATTGATCGGTCTGTTGTCGCTCCTCGCCCGGCAGTACCGGAATATGTATCTGGCCAAACAGTTGACGGAGAAAGGTTACGGCGAGAAGCAAATCGCCTCGAAAATCGGGGCGCATCCATATACGGTAAAACTCGCCTCACAAGCGAGCCGGAATTTCTCAGAGGCCCAGCTCGCCCGGGCGCTGACGATGATTGCCGATGCGGACGAGGCGATGAAGACGGGACGGGGCGACAAGCAAATCGTCTTTGACACACTCGTCTGCCAATTAACGTTACTGTGAGGTGAAGACATGGGATTACAGGAAGTGAGACTCGTGGACGTGATTCCGCTCCGGCATGAAGTGTTACGGCCGGGACAGGCAGTCGAGACATGTTATTTTGAAGGGGATGACGCCGAGACGACGCGTCACTTTGCCTGGGTCGAAGACGGTCGTGTCGTGTCGATTGCGACCGTGATGGAAGTGGGGCGTGACTTCGACGGTCAGACGGTGCCGTATCAGCTCAGAGGGATGGCAACGGACCCGGCATTTGCTGGCCAAGGAATTGGCTCGTCCTTTTTACAGGCGTTGCATGAAGCGGTCAGTGATTCGTGGTGGTGCAACGCTCGAGCGATCGCCGTCCGGTTCTATGAACGGAACGGATTGGTGACGGTCGGTGACGCGTTCGACATTCCAGGGATTGGACCCCATTATGTGATGAAGTACGAAAAAACAGCCGGCTCCTAATGGAGGCGGCTGTTTCGTTTTAGTCTCTAATTAGAGAGCTGCGATGCGAGCTGCGAGACGTGATTTGTCACGACCTGCTTTGTTTTGGTGGATTAGACCTTTTGCTGCAGCCTTGTCGATTTTCTTCGTAGCGAGGACGAAAGCTTCTTGAGCCGCTTCTTTGTTACCTTCTACAACGAGAGTATCAACACGTTTTACTGCTGTACGCATTGCTGCTTTCTCTTGCGAGTTCGCTACGCGACGCTTTTCAGAAGTTTTTGCACGTTTGATTGCTGATTTGATATTTGCCATGTTATTTCACCTCCTGAAACAAGAAAGTGTATGTTCTCATTACTTCAAGTAATCATTCAACAGAACAAGCACAATTGTAGCAAACGGTTATTCGAAAAGCAACCACTTGATGATTATTCTGAAAACTATATGTGGTATTGTTGTAGTAGGTCGTACACATTAACTTAGGATTTTGATATAATGACACGGTATGCATGAGAAGGATAGGTGAACCCATATATGAACAAACAAGAATTAGAGAATCGTCAGAAGAGAATACGGAACTTTTCCATCATCGCCCACATCGACCATGGGAAGTCGACACTCGCTGACCGGATTCTCGAGAGAACTGGTGCGCTCACAGCGCGTGAAATGAAAGAACAGACGCTTGATGCGATGGATCTCGAACGGGAACGTGGGATCACAATCAAATTGAACGCCGTTAAATTGAACTATACCGCAAAAGATGGCGAAGAGTACATCCTTCATTTGATCGATACACCGGGACACGTCGACTTCACATATGAAGTGTCGCGTTCGCTCGCAGCCTGTGAAGGGGCGGTCCTTGTCGTCGATGCGGCTCAAGGGATTGAAGCTCAGACACTCGCGAACGTTTATCTCGCGCTTGATAACGACCTTGAAATCATCCCGGTCATCAACAAGATCGACTTGCCATCGGCTGACGTCGAACGCGTCCGTCAAGAAATTGAGGATGTGATCGGACTTGACGCTAGTGACGCTGTGCCGGCTTCTGCCAAGGCGGGAATCGGGATTGAAGAGATTCTCGAGCAAGTCGTCGAACTCGTTCCGCCACCGACCGGTGACCCGTCGGCACCGCTCCAAGCACTTATCTTCGACTCGTATTATGACGCCTATCGTGGCGTCGTCGCCTCGATCCGAATCGTCAACGGTTCGGTCAAAGTCGGGGACAAAGTCCAAATGATGTCGACCGGTAAATCGTTCGACGTGACGGATCTCGGCGTCTCGACACCGAAACCGGTCTCGGTGAAGGAACTGAACGTCGGTGATGTCGGTACGTTATCGGCGTCAATCAAGACGGTCGGCGACGTCCGCGTCGGTGATACGATCACGCTCGCTAAAAATCCATCGACGGAACAGCTTCCGGGCTACCGGAAAATGAACCCGATGGTGTACTGTGGTCTGTATCCGATCGATGCTGCCAAATATAACGATTTACGTGAAGCGCTCGAACGGCTTCAGTTATCGGATGCGGCGCTCGAATTCGAGCCGGAGACGTCGCAAGCACTTGGTTTCGGATTCCGCAGCGGATTCCTCGGCATGCTTCACATGGAAATCATTCAAGAGCGAATCGAGCGTGAGTTCGGGATCGACTTGATCACGACGGCGCCATCGGTTATCTATCACGTCACAACGACGGCCGGCGACGTCATCCATGTCGATAACCCGTCGAAAATGCCGGAACAACAAAAAGTCGAGTCGATTGAAGAGCCTTACGTCAAAGCGGCCATCATGACACCGAACGACTATGTCGGTGCCATCATGGAACTTTGTCAGAAGAAGCGCGGCAGCTTCATCGACATGCAGTATATCGATACGACGCGTGTCAAAATCACGTACGACATCCCGCTCAGTGAAATCGTCTATGACTTCTTCGACCAGTTGAAGTCGAGCACGAAAGGATATGCGTCGCTTGATTACGACTTGATTGGTTATCGCCCGTCACGCCTCGTCAAGATGGATATCCTCCTCAACAACGAACTTGTCGATGCGCTCAGCTTCATCGTGCACCGCGATTTCGCCTACGAACGTGGGAAGGTCATCGTTGAGAAATTGAAGGCGCTCATTCCGCGTATGCAGTTCGAAGTGCCGATTCAGGCAGCGGTCGGAACGAAGATCGTGGCCCGTTCGACAATCAAGGCGCTCCGTAAAAACGTCCTCGCCAAATGTTACGGCGGCGATATCTCACGGAAACGTAAATTGCTCGAGAAACAAAAAGAAGGTAAAAAGCGCATGAAGATGGTTGGTTCTGTCGAAGTGCCGCAAGAAGCGTTCATGTCCGTCTTGTCGATGGACGAAGAATAATCGTTCGCCCTTATCTACGGATGAGGGCGTTTTTTTCGCATTTGGCAGGATTCGGTGGGCCAGGTACGGAATAGTACCCACTTACAGATAAATAGAGGAGGAGTGGCGGTGCCGATATATAATTTTTCAGCAGGGCCGGGCGTATTGCCAGAACCTGTCTTACGAGAAGTGCAAGCCGAGTTTCTTACCTATAAACATGGGGTGTCCATCGTCGAGATGAGCCACCGCTCCGACACGTTCGCGACGATCGTCGAGCAGCTCGAGACGAGACTGCGGCGATTGATGCAGATTCCAGACGATTACGCCGTCCTGTTCCTTCAAGGTGGGGCGACGCTTCAATTTTCAATGGTGCCGATGAACCTACGGGAATCGGGTCGCTTCGCCTATCTAGACAGTGGGACATGGTCGAAGAAAGCGATCAATGACGCAAAACACTTTGGTGACGTCATCGTCGTCGGTAGTTCAGCGTCATCCAACTACGACGCAATCCCGGAGTGGCCGGAGCATATTCAGCATGTGGATTATCTTCACGTGACGTTGAACAATACGATCGAAGGGACGCGCTATACGACGTTGCCGGATACGAACGTCCCGCTCGTCGCCGACATCTCGTCGAACATTTTAGCGGAAGCGATCGATGTACAGCGCTATGGTCTCTTGTACGCAGGTGCCCAAAAAAATATCGGTCCGGCCGGCTTGACGATTGTCATCATCCGTCGTGACTTGGTCACCGAGCGCGATTTGCCGTCGTATCTGGCTTACAGCAAGCATGTCGACACGCTACTCAACACCCCGTCGACGTTCAGCTTATATGTCGCTGAGCGGGTTCTCGCTTGGGTCGAGACCGAAGGGGGCGTCGACGAGATGGAACGCCGTAACGAAAAGAAGAGCAAGCTGTTATATGACGCCTTGGATACGTCACCGGTATTTCACGCGCTCGTCTCCGGCAAGGATCGGTCGCTGACGAATATCCCGTTCACGAGCGGAAATGACGCGACGGATGAAGCGTTCCGGCAGTTTGCGGAGATGCGCGGGTTGATCGAGCTCGGGGGTCATCGGTCGGTCGGGGGTCTTCGAGCGAGCCTTTATAATGCGATGCCACTTGAAGGTGTGACGCGTCTCATTGACGTGATGCACGAGTTTGAACAGGAGGGACAAGATGTTTCATATAAAAACGTATAACCAAATCGCCCAAGACGGGCTAAGACGCTTCGAACCGAGCGAGTACGTCGTCAATGATGCGGAGCAAGCCGACGCCTGGGTCATTCGGAGTCATGACGTCCATCAGGCGGACATCCCGCCCTATTTGCTGGCCATCGCCCGGGCCGGTGCCGGTGTGAACAACATTCCGCTCGAACGGTTAGCTCGTCAAGGCGTCGTCGTCTTCCATACACCGGGTGCGAATGCGAACGCCGTCAAGGAACTCGTGCTCGCCAGCATGCTGTTGTCGGTTCGACCGATTTTAGAAGGGACGAACTGGGTCAACGGTCATACGTTTTCCGATCAGGCGTCGCTCGAGCAGGCGATGGAAGACGAGAAACGGCGCTTTGTCGGGTCTGAGCTAAGAGGCAAGCGAGTCGGGATCATCGGTCTCGGTGCGATCGGCGCGTCGCTCGCCAACGACTTGCTCCACCTTGGCATCGACGTCGTCGGCTACGACCCGCATTTATCGGTCGACGCGGCGTGGAACATCTCGCAACAAGTGAAGCGGGCGAAGCAGTTGAGCGAATTGCTCGCAGATGTCGATATCCTGTCGATTCATATGCCGCTCACCGATGACACGCGTCACATGATTGATGCGACGTGGTTCAAACAGATGAAACCGGGCGCCACCATCTTGAATTTCGCCCGCGGTGAGCTCGTGAACGATTCCGATTTGCTCGAGGCGCTCGATGAGAACGTCGCGACGTACATCACCGACTTCCCGAAACAGGCGCTGCTCGGTCATCCGCAAGTCGTCGCCTTCCCGCATCTCGGGGCGTCGACGCACGAGTCTGAGGTGAACTGTGCGATTCAAGCCGTCGATACGCTCAAACTGTACTTAGAGACCGGTAACATTCGTAACTCGGCCAACTTCCCGAACGCGGAACTTCCGTATGTCGGGAAGCGGCGTTTGGCGGTACTTCATTTGAACGTCCCGAACATGGTCGGTCAAATCGCGAGCCGGCTCGCCGAAAACGGAATCAATATCGATAACATGGTCAACCGGAGCCGCAACGATGTGGCCTATACATTGATCGACATCGACAACCATAAACATGAGACGTTATCCGTGCATGCCCTATATGACATCGAGGGTGTCATGCGCGTCCGCGAATTTTAAGGAGGAATGACCATGGTCGTATTTAAACCGTTTGCCCCGTATATGCCGAAACACCCCGAGGCGGTCGCTGCCGCCCCGTACGATATCGTCACTGTCGAACAGGCGCGTGAAGACGTCGAACAGCGTCCCGATTCTTTTCTTTCGGTCGATAAACCAGAACTGTTCACGGCGGACATGCCGCTCGACGCCTGGGGACGCAGAGCCCGTCATGAGCTCGAACGGCTCTATGAATCAGAATTGACCGAGCGGACACATGGGTTTTACGTCTACCGGCTCACCGACCACGGACATGTGCAGACCGGACTCGTTGCCACGTTCTCGGTGACTGATTATGAGGCAGGAAGAATCAAAATCCACGAGCACACACGTGAGGTGAAAGAGCGTGAACGGGTCGAACACGTATCGGCGACGAAAGCGCACACCGGCCCGATTTTGATGAGTCACGTCCCGGACGAAGGATTGCGTCGTATCTTGGACGACGCGACGACAGGAGAGGCGTTGTTTGCCTTCACGGACAGTGAAGGTGTCATCCATGAAGGCTATGCCGTGCCATCCAAGCATCAAGCACGCGTCATCATGCTCGGGGCCAGCATTCCGGCCATCTATATCGCCGATGGGCATCACCGGGCCAAAGCCGCAGCTGTCGTCGCCCGGAGCCCGATCCATGAAGGGGAATCGAAACAAGAGCGGGACCACTTCCTCGGCGTCTTGTTCCCGAGCGATGAGCTGACGATTTTGCCGTATCATCGCATTTTGAACGATGTGGCGCCAGAAGAAGTCAGAGCGTTGCTTGACGGTTTAGCTTTCTCGTATGAGATTGAATCGGTGCCTGCCTTACACGTCCCGAACGAACGGGGCACGTTCGGTTTGTCTTACCGGGGCGAGCATTTCATGCTCAAAAAACGGCAGACGACGACGGCACTCGACGTCGCGACGTTGCAACGGGATGTGCTCGAGCCGTATTTCCATGTCAAAGACGTACGGACGGACAAACGAATCGATTTCATCGGCGGCAAAGATGCCCCGACGCGCCTCGCCGACTTGGCTGAACGTGATGACGTCGTCGTGTTGACGTGTCACGCCACGGCGATGGAAGAGCTGATGCGCGTCGCCGACGAGAGCGGTCAAATGCCGCCGAAATCGACGTGGTTCGAACCGAAATTGAAGAGCGGTCTGTTCATTCATCGGTTCGATTGAACGTGCAGAGTGGCGTCACGGCGTGAAAAGCGTTATAAATGGAAGAGAAGAAAGGGGTGGCCGCCATGGCTAAAGCCGTATATCTTCACATTCCATTTTGTGAACATATTTGTTATTACTGCGATTTCAACAAGGTGTTCTTAAAGAACCAACCGGTTGATGACTATTTAGATGCACTTGAACGAGAAATCAAACTCTCGCTCGAACAATACCCGACCGATACGATTGAGACGATCTTTATCGGCGGCGGGACACCGACCGCCCTCAATGAGGCGCAGATGAAACGTCTCATGGACATGGTCGCGCGTCACTTGCTCCCGCTCGCGTCGCCAGACCTCGAATACTCGGTCGAGGCGAATCCGAACTTCGTGAGCGCCGAGAAGCTCGATACGATGAAACATGGAGGGGTCAACCGCGTCAGTTTCGGCGTCCAGACGTTCGATGACGGTGGACTCGAACGAATCGGACGGACACACCGGGCCGATGACGTGTTCGCGACCGTGACGGAAGCGGCGAAGCGATTCGATAACATCTCGATCGACTTGATGTTCGGCTTGCCGGAACAGACGCTCGAACAGATTGAGCGCGACCTCGACTTGGCGTTCCAGCTCCCAATCCAACACGTTTCTTCCTATTCGTTGATTCTCGAGCCGCACACCGTGTTCGCGATTCAAGAGCGGAAAGGGAAGTTGCGCCTCCCGGGCGAGGATATCGAAGTCGAGATGTACTTGAAAGTGATGGAGACGCTCGAACGTCGAGGCTTGAAACAGTATGAGATCTCGAACTATAGCCTCGAAGGACGCGAAAGCCGTCACAACCAAGTGTACTGGCGCAACGAAGAGTATTATGGTTTCGGGGCTGGGGCGCACAGTTATTTGAACGGGGAGCGTCGGGCGAACATCGCGCCGATTCCGCACTATATCAAGGCGGAAGGGCTACCGGTTCGCAATACGACGACGCTCGAGACGGTCGAGAAGATGGAAGAGGAACTGTTCCTTGGACTCCGGATGCGTCAAGGCGTGTCGTTTGCGACGTTCGAGTCGAAGTATGGTGTGTCGATGCGTTCGGTATTCGGGCATGTCTTGTCGGAACTCGAGGCAAAACGGTTGATCGAGACGACGGACACACACGTCCGCTTGACCGAATCTGGGCTCCCGCTCGCCAACGAGGCGTTCGCTGCCTTCATCGGCGAGGCACGGATGAGCGACTCACCGGAACAGACATCGATGTCATAACAAACAAGGGCGAACCCGGATTGGGTTCGCCCTTGTTTTGGTTATAAGACAAGATCGCGGTAAATCGGCATGAGCCGGCTGAACGTATCCTCGACGAGCGCCAGGAAGGCGGCTTCGTTTTGCAGAATCGACGCATCGGCCGGAAGTTGACGACCGATCAAGAAGTCCGCTTTCTTCACCGTCGCGAACCGTTCTGTGATCGCTTCGATCGATTCAGCTGACGAATCCTCGATTAAGAACGCGTCTTTTTTCATATGGTCCCCGGCGATATGGAAGTCGGGGAACTCTGATTTGAAGTCGATCGTCATGAGTCGACGGCCGATCGCTTCTTTGTTCGGCATCTCATAGATGAACGCGAGCCAGACGAAGACCCGGTCGTCGAATAACCCGACTTGGAAATGGGGATGTTTCTTATAGCCGCGTTTGTCATGGCCGATCGCCATCCACGTGTCTTTCGGTGGATTGACCGTCCGACGGGCATGTTTGGCGACATGCAAGTAAAGCGGGACACCGACATCGGCCTCGAGTTGGGGACCGACCTCCTCATAGATTCGGTGGAACAGCGGTTGAATCTCAGAGCGGATGCCTGCCATGCGGGCATCGAGTCCGTCTTGCGTGAATACGTTAAATTGTTGTGTTGTAAACATCTAATCACCTCAATTCGTATCATACCGAAACTTGAAGAAACATGCATACCGGAAGGCTCTATGGGGCTGGAAAAAATGATGCGAATGAATTGACAAATATGGAGAACATGATAATATTTGAAGTGTGATTAGCACTCAGTAAATATGAGTGCTAATAAAGCGAGGCCAATCCTTCAGAGAGGAGTGACGTTGTGCTGACAGAGAGACAATTGCTCATTTTACGAGCCATCATTGATGATTATATTCAAACGGCCCAACCAGTCGGTTCGCGGACGTTATCGAAGCGGGATGACTTGTCATTCAGTTCGGCAACCATTCGGAACGACATGGCTGATTTAGAAGATATGGGTCTGATTGAAAAGCCGCATACGTCGGCCGGACGCATCCCGTCCGAAGTCGGCTATCGGTATTATGTCGACCATCTCGTCGAGACGAAAATCATCGACGAGCGGGAGACGTATCGCCTTGGCGAGCGGCTACGTGCCTCGGCCCAAGAGTCGGAAGTGCTCATCCGTCAAGCCGCCGACCTACTCTCTGACCTGACCAATTATACGACGGTGGCGCTCGGTCCGAACAGCCAGATGAATCGGCTGGCCCGGATTGATTTGATGCCGCTCGACGAAAGGCGTGGCGTCGTCTTGATCGTGACTGATCAAGGCCACGTCGAACATCGGACGGTCGTATTCGAATCTCCGATGGCGCCGGACCTGGTCGAACAGACGATCCGCTTCTTGAACGATCGTCTGAAAGGAACTCCACTCGGTCAGCTGAAGTTCCGGATCGGAGAAGAAGTGTCCAAGCTTCGACTCGCGCATCAGGAACAATTCGAGTTCATGATGCAACTCATTCAATCGACCGTCGGCGTCCAACATCCTGCTTCGCTCTACTTAGGCGGGAAGAAGAACATCTTCAACCAACCTGAGTTCCAGACGCTTGATACGTTGCGTCCGTTCCTTGAATGGATCGACGAGCAGGAGCGGTTGACCGACTGGCTCGAATCGTTGCCAAACCGTGAGATTTATGTGAGCATTGGAAGCGAGAATGGCATCGTCGCGCTTCAAAATTGTAGCGTCATCACGTCCGACTATACGCTCGACGGTCAGACGTTCGGGACGATCGCGATGATCGGACCGACCCGGATGGATTATCGACACGGGGTTCAGATGATGGGACAAATTATTGAGGCGCTCAGGCGAACGAAATTAGAAGAGTGATGGAAAGGAGCCTCATTATGACAACTGACAAACAGAATGGGCCAGAGCCAGAAGAAGTGCTCGAAGAAAAAGATTTTGATCCGAAACAGACAGAGACGGTAGAAGCTGAAGAGGTTTCAAATGTTGAGTTTGTGGAAGAAACTTCTGAGGGGACGGATTTACAAAAAGAAATCGATGCGCTCAAGGCGAGCGAGCTCCGTATTCGTGCGGATTTTGACAACTTCCGACGCCGGACGAACGAAGAGAACGCAAAACGCGTGAAATTCGCGTCGCAGACGGTCGTCGAGAAATTGATCCCGCTCATCGACAACTTTGAGCGTGCGCTCCAAGTCGAAGCGAATTCGGACGACGCCAAGCAGATTCAAGCTGGTGTCGACATGATTCACCGCCAGTTGCTCGACGTCTTGAACGGTGAGAACGTCGAAGCGATCGAAGCGGTCGGACAACCGTTTGACCCGAACTATCATCAAGCGGTCATGCAAGAGCCGAGCGATGAGTTCGAATCAGGGATCGTGACGATGGAGCTTCAAAAAGGGTACACGATGCACGGGCGCGTCATTCGTCCGAGCATGGTAAAAGTCTCAGAATAACATTACTTAATTAGATGGAGGAATAGACAATGGGTAAAATTATCGGAATTGACTTAGGTACAACGAACTCATGTGTAGCAGTGATGGAAGGTGGCGAAGCAGTCGTCATCTCGAACGCGGAAGGGAACCGTACGACACCATCTGTCGTCGCCTTTAAAGGCGAAGAGCGTCAAGTCGGAGAAGTCGCGAAACGTCAAGCGATCACAAACCCGAACACGATCCAGTCGATCAAACGTCATATGGGTACGGCTCATACAGTAGAAGTCGACGACAAGAAGTTCACGCCGCAAGAAATCTCGGCGATCATCTTACAAAAATTGAAAAAAGATGCAGAAGACTACCTCGGTGAGTCGGTGACGGAAGCGGTCATCACCGTTCCTGCCTACTTCAACGATGCTGAGCGTCAAGCGACGAAAGACGCAGGGAAAATCGCTGGACTTGATGTCAAACGGATCATCAACGAGCCGACGGCAGCAGCACTCGCTTACGGACTCGACAAAGGTGAAGACCACACAATCTTGATTTATGACCTCGGTGGCGGTACGTTCGACGTGTCGATCCTCGAACTTGGCGATGGTGTCTTCGAAGTTGTCGCTACTGCAGGGGACAACCGTCTCGGCGGTGACGACTTTGACCAAAAAGTCATCGACTACCTCGTAGCTGAATTCAAAAAAGAGAACGGCATCGACCTCGCACAAGACAAGATGGCGCTCCAACGTCTAAAAGACGCAGCTGAAAAAGCGAAGAAAGACCTTTCAGGCGTGACAAGCGCACACATCAGCCTTCCGTTCATCACGGCTGGAGCTGCTGGTCCGCTTCACCTTGAAACGACGCTCACGCGTGCGAAATTTGATGAGTTGACAGCCGACCTCGTCGAGCGCACGATGGAACCGACACGCCGTGCCTTGAAAGACTCTGGGCTCACACCATCTGACCTCGACAAGATCATCCTCGTCGGTGGTTCGACACGTATCCCAGCGGTCCAAAAAGCAATTCACGACTTCACGAAAAAAGAGCCGTTCAAAGGTGTCAACCCGGATGAAGTTGTTGCTCTCGGTGCAGCCATCCAAGGTGGTGTCCTCGCTGGTGACGTCAAAGACGTCGTCCTTCTCGACGTGACTCCGCTCTCGCTCGGTATCGAGACGATGGGTGGCGTGATGACGAAGTTGATTGACCGTAACACGACGATCCCGACATCGAAATCACAAGTCTTCTCGACGGCAGCTGACAACCAGCCGGCCGTAGACATCCACGTCCTCCAAGGGGAACGCCCGATGGCGCCGGATAACAAGACGCTCGGCCGCTTCCAATTGACGGACATCCCGCCGGCACCACGCGGTGTGCCGCAAATCGAAGTCAAATTCGACATCGATGCGAACGGAATCGTTCACGTATCGGCGAAAGACCTCGGTACGAACAAAGAGCAGTCGATCACGATCCAATCGTCTTCAGGTATCGATGAGGCTGAAATCGAGCGCATGGTAAAAGAAGCGGAAGCGAACGCAGAAGCGGACAAACAACGTAAAGAAGAAGCCGAACTCCGCAACGAAACGGACCAACTCGTCTTCGCGACAGACAAAGCGATCAAAGACCTTGGCGACAAAGTCGATGCGGCTGACAAAGAGCGTGCTGAAGCGGCGAAAGAAAAAGCCAAGTCAGCACTCGAAGGCACAGACCTCGAAGCAATCCGTACGGCGAAAGACGAATTGTCAAACGTCGTTCAAGAATTGACGCAAAAAGTATATGCGAACATGGCTGAAGAGCAAGGTGCTGAAGGTGCCGAGACACAGACGGAAGCGAAAGACGACAACGTCGTCGACGCGGAGTTTGAAGACCTCGACGATCGTAAATAAGGCAACCGATAGATAGGAGAGCGCCAAAGCAGGTTTCTGCTTTGGCTCTTTCCATGTTAAGGTAGATTCGGTAGAATCTTAGTTTAGACAGTGTAGAGGAGAGAGTAACGTGGCGAAACGAGATTATTATGAAGTGCTTGGCCTGGATAAATCGGCCTCGGCACAAGACATCAAGCGGGCATATCGTAAGCTCGCACGACAATATCACCCAGACATCAACCAAGAGCCGGATGCGGCCGATAAATTTAAAGAGCTCGGAGAAGCGTATGAAGTGCTGTCAGACGAGCAGAAACGGGCCCAGTATGACCGCTTCGGTTTTGAAGGGGCCAGCCAGTTCGGTGGCGGTGGCGACTTCCAAGGTGGCTTCGGTGACATCTTTGACATGTTCTTTGGTGGCGGCGGACGTCGTCAAGACCCGAACGCTCCACGTCGCGGCGAAGATTATCAATACGTCGTCGATCTCGATTTCATGGAGAGCGTGACCGGCAAGACGGAAACAATCGACCTCGAGATCGAAGTGGAATGTGACACGTGCATGGGCAGCGGTGCCAAACCAGGGACGAAACCAGAGACGTGTGGCCGTTGTGGCGGTAGCGGCGTCGAGACGGTTGAACAGAACACGATTCTCGGGCGGATGGTCAACCAGCGGACGTGTAGCCAATGTCACGGCAGCGGGAAGACGATTAAAGAAAAATGTGAAACGTGCCATGGTTCTGGCCACGTCAAGAAACAGAAGCAAGTCGAAGTCAAGATTCCAGCCGGGATTGACAACGGCCAACAAATCCGTCTCTCCGGTAAAGGCGGCCCAGGTTATAACGGCGGACCAGCCGGTGACCTATATATCGTCGTCCGCGTCCGGGCCCACGAGATCTTTGAACGGGTCGACCAACACATCACGATGGAGATGCCGGTCACATACGCACAAGCAGCACTCGGTGCCGAGCTAGAAGTGCCAACCGTCCACGGCAAGGTGAGCCTAAAAGTACCAGCCGGCACGCAGACCGGGTCGAAATTCCGCTTGCGCGGCAAAGGGATGCCGAGCGTCCGCGGCGGCGGCAATGGCGACCAGTACGTCAATATCGTCGTCATGACACCGACGAACATGACCGACCGTCAAAAAGAACTGCTTCGTGAGTTCGAAGAGATTAGCGGGGAAGCAGGCGTCGAAGAACAGCACGGCCTGTTCCAAAAAATGAAGAAGTTTTTTAGTCAGTAAAAGGAGCGTGTGAAACGATGAAATGGTCTGAAATTTGTGTCCACACGACACAGCAGGCAGTCGAAGCCGTATCGAACTTATTACATGAAGTGGGGGCACAAGGGGTCGTCATCGAGGACGTCGAGGACTACGACCAGATGATGGCCGAAGACCATTTCGGAGAGATTTGGGACGTTTCCGGACGAGAATCGTATCCGACGTCCGGCGTCTACGTGAAAGCGTACGTCCCGGCGTCGGGTGATTTCCAAGACACCCTCGCCGCGTTCAAAAAAGAAGTGGACGGGTTGCGTCATATGCTCGACATCGGCACCGGCGAAGTGACGGTCGTCGAGATGGACGAAGAGGACTGGGCCCATTCGTGGAAGCAATACTACAAGCCCGTCAAAATCTCGCAACATCTCACGATCGTCCCGCTCTGGGAAGATTATGAGCCGCAACCTGAAGAGAACGTCATCTTGCTTGACCCGGGCATGGCGTTTGGCACCGGGACACATCCGACGACGATGCTGTGTATCCAAGCAATCGAGAATTATATCGAGCCGGGTGACCGCTTGATCGATGTCGGTACCGGATCCGGTGTACTCGCCATCGCCGCGGCGAAGCTTGGCGCCGAACGTGTCGAGGCGCTTGATTTGGATGCGGTCGCCGTCGAATCGGCGCGTCAAAACGTCGAGACGAACGATGCCCAAGACGTCGTCGACGTGAAGACGGGAGATCTGCTGAAAGGGATGACGGGCGAGTACGACCTCGTCGTCGCCAACATTTTGGCCGACGTCATCATTCTCTTCATCGATGATGCTTATGCGCGCGTCAAATCAGGCGGTTACTTCATCACGTCTGGAATCATCGGTCAGAAGCGGGCCGAAGTGACAGCTGCGCTCGAAGCGGCTGGATTCACGATTGAAGAGACGCGTGTCATGGAAGATTGGGTCGCCATCATCGCGAAGAAAGGGTAAGCCATGCAACGATACTTTTTACAACGTGAAGCGTTTGGAAGCGATCTCGTCGAATTGCCGGCCGACGTCGTGCATCACATCGGCACAGTGCTTCGGGGAGGTCCTGGGTATCAACTCGTGCTCTTGGACGGGACCGGATTTGAATACGTGGCCGAAGTGGTGACGCTCGATAAGAAGTCCGGTACGGCACGCGTCGTCGAGAAGCGGGAAGCGACGACCGAACTGCCGGTTGACGTGACGCTCGCCTACGCGATCCCGAAAGGGGATAAAGTCGAACTCGTTGCCCAAAAAGGGACCGAGCTCGGTATGCATCATCTGTTGGTGTTCGAGTCGAAGCGCTCGGTCGCCAAATGGGACGCCAAGAAGGTGCCGAAAAAGCTGGAACGGCTCCAAAAAATCATGCAGGAGGCGGCCGAACAGTCGTACCGCGCCGTCGTCCCGACATGTGCTTATCTCACCCCAAAAGAGCTAACGGCTCGTTTCAATGCATATGATGCGGTCGTTCTCGCGTACGAAGAGGTGGCCAAACACGGAGAAGGTTCCGCGTTTGCGACGGTATTGACAGCCGCTCGACCGGGCTCGAAGCTCCTGCTTCTCGTTGGTCCAGAAGGCGGCTTCGATGAAGCGGAAGTGGCCGGTTGGATCGAGGCGGGTGCCGTACCTTGTGCCTTCGGTCCGCGTATCTTGCGTTCGGAAACGGCTCCGCTCTATGCGCTCTCAGCTATTTCCTACGCCCTTGAATTGAATTGATACACCACACAAATGGCTCTCGCACATGCGAGAGCCATTTTTTGTGGAAAGATAAAGGGCTCGCATCCAAGACGCGAGCCCTTCCACTTATTTTTTGACGAGTGTGATCGTCTTCGTCGTCACATTTCCGGCGAGGTCAGTCGCCTCGAACGTGAACGTGTTCTCACCTGTTGTCACAGGTAACGCGATTCGCTCGGTTTTAGTGAACGAACGCATCTCATACGGAGCCTTCAGCGTTTGGCTGAATTTCAAGTCACCGTTGACGAGAAGCTTCACTTCATCAAAGTTGTCTTTCACGGTCACGTCGACGTTGACCGTCGATTGTTTTTTACCGATTTTCTTCGGCAGTTTCCCGATTTCGATGACGGCTGGTGTCGTGTCCACGAAAATCGCACGTTGGAAGTTGGTCACGTTGCCGGCCGCGTCTTCCGCGACAAAACGTAATTTATGGACGCCGTCCCCGAAACTGCGGGTCGTGTTGAAGACGTGTTCTTTCTTCGCATCATCCCATGTGAGTGGCACGTCAACGCCGTCAACTTGGAACGATTGGATCGCAGATGCATCTTGAATCGTTCCAGATACCGGGATGTCCGATGTCGCGTATGGCGTCAATGCGAGCGGGGCGTTCACGAACACGCCCGGCTTATCGGCGTCTGTCGAGTAGGCGACCGTCTTCGTCGTGCTGTTGCCGGCGTGATCGACGACGCGAACGCTGACTTGATCGGCGTCACTGACGCCTGCGAACGTGTATGCCGCTTTGTCGTCAGCCTGTTTGGCGACGGATTTCCCGTTCAAGAAATATTCGACCGAATGGATGCCTGAGAACTCATCTTTTGCTTGGACCGCCAAGCTGTCCCCTTGCCATTTCGTCGTGAACGTCGGGTCCGTGTAATCGACTTTGACCGGGAAACGAAGCGTCTGGGCTTGTTTCTTCATGTAGTCGATGCTTCCTTCGATTTCGTAGAAGTACTTGCCGGCAGGGGCTGGCTTGCCGTTCAACTGACCATCCCACGTGTAAGCGGCCGAGTAGTAGTAAGGCGTGTTGGCACCACCGTCAAAGTAGTTCTTACGAAGTTCTTCGTCTTGGAACAGCGTCCGGACGACGTTCCCTGACTCGTCGACGATGCGGTACTTGACGTCTTTGGCGTTACGGAGCAACGAGAACACCGGTACAGCGACATCTTTTGAGCCATCTTTGTCTGGGGAGAAGGCGATCGCGTCGGCATCGACAGACTTGTCGAGGTTCGAACCGAGATAGTTTCCTGTCTGGTCGACCATGCCTGATACTTCATAGAACGAGCCGTCTTCATAGATGGAGGCATCGAAGATCGGTGCCTTGCCCCAGTCTCCTTCGAAACCGACGAACGGTACGACGAGTGACGGGTTGCCCTCAGGACCGTTGACGTCCGTCAAGCGGACGAATCCATCGACGAAGTAACCGTTCTCGAAGACGTCTTTCGCCGGTACGAGGCCGTCGAGCGTTTTCGGATTGAGCACTTTCGCTTTCGAGACGTCGAGCGCGATTTTCAATTCAACTTTTTGATTTGGTTTCACTTTGACCGTGCGAACTTTTTTGCCATTCACCGTTACTTTTGCATTCTCGAGTGCTTGTGCTTCCATCGCGTTCTGAACGAGTCCAGCTGTCTGCTCGATGGCGAGGTCGGTCTGGAGTGACGAAGACACGTTATACGACACGGCCTTATCCGACAAGTTCTCGACGATGAGTGTGAACGTGGCTTTGCTGCGGTTCAATTCCTTGAGCGCGACTTTTGCTTCTTTCGTTTTCTTCTCGTACGCGATCGCTGGTGTCGAAACGGCAGCATGCAATTGCATGAGACCTGCTCCACCACGACGTGGCGTGTACGGAAGGTTTTGTTGCAACTGTTTGTTGAGCGGTCCGATATCCGTGACAGCTTTCGACGTGTTGATAAGCAAGTTCTTCGCCATCGTGAC
Organism: Exiguobacterium sp. s28; assembly: GCF_018618135.1. NCBI lineage: Bacteria > Bacillati > Bacillota > Bacilli > Caryophanales > Exiguobacterium > Exiguobacterium sp. s28. The sequence goes on along the minus strand of NZ_JACSLL010000001.1, from coordinate 175,881 downwards.
ACGTGCCGTGCCTGTCAAGTTGAAGTCGCGGTCAACGCGTTCGAGGACGAGGGCGGCTCCACCGGCAACGTGTGGCGCAGCCATCGATGTACCGCTCATCAAGCCGTACTGGTTATCGTTCAACGTCGAGAAGATCTGTCCGCCTGGTGCCGAAATCTCTGGTTTGAAGTCAAGGTTTGGCGTCATGCCCCATGATGTGAAGTTCGAGAGCTGACCGGCCGCACCGTTGACGACGCTGAGTCGATCGCCGGCAAAGCCGATCGTCATCTGTTCGCCCGCAAGGAGACGTTGTTGCAAGGCGTTTCCGTCCTTGATGCTGAGCGAGGCCATCGGGACTTGCGGGTTTGACAAGGCCATGCTCACGTAGTCGCCGTGACCGACAGCACCGCGGACGATGACACCGGCCGCGCCGTTCGCTTCGGCCGTCTGCTGAATGTTCGAATAGAAGTAACTGCCGTCACGGACGGCGAGGACGATTTTCCCTTTGACATCTTTTCCGACGTACTGGCTCGGTTGCCCGTCGCCGACGTAAACGAGTTCATAGTCTCCTTGTGTAAAGGCGGGACCGTCTTGTTTTTTCCAACCGATTTTATCGGTGTTGTCGCCTGACTTGATGGAGAACGCGTCCAATTGGATTTGATCGTTCTCAAGCGATGCGACCGATGTCGATGCCGAGCTGACACTCGGGGCACCGACGACGCCCGTGTCCGGGTTGTTGGCGTATGGAAGGTCATAACCGTTCCCGAAGTAGGCCGAGTTCCCTGCTGAAATGGACATGAAGACACCGTTGTCGACGGCACGTTGGACGGCTTGTTGTTCCGGTGAGTCGGCGTCGACGAATCCGGCCGTTGATCCGAGACTCATGTTGATGACGTCCGCCCCGAGTTTGATGGCGTCATCGATGGCTTTAATGTAAATATCGCCATATGTCGAAGCGTAGTTCGGATCGTTACTAAATACTTTGAGCCCAAGCACTTGTGCCTCAGGAGCGACACCTTTCAATCCACCCGCGGCTTCATCACCGTTAGCAGCGACGGTACCGGAGACGTGCATGCCGTGCATCGAGGCGCCAGGCGAATCGTCACGGATGTCATCGTTCTCATCATAATAGTTATAGGCATAAGGGACTTTCTCGTTTATGTAGGCTCCTGGCATGCCGAACGTGCTGACGGCCGTCTCGACTTCGGTTTGCGATAACTCAGCCTTCGAATCATCCGTAAGACGGAAGTCGCGGTGGTCGGCGTCGACGCCTGTATCGATGACGGCGACGATCGTGCCTTCGCCCGTGAAGCCATAGTCGCCCCACGTCTGTTGCGATTGGACCATGCCGTTGCTCGTGACCATATCCGGTTTGACTTCTGGACGTTCGTACTCATTGACGACGTGGACGTGCGCAACTTCAGGTAACGCCTCGACTTTTTTGACATCTGTCGCTGTGAGCATCGTACTGAACCCGTTGAAGACGGTTGTGAACTCTTCAAGCGTCACGGCTTTAACGCCTTTTTTCGAGATGGCCGCTTTTGCTTTCTTTTGTTCGGCTTTGACGACCTTTTGGGCGCCATCTTTCTCGGTCTTCGTCAATTCATTGAATTTCTTGCCTTTCTTTTTCGCTTGATCGATCGCCGGGGCACCGACGAGTTCGACGACGACACGTAACTTCTCGTGTTTGTCCGTCGTGTTCACGCTTTGTTTGACGGACGGTTTGGCCAAGACCGGTTCGGCACCGAGACCGAGCAGGCCAGGGGTCAACGCGAGACATGTCGCGAGGGAGACGTTCAAATAAAATTTTGGTTGTGGCAATTTAGTATCCTCCAATCGTTTTTTGAAAAAATAAATCCATTTGTGGAAAATGATAGCGGATTTAAATCCAAAAATCCTCCTGTTTTTTAAACGGAAGGGTAATGAATTTGAACAAATTAAAAGATTCTGACAATTACTTTGGACCTATGTGCTCAGATTGGCATATAGGTCTTTTTCCAGTGTAGGGCCCCAAGTCTCAAAAAATGAATTCTCTAAAACGAAATGAACAATTTACTTGAGATTTCTAGCGTAAGTTGATACAGTCTGTAGTAGATAAATCATATAAAACTTATCGATATAGTCGGAATAAAGATGATGGGGTGACAGAATGGGATTACAGTTCATGGACATTTTTAAGGAGTGGGCGTCGGAATATGACGCGGCCGTGACCGGACACGACGAACAATATCGCGAAGTATTCGCGGGGTACGAGACGATGCTCGGCGAGGTCGTCGACCAGTTAGAAGGCCGAGTGATGGAGTTCGGGATTGGGACGGGGAACTTAAGCGCAAGAATTCTAGAGAGGCACGACCTCATCCCTGTCGAACCGTCGCCAGAGATGCGGGCCGTCGCGGCTGAGAAGTTACAGCTCGATATCATTGACGGTGATTTTCTCAACTATCCGACTGACAAGTCCGTCGATACGATCGTGTCGTCGTATGCGTTCCATCATTTGACGGATGACGAGAAACGGACGGCGATTCGAAGTTACGTCGAACACCTCGACGCCCCGCGCTTCGTCTTGCTTGATACGATGTTCGCCTCGCAAACAGCGAAACGGGGCATCTTGGACTGGGCCGAAGCGAACGGCTATACCGATTTACTCGAGGATTTGAATCGAGAGTTTTATCCGTATACCCAGACGATTCAAGCGATGCTCGAAGCAAACGGCTATACGGTTACGCTCACGCAAAAAAATAAATTCGTCTGGCTCGTCGTGGCCACGAAACAATCAGGAGGAACTCAATCATGAAAAGTTATAAAGTCGAGAGCTTCAATTTAGACCATACAAAAGTACAAGCGCCTTACGTCCGTTTAGCCGGAGTGAAGAAAGGGACGGCCGATACGATTTATAAATATGACATTCGCTTCATTCAACCGAACGAAGGGCTCATGCCAATGCGGGCCGTCCACTCGCTCGAGCATTTGATCGCCGAGAACAGCCGCAGCCATTCGAATCAAATCATCGACGTCTCGCCGATGGGTTGCCAGACAGGCTTCTATTGGACGATGTTGAACGATGGGGATTACGAAGCGATGCTCGACCTCGTCGAAGCGACACTCCGCGACGCAGCAAATGCGACGGAGTTGCCGGCACAAAACCCAATTCAATGCGGGAGCGCGAACCATCACGATTTCGAGGGCGCGAAGAAGCTCGCGGCCGATATGCTTGCCAAGCGTGACGAGTGGCACATCATCTTCAAGGACGAAGCGTAAATGATTGTCCAAAGCGTCTATGAATTGATTGGTGAGACGCCTCTGCTTGAGTTACGGACGTTGCCGGTACCTGCGGGTGTGAAAGTATACGGCAAGCTCGAGATGATGAATCCGGGTGGTAGCGTCAAGGATCGTCTCGGTCTGCAATTGATTGAACGGGCGCTTGAACGTGGACAACTTGAACGCGGGGGAACGGTCGTCGAACCGACGGCCGGGAACACCGGAATCGGGCTCGCGCTCGCCTGTCAACGACACGGCATCAAGTTGATGACCGTCACCCCGGAGAAGTTCAGTCAAGAGAAGCAGGCGCTCATGACGCTTCTCGGGGCGACCGTCGTCAACACGCCGACCGAACTTGGGATGAAAGGCGCCATCGCGCGGGCGAAAGAGCTCGCCATCGAACATGACGCCTATGTGCCGGAACAGTTCTCGAACCCGGATAACCCGGACGCCTACGTCGACACGCTCGCGCTCGAGCTTCAGGCCGACCTTCCGAACATCAATGTGTTCATCGCCGGAGCCGGCTCAGGGGGGACGTTTACCGGTGTCGCGAGCAAGTTGCGGCCGAACGGGACGAAGGCGATCGTCGTCGAGCCGGAAGGGTCGATTTTGAACGGGGGAGCTCCTGGCCCCCATAAGACAGAAGGAATTGGGGTCGAGGCGTGGCCGGCGTTCTTGCCGCACGACCTCGTCGACGGGATTTACACGATTACGGACGAAGAGGCGTTTTATTATGTCGCTCATCTCGCTAAACAAGAAGGCTTGCTCGTCGGAAGTTCATCCGGAGCGGCCATCGCGGCATGTGTTCAAGAAGCGGCGAAGATGACGGAAGGTGTCATCGTCACGATTTTACCGGACAGTGTCGAACGGTATTTAAGTCAAGGAATAGTCAAGGAGGCAGAATATGCGTACAAAAACAGCACTCATTCATGGCGGTAAAACGACGGATCCGTTAACGGGAGCCGTCACGCCACCGATTTATCAGACGAGCACGTACAAGCAAGACGGCATCGGCAATCTCCGGGACGGATATGAGTATTCGCGGACGGCCAACCCGACGCGGACGGCACTCGAGACGCTCATCGCCGATATCGAGGGCGGTGCCCGCGGATTCGCGTTCGGCTCCGGGATGGCAGCCATCTCGACGATTTTAATGTTAATGAAATCAGGGGACCACGTCATCGTCGGTTCTGACGTATATGGGGGAACGTACCGTGTATTCAATCGAGTATTTCAATCACTTGGCTTGGAGGCATCTTTTGTCGATACGGCCGATACGCAAGCGGTCCGTGAAGCGCTCCAACCGAACACGAAAATGATTTACGTCGAGACACCGACAAACCCGCTGTTGAACGTGACCGACATGCGCCTGATTCGCGCCATCGCTGACGAGGCGGACGTCCTGTTCGTCGTCGACAACACGTTCATGACCCCGTACTTCCAAAATCCGATTGAATTCGGGGCCGATTATGTGCTTCATAGCGCCACGAAATATTTGGGTGGCCACAGCGACGTCGTCGCTGGTCTCGTCGTCGCTCGGACGGAAGAACTCGGAGAGCGTCTCGCATTCCTTCAAAATTCAGTCGGCGCGGTACTCGGACCGCAAGACAGCTTCCTCGTCGTCCGTGGCATCAAGACGCTCGCGGTCCGTATGGAAGCGATCGAGTCAAACGCGCTCGCGCTCGTCGACTACTTGACGAAGCATGAAGCCGTCAGCCGTGTCCTACATCCGAGTGTCGGCAGCGAAGAAGCGAAGCGGGTCCACTTGTCGCAGGCACGCGGCTTCGGTGGGATGATCGCCTTCGATGTCGGTTCAGCCGAAGCGGCCGAACTCGTCGTCGCGAAGACGAAGTTCTTCACGCTCGCCGAGAGTCTCGGCGCGGTCGAGAGCTTGATTAGCGTCCCGGCCCGGATGACCCATGCGTCAATCCCGGCGGAACGCCGTCTCGAGCTCGGCATTACGGACGGACTCGTCCGCATCTCCGTCGGTCTCGAAGATGTACAAGATTTGATTGAAGATTTGGAGCAAGCGCTCGCGACCGTGGCGACGATTCCGAACTAACATTCATAGTGATGCGAGGTGCGCTTGCGAGCGCACCTCTTTTGTCGTGTGCATGGCGAAAGAATTCGCTTGAATGTCCTAATCGCATCGACTACACTGACGATAATTGATTACGAGAGCGGGTGAACGGAGTGAACAAAGGCGTCATGCCGACGGTCGGAGCCTACGTCATGTGGGGCGTCCTACCGATTTATTGGAAGTTTTTACAGGAGATACCGAGCGGACAAATCTTGGCCCATCGAATCGTCTGGTCGTTTCTCTTCATCTTACTCGTCTTGAAATGGACGAAGCAGTGGACCGAGTTCAACTATGCGCTCCGGCACCGGGCGACGCGGAACGCCTTCATGTTGAACGGCTTCATCGTCAGCGCCAACTGGTTCGTGTACATATGGGCGGTCAATCACGGCTATATCATCGAGGCGTCACTTGGCTATTACATCAATCCGCTCGTGAGCATGGTGTTAGGTGTGCTTGTTTTTCGGGAATCATTAAACCGAGTCCAATGGCTCGCGGTGACGGTGGCGGCGATCGGCGTGCTCGTTTTGACGTTCGGGTATGGGTCGTTCCCGTGGATCGCCTTCATTCTGGCCAGTACGTTCGGATTTTACGGCATGGTGAAGAAACGCCGACCGCTTGCCTCGACGGTCAGTCTCGGGATTGAGACGCTCGCGGTCGTGCCGGTCGCTATCATTTTCTTAGGTTGGCAGACGTCACAGGGCGGATTGACGATGACGACCGAACCGGTCATTTGGGTCGCCTTGGTCGGGACAGGCGTGATGACGGCGTTGCCGCTTCTTTTGTTCGGGTACGGGGCGCAACATATCCCGTTCACGCTTGTCGGGTTTCTTCAATTCATCGCACCGACGCTCAGTCTCGCGATCGGGGTCATCCTCTATAATGAGCCGTTCACGGGTTATCACATTTTTGCGTTCACGTGCATCTGGATTGCGATTTTCTTCTTTAGTTGGAACAGCTGGATTCAGACACGAAAACGTCGTCAACTCGTCTGAATTGAAAGCTGTTACATTTCAAGAAAACATGATAATATGTTAGATGTCAGACCTATATGTCAGACCGATACATCAGAGGAGGAATTTTACGATGGAATTAGCACGTTATATCGACCACACAGCCTTGAAGGCAGAAACAACGAAAGATCAAGTCACGAAACTTTGTGCCGAGGCGCTCGAATACAAATTCGCAAGCGTCTGTGTCAACCCGACATGGGTGAAGTACGCGGCGGAACAACTCAAATCAGATGACGACGTCAAAGTATGTACGGTCATCGGTTTCCCGCTCGGAGCCAACACGCCAGAAGTGAAAGCGTTCGAAACAAAAGACGCGATTGCCAACGGTGCAGATGAAATTGACATGGTCATCAACATCGGAGCCATGAAAGACGGCGACTTCGACCTCGTCGAGCGCGATATCCGCGCAGTCGTCGAAGCGGCAAACGGGACGCTCGTCAAAGTCATCTTTGAGACGTGCCTCCTTACGAAAGAAGAAATCAAAAAAGCGGCTGAGCTTTCAGTCAAAGCAGGCGCAGACTTCGTGAAAACGTCGACTGGCTTCTCAACAGGCGGCGCGACGGTAGAAGATATCCGCCTCATGCGTGAGACGGTCGGACCAGATCTCGGCGTCAAAGCTTCAGGCGGCGTACGTGATTTCGAAGGCGCACAAGCGATGATCGATGCCGGCGCGACGCGCATCGGCGCATCAGCTGGAATCGCCATCGTCACAGGCGGACGTTCAGATAGCGACTATTAATAACTAGTGGTTGACCGCACGACTTACTTTCACTATAATATGTTATGACGTGTGAAACACGTTTCCTTAGTCGTGTAATTCGGAGGGAGGGAAAACTAGTGGAAACTCGTGTCCGTAAAAACGAATCGCTTGAAGACGCTCTTCGTCGTTTCAAACGCGGTGTTTCGAAAGATGGCACTCTTGCCGAAGTTCGCAAACGTCGTCACTACGAAAAGCCAAGCGTAAAACGCAAATTGAAATCAGAAGCTGCGCGTAAGCGTAAGAAATTCTAATTTCAGTTTCATTTGTAGAGAGGGTGTTAGCTCATGAGTCTTCAAGAACGCTTGACGGACGACATGAAGCAAGCCATGCGCGCAAAACAGAAAGATCGTCTCACGACGATCCGAATGGTCAAAGCGTCGCTCCAAAATGAGGCCATCAAATTTGGTCGACAAGATCTTACTGAGGAAGAGGAACTCACGGTGCTCAACCGAGAGATGAAACAGCGCAGAGACTCCCTCCGAGAATTCGAAAGCGCTGGTCGTGAAGACCTTGCATCTAAAGTAGCTGACGAGATTGTCGTACTAGAGGCCTATATGCCTGAACAACTTTCTGAAGATGAAGTCACGGCGATCGTGAAAGCAGTTATTGCTCAAACGAATGCCACAGGCCCGTCAGATATGGGTAAGGTGATGGGCGTCGTCATGCCTCAAGTTAAAGGCAAGGCAGACGGTGGTCTTGTGAACCGCATTGTCAAACAACAATTGACGAATTAATGAAAGAGACAGGAGCTTTTGGGTCAAACCAAAAGTTTCTGTCTTTTTTTGCGTATTCTGAAACCACAAGCAAACTTGTTTCGTATACACTAGAGATAAGAGGTAGCTTGTGAACTCGGAAGGGGGTTGCAATACGATGACATTTGGTCTCGGAGTGATTCTGACGGTGTTTTTTGTCGGGATCGTCCTTCTAGGAATTGAAGTGTTCGTTGCCGGTTTTGGATTGTTTGGCGTGCTAGGGATCGGGGCGGTCGTCGCCAGTTTGATTATGGCGGGCGCCACGATCGGGCAACTATGGTTGTCGCTCGGTTTAGCCACGGCCATCGTCGCTGGACTCGGATTTTGGGCATATCGTCGCCTGCAGTCCAATCGTTCGCTCATGTATAAAGGGTTGATTTTGACCGATTCGACGTCATCAGACAAAGGGTACCTGTCTCACGATGACCGCAAACGGTTACTCGGGAAAGTCGGGGTCACATTGACGCCGCTGCGCCCGGCGGGTACCGCTGAGATTGACGGAGAACGGATTGATGTCGTGACAGAAGGTAGCTATCTCGATTCGCAAACGAAAATTCAGGTGTATAAAGTCGATTCAGGGCGCGTTGTCGTCCGTAGCTTTATAGAGCCGAAGGAGGATGTAACAGAATGACACCAGAACTATTGACCACGTTACTCATCTCAGGTGGAGGATTGATTGCGCTCGCCGTATTCTTCACGTTCGTCCCGGTCGGGCTGTGGATCAGCTCGTTCGCCGCTGGCGTCCACGTCTCGATTTTCACATTGATCGGGATGCGACTCCGTCGCGTCGTCCCATCGAAAATCGTCAACCCGCTCATCAAAGCGGTCAAAGCCGGTATTGGCTTAAATACGAACCAGCTCGAGAGTCACTTCTTGGCTGGGGGTAACGTTGACCGTGTCGTCAACGCCTTGATTGCGGCCCACCGTGCCGATATCGAATTGTCGTTTGAACGTGCCGCAGCAATCGACCTTGCCGGCCGAAACGTGTTAGAGGCTGTTCAAATGTCCGTCAACCCGAAAGTCATCGAAACGCCGTTCATCGCCGGTGTGGCCATGGACGGGATTGAAGTGAAAGCGAAAGCCCGGATCACGGTTCGTGCCAACATCGACCGTCTTGTCGGGGGTGCCGGAGAAGAAACGATTATCGCCCGTGTCGGTGAAGGGGTCGTCTCGACGATCGGTTCGCAACATAACCATAAACACGTTTTGGAAAATCCGGATATGATTTCACGTACCGTATTGACGAAAGGTCTTGATTCAGGGACCGCGTTTGAAATCTTGTCCATCGATATCGCCGACATTGATATCGGTAAAAACATCGGAGCGGTTCTTCAGACCGACCAAGCCGAGGCTGATAAGAAAATCGCGCAAGCGAAAGCGGAAGAACGCCGCGCGATGGCTATCGCCCGTGAGCAAGAGATGAAGTCATCAGTCGAAGAGATGCGCGCGAAAGTTGTCGCGGCCGAGGCTGAAGTCCCGCTTGCGATGGCAGATGCGCTTCGCCACGGCAAGCTCGGTGTCATGGACTACGTCAACTACTTGAACGTCCAAGCCGATACAGAAATGCGTAAAGCGATCGGTCACCCAGTCGAATCTGACAAAGAGTGATCGGGATGGATGGACTTTGGGTACTACTCCTCGCCGCATTCGGGATCGCTTCGGCGGTCATGAAGCGGATGGAGAAATCATCTTCTACTGGAGAACGGCCGCCGAGTACGGATTTGAAACGCTATCTCGATACGGTCGGTGACATGATGAAAGAAGTCGAGGCGACATTTGACGAGCCACGCGATGGCAAGGAAAAACCGACGCCGCAAAAACTGCGTCGTCGTGTCGCTGCCCCGGCTGAATCAAGAGAGTCTCAGCCGTCGCGCCGGCGGGAAGAATTACCGCACGTGAGTGCGCAGTTCGAACAAACAGTCAAGATTCCGCCGATTTCGGAGGCGACCGAGTCTCGGCCGCAACCGCAACCGCGCATGTCGATGAAGCAAGTTCGGCAAGCTGTCGTTTGGAGTGAAATTTTGCAGCCGCCGGTGTCGAAACGCCGTCGCTAAGCCTGAAGCAGTGACATCGAGTCACTGCTTCTTTTTGTGGCCGAAACGGACGGTCTTTCTTTCACGAACGGCTTGATAGTGCTAAAGTAAAGAAGGAACAATCTACTGATGGGGAGGAGAAACAACCATTGATTATGACTGATAAGATACCGTTCGTCATGGAACATGCGAACGAAGCACAGGCGCTCCTCGGGCCGAAAGACGAGGTCTTTCACGCTATCGAGGCAGAACTCGCGGTCGCACTCACTCCTCGTGGAGAAGAATTGATCATTCAGGCCGATACTGCTGACACACTTGAATTGACGAAAACCGTCATCAAGACGCTACAACAGCTTGTCAAAAAAGGGGCTCGCTTGAACGAGAGTGATGCCATCAGCGTGATTCAACATATCAAGGTCGGCAAAGGCGATGAACTGCTCGAGCATTATGAGCGGGTCGTCTTCACGACGAACAAAGGCAAACCGATCCGGGCGAAAACAGTCGGACAAAGCCGCTACGTTCGTGCCATTGAAAAACGCGATCTTGTCTTCGGAATCGGGCCGGCCGGGACCGGAAAGACCTATCTGGCCGTCGTTTTGGCAGCACGGGCATTGAAAGAAGGACAAGTCAAACGTATTATTTTGACGCGTCCAGCCGTCGAAGCAGGGGAAAACTTGGGTTTCTTGCCAGGCGACTTGAAAGAGAAAGTCGATCCATACTTACGTCCGCTCTATGACGCCTTGTTTGACGTCTATGGCGTCGAGCAGACGAATCGGTTGCTCGAACGTGGCACAATCGAAGTCGCCCCGCTCGCCTATATGCGAGGACGCACGCTTGAAGATGCGTTCGTCATTTTAGATGAGGCGCAGAACACGACGAAAGAGCAGATGAAAATGTTCTTGACGCGACTCGGTTTCGGGTCGAAAATGGTCGTCACAGGCGACTTGACGCAAGTGGATTTACCTAAAGGGAAGGCGTCAGGTCTTCAAGAGGCGTTACATCTGCTCGAGCGAGTCGAAGGGATTCATTTCGAACACTTTACGTCGTCCGATGTCGTTCGACATCCGCTCGTCAAGAAAATTATTAACGCCTATAGTACCGAACTCACATAACAAAAAGGGGGGGCACTGATGCAGCAAGCACGTCATTGGACGGTCGCGACAATCTCCGTCCTCTTTTTTCTCATTCTAGGCGCGATTCTCTATTTTACGGTGCGCCCATCTATTATTAGCGTCGAACCGCTCGGGATTGCCGAACAGGATATCCGCTCGCCCATCACGGTCGAGGACCGAACGGCGACGGAACGGTTGCAACAAGAAGCCGTCAATGGCGTCGGTAGTCAATTTTCGCTCCGACGCGAGTTTGCCGATCAACAAATCGCCAAAGTCGAGCAACTGTTCGCGGCGTTCGAGGAGACGGGAGAAGAGACCGAACTCTCGGATATTAAGAACCGGTTGAACTCGACCGAAGTGAATGGCTTTCTCGGTGACGATGAGTTGAATCTGTTGCTCGAGGCGAGTGAGAACACGCGTCGAACGGTCGAAGACGTCACCGTGACGGCGCTCCAAGAAGTAATGGGCAACCGCATCGAGACGAGCTCACAGTCGATTTCAGAAGCGAGAGACCGGGCCGAGACGCTCGTCGACCAATCCCCGCTCTCACTCGAGTTCCGGGCCATCGCCAACAGCCTGAGCGATCAATTGATCGTCCCGAACTACGTGTTCGACTCTGAGGCGACGCGCGAGAAAGAACAGCAGGCGCTCGACGCGGTCGAGCCGGTCATCATCCAAGAAGGACAATTGCTCGTCAATCAAGGCGAGGTCGTGACACGTGAGATTTATCGGAAGCTCGAATTGACCGGTGCGATCGACCCGAACCGTTCGTTCGCACCGCTGTTCGGGGCTTACTTACTGAGCGGACTGTTGACGACCGGATTTCTGTTCATGTTGATCCGGTCGAAGATTCAACAGTTGTTGCTTCGTCCTAAAATTTTGATTACCGTGTACGGGTTGTTACTGCTTCAACTCGGCATCTTTTTCGGGGTCGGCTATATCGGCATCGAGTTTACGACGTACGCATACGTGCTCGCACCGACGGCGTTCGTTGTCCTCTTGCTCCGTATCCTCGTCGATGAACGGGTCGCGCTCGCCTCGGCACTCATTACGATGATCGCCGGATCGATCGTGGCGAGTTTCGGGCAAAACACGAGCTTCATGACGGTCGTCTATTTTGCGACCGGTAGTTTCCTGGCTGTCTTCCTCGTCGAACCGAAGATTCAGCGGAAACGGTTATTCTTGTCAGGTGTCTTGCTCGGCATCATCAACATCATTATGGTGCTCGCGCTCTTGTTCCTGCGTAACACGGTAGTGACATGGGAGATGGTCGCGTATCTGTCAGGCTTCGCGATTACGAGTGCCCTGTTATCAATCGTGCTCACGTTCGGATTCCTGCCGTTTCTCGAGCCGTGGTTCGGCGTCTTGTCATCGGGTCGCTTAATCGAATTGATGAGCCCGACGCATCCGCTGTTGCGGAAATTGTTGATGGAGGCACCGGGTACGTATCATCACAGCATGATGGTCGCCAACCTGGCTGAATCGGCTTGTGAGGCGATCGGAGCCGACGGATTGCTCGCCCGGGTCGCTAGTTATTACCATGATCTTGGGAAGACCGAGCGGCCGCTCCACTTCATCGAGAACCAACAGAGCGGCGTCAACCCGCACGACCGGCTTACACCGGAAGAATCGGCCGACATCATCATGGCCCATCCGTATGACGGTGCTGATCTGTTGCGCCGTTACAAGCTACCGAAAGAAATCATCGATATCGCCGAGCAACATCACGGCACGTCATTGTTGAAGTTCTTTTATGTGAAAGCGAAAGAGACACGAGATGTCACTGAGTCGCGCTTCCGTTACCCGGGACCGAAACCGCAGACGCGCGAGGCGGCGGTCGTCATGATCGTCGATTCGATTGAGGCGGCGGTAAGGTCACAGAAGCAGCCGACACCAGAACGGATCCGGCAGCTTGTCAGCGCGATCATCCGTGACAAGTTGCAAGACGGACAGTTCGAAGACTGCGAGTTGACGACGAAAGAAGTATGGCGGGTCGGGGAGAGCGCGTGTGAGACGTTGACCGGCTTGTTCCATGAACGGATCGAGTACCCAGAACTGAAGAAAGAAGGCGAATTACATGCAAATCATTTCGAACGATGAGCACGGGTTGTTGACCGATGCTCAAGTCGAGCTCGTCGAATCTATTTTGATGCACGCAGCGCTCGAAGAGGACATTGAAGAACCGAGCGAACTGTCGGTCACCTTTTTGACGAACGACGAGATTCAAGCAATCAATCGGGAATGGCGCGGGAAAGATGCGCCGACCGACGTGATCAGTTTTGCTTTTGACGAGATGGGCGAAGAAGAGATGGATTTCATGCTCGATGAAGACGAGCCTCGTCTCCTTGGCGATTTACTCATCTCGGTCGAGCGTTGCCGCGAACAGGCGGCCGACTATGGCCACTCATTCGAACGAGAACTCGGATTTTTGGCCATTCATGGCTTCTTACATCTCCTCGGCTATGATCACATGACGCCTGAGGAAGAAGCGGAGATGACGGCGCGCCAAGAACAAGTGCTCGCTCACTTCGAGCTGAAACGAGGCGAAGTGTGAAACCGTTCTGGTTCGCCGTGCACGGCATCGTGCACGCAGTGCGGACCGAACGCAACATGCTGATTCATCTCGCATCGAGCCTGCTCGTCGTCGTATTTGCCTGGTGGCTCCCAACGACGAAACTCGAGAACTTGATTCTGTTCGGTTGGGTCGTACTCGTCATCGCGCTCGAGCTGATGAACACGGCGGTCGAACGCACGGTCGACCTCGTCACGAAAGACATCAAACCGTTAGCGAGGCAAGCGAAAGATGTCGCAGCCGGATCAGTGCTCGTTGCCGCCATCGGGGCCGCCATCACGGCACTTTTCATTTTTGGCCCTTATGTAATCGACAAATTCGTTATATGATTGAACGTATTGGAAATTTAGAAAGCAGGTGCACTATGTATCAAGAAGATTTTAAATCAGGGTTTGTGTCCATCATCGGTCGTCCGAACGTCGGAAAATCGACGTTCTTGAACCGGGTCATCGGACAAAAGATTGCCATCATGTCAGACAAGCCGCAGACGACGCGCAACAAGGTCCAAGGTGTATATACGGCGGATGATTCGCAAATCATCTTTATCGACACGCCAGGGATTCATAAGCCGAAACACCGTCTCGGCGATTTCATGATGAAAGTCGCGACGAACGCACTCCGTGAAGTCGATGCGATCCTCTTCATGGTCAACGTCACGGAACCGCGCGGCGCCGGCGATGAGTTCATCATCGAGAAGTTAAAAGGGCTCGATACGCCAATCATTCTCGTCATGAACAAAATCGATTTGATTCATCCGGACGAGATTCCGGCTGTCATCGAGCAGTATACGAACCAACTCGATTTCGCGGCGTACGTCCCGATCTCGGCACTTCAAGGCAATAACGTCGAACCGCTCCTTAAAGAAATCAAAAAGTTGCTCCCGGAAGGACCGATGTATTACCCGGCCGACCAAGTGACCGACCACCCGGAACGGTTCATCATCTCTGAATTGATTCGCGAGAAAGTGCTCCATAAGACGCGTGATGAAGTGCCGCACTCAATCGCGGTCGCCATCGAATCGATCAAGAAACGGGAAAACTCGGAAATGATTGATGTCGAGGCCGTCATCATGGTCGAGCGTGATTCGCAAAAAGGAATCGTCATCGGCAAAAAAGGTGCGATGCTCCGCGAAATCGGGACAGAAGCACGCCACGACATCGAGGCGCTCCTCGGGACAAAAGTGTATTTGAACCTATGGGTGAAAGTACAAAAAGATTGGCGTAACAAGATGGGTCAACTCCGCGACCTCGGTTTCCGCGACGACGAGTATTAAGCCATGTTGCAAAAGGTCACGGGAATCGTCATTCGGACGGTCAATTACGGGGAATCGAACAAAGTCGTCACGTTGTTCACCGAAGAACTCGGGAAAGTCGCCGTCATGGCGCGCGGTGCGAAAAAGCCGGGCAGTCGCCTGCATGCGTCGAGCCAGCCTTTCGTCGAGGCGGTGTATATTTTCCCGGCGAGCCGTGGCCTCGGTCAACTGAAGTCGTCGGATGTGATCACGTCCTATCCGGAAATCCGGAAAGACGTCGAGCGCATGGCGTACGCCATGTACTGGCTCGAGCTCGTCGACCGCACCGTCGAGGACCGGGTGCCGAACCGTCCGCTCTATCGCATCTTGAACGATGCTCTGCAGGCGCTCAATGCAGGGATGGACCCGGATGTGATCACGCACCACTTTGAACTGCGGATTTTGCACCTGCTCGGGGTCGCACCGGTCTTGACCGGTTGCATCCGGTGCAACGATGTGACCGACCCGATGTATTTTTCAGTGGCGGCCGGTGGCTTTCTTTGCTCGCGTCACCAAGAAGAAGGGTCGGCCCGCATGAGCGAACGTCTAGCGAAGCTCCTCTATTTGATGAGCCGACACGAGCTGTCCGAATTCAGTAACGTCCCGCTCACAAAAGAGACGCGGATTCTGCTCAGGCAGCTGTTCGACGCCTATATGGAATCATACAGTGGCTTGCGGCTGAAGACGAAACGTGTCCTCGATCAAATGCAACGCCTTTACTTGAACGATGATTGACTTTTTCGACAAGATTCGATACCATAATCTACGATTAGACAAATGAAATAGCGTGCGCAATGAAGGAAACGAGTAGCTTTTACGCCATGGGTACAGCGAGTTCGGGGAGGTGGGAGCCGAACGCCAGGGGGAAGTGAATGGCAATTCCGGAGCGCCCACAATCCAAAGAGTGGCCTCATCTCGAGGCAAGTAGGGTGGAACCGCGGGTAATCCCGTCCCTATGTGCATGGCACATAGGGGCGTTTTTTGTCGTTTCAATACTTTTGGAGGTGTCACATATGAAGCACATGACCGTGCAAGAAATTATTTTGACGTTACAAAATTTCTGGGCGTCGAAAGGCTGCTTGACAATGCAAGCGTATGACGTTGAGAAAGGGGCCGGTACGATGAACCCGATGACGTTCTTACGGAGTCTCGGACCAGAGCCGTGGAACGTCTGTTACACGGAGCCGTCACGTCGTCCGGCGGATGGACGGTACGGAGAAAACCCGAACCGTTTGTATCAGCATCATCAGTTCCAAGTCATCATGAAGCCGTCACCGAGCAACATCCAAGAGCTTTACTTAGAAAGTTTAGAGTTGATCGGAATCAACCCACTCGAGCACGATATCCGTTTCGTCGAAGACAACTGGGAAAACCCGACGTTCGGCGCGGCCGGTCTAGGTTGGGAAGTTTGGTTGAACGGGATGGAGATCACCCAGTTCACGTATTTCCAACAAGTCGGTGGCATCGAGTGTGACCCGATCGCCGTCGAGATCACATACGGTCTCGAACGTCTCGCGTCGTACATCCAAGAAGTCGAGAGCGTGTTTGACCTCGTCTGGACGGACGGATTCAAGTATGGGGACATCTTCTACCAGCCCGAGTATGAACACTCAAAATATACGTTCGAACTTTCAGACGTCGACATGTTGTTCACGTTGTTCGATACGTACGAAAAAGAAGCGAAGCGTGCCCTTGACGAGAACCTCGTCTTCCCGGCTTACGACTATATCCTCAAATGTTCGCATACGTTCAACCTACTCGATGCGAAAGGCGCCATCTCGGTGACGGAACGGACCGGTTTCATCCAACGTGTCCGCAACATGTCCCGTGCGTGTGCTGCCAAATTTATCGAAGAGCGGGAACGTCTCGGTTTCCCACTTTTGAACCAAGAGAAAGCAGGTGCCCTTGATGCGTGACCTTTTATTAGAAATCGGACTTGAAGAATTACCAGCGCAATACGTCCTCCGTTCGGAGAAACAATTGGCAGAGCGTGTGACCGCCTTCTTGACGGACGCCCGTGTCCAGTTCGGGACATTGACCGTCTATTCAACACCGCGCCGTCTCGCCGTTCTTGTCAAAGACGTCGAAGAGAAGCAACAAGACTTGACGGAGACGCTTCGCGGACCGGCGAAAAAGATCGCTCAAGACGCTGAAGGAAACTGGTCGAAAGCAGCCGCTGGGTTTGCCCGTGGCCGTGGTCTCTCGGTCGACGACTTGTACTTCGCTGAAGAGAAAGGTGTCGAGTACGTGTTCGCAGACCGTCACGAGTCAGGTCAGGCGACGAGCACGCTGCTTCCGGCACTCGAAGACGTCGTCCGTGGTATGACGTTCCCGAAAAACATGAAGTGGGGCACGAGCAGTCTCCGCTACATGCGTCCGATTCGTTGGCTCGTCGCGTTGTTCGGTGCCGAGCAAATTGATTTTGAAATCGAAGGCGTAAAGACAGGAAACGTGACACGTGGTCACCGCTTCTTGAGTAAAGGTGACGTCACGATCGCCGAGCCGGCCGGCTACGCCGAGACGCTCGAACGCGAATTCGTCGTCGCGTCATATGAAGACCGTAAGGCCCGCATTGAGCGTCAAATCGACGAGTTGGCTTCAGAACAAGGGTGGACGGTTCCGCTCGACGCCTCATTGCTCGAGGAAGTGACGAACCTCGTCGAATGGCCGACTGCGCTGTTCGGTGAATTCGATGCAAGCTATCTCGAACTTCCGGAAGAAGTATTGATCACGACGATGAAAGAGCACCAACGCTATTTCCCGGTCTATATCGGTGAAACGCTTAAAAACTATTTCGTGACCGTCCGTAACGGGAACGCAGACCATCTTCAAAACGTGGCCAAAGGGAACGAGAAGGTCATCCGGGCCCGCTTGGCAGACGCCGTCTTCTTCTATGAGGAAGACCAAAAGACGAAGATTGACGATCAACTCGTCCGTCTCGACCGCATCGTCTTCCATGAGAAGTTGGGCACGACGGGAGACAAGGTCCGTCGCGTAGAACAACTCGCCGGAACGCTGGCGCCATTGTTCAATGCGGATGCAGCCAAAGTCGCCCGGGCTGGTGCCATCCATAAGTTCGACCTCGTCAGCCAAATGGTGTATGAGTTCACAGAACTCCAAGGGGTGATGGGTGAGAAGTATGCGCTCCAACAAGGTGAGGACAAAGAAGTGGCCGCGGCCATCCGTGAACACTATATGCCACGCTTTGCGGGCGACGCGTCACCATCGACGCCAACGGGTGCGGTTCTCGCACTAGCCGATAAATTGGATTCGATCGCTGCATTCTTCGGAATCGGCATGATTCCGAGCGGTTCGCAAGACCCGTTCGCGCTTCGTCGTCAAGCCCAAGGGGTCGTCCAAATTCTAGCGGATTGGAAGATTGTGCTCCCACTCGACAAATTACTTTCACAAGTTGTCGATTCGCAACTTCAGGCAGGACTTTATGATGCCGATAAAGAACAAGTCAAGGCGCAACTAAAAGACTTCTTCATGCTTCGCCTGAAGTATCGTCTCCAAGAACGGCAAGTCCGTTATGACGTCATCGACGCCGTATTGACGACAGAGCTCGCCATCAACCGGCTCGATGCCCGAGCGGACGCGGTTCAAGCCATGCTCGCAAACGATGCGAAACTACTCATTGAGCAATTGACGCGTGTCGTCAATATCGCCAAGAAAGGTGAGGCTGGAGAGGTCGATCCGGCATTGTTCGAAAACAAAGAAGAGAACGAACTCCATGTCGCCATCGAAGCGACGCTACCGGAAACGGAGCGAGCCGTCGAGGATGGGGATTATCATCAAGCGATCGCGTCATTGCGCGTATTGGAACAACCGATTAGCGCTTATTTCGAAAATACAATGGTCATGAGCGACGTTGAAGCGATTCGCGAGAACCGTCTGCGCGAGATGAAACGACTCGCCATGACGATCGAGAGCGTCGCCGACTTTAGCGCGCTCGTACTCTGACCAAACTTGAGGGGGTTGGCTATGCAGCTGAATGAACGCCAACAGAAGATCGTTGAGATCGTCAGGGTCAACGGACCGATCACGGGTGAGCAGATCGCGCAAGAGCTGTCGCTCACTCGCGCCACGCTCCGCCCGGACCTGGCCATCTTGACGATGACTGGAATACTAGAAGCCCGGCCACGTGTCGGCTACACGTTCGTCGGCAAACGAAACTCATCCCTGCTTCGGGAAAAATTGGATTCATTGACGGTCGGCGACTTCATGTCGTCCGCGAAAGTCGTCAGTGACGAGATGACGGTGTATGACGCCGTCGTGACCTTGTTTTTAGAAGACGTCGGTTCGCTGTTCGTCGTCGGCAAGGACAACGAGCTCGTCGGTGTCTTGTCACGTAAAGACTTACTTCGGGCCGCCATCGGCAATCAAGACTTGGATCAATTGCCGGTCAACGTCATCATGACCCGCATGCCGAACATCACGGTGTGCGAGAAGAGTGAGACGTTGATTCGGGCCGGGATGAAGCTGATCGAGAAACAAATCGATGCCATGCCAGTCGTCGAAGAGAAAGACGGCAAGCTGATCGTGCTCGGTCGCATGACGAAGACGAACATGACGAAAGTATTGATCGCACTCGCCAACGATGAGTCGTTCTGAGGAGGAATCTGGTTTGACACTGACACAAAAACAACTCGTATTTGTCGTGAGCGATTCGGTCGGGGAGACATGTGAACTCGTCGTCCGCGCCGCGAGCATCCAGTTCCACGAGAATGCGATTGAGACGCTTAGAATTCCGTTCGTGGAAGATGAACAGACGATTCACGATGTCGTGACACAAGCGCGTGCCCAAGGAGCAGTCATCGCCTTCACGTTGGTCAACGAAGAGCATCGGGCCCTCCTCGTTCAACTCGGACGAGAGCATGACGTGAAGACGGTCGACTTGCTCGGCGACTTACTCGACGTGCTCGCTGGTCAACTCGGAGAGAGTCCGCGCGAGAAACCGGGACTCATCTATCGTCTCGATGAGGATTACTTCCGGAAAATCGAAGCGATGGAGTTCGCGGTCAAGTACGACGACGGACGTGACCCAAGAGGCTTGAAAAAAGCTGATATCGTCCTCGTCGGCGTATCACGCACATCCAAGACGCCGCTCTCACAATATTTGGCGTTGAAGCGGTATAAGGTCGCCAACGTACCGCTCGTGCCGGAATCACGCCCGCCGGAAGAACTGTTCGATTTGCCGCCTGACAAGTGCGTCGGGTTGATCATCTCGCCGGATAAGTTGATTTCGATTCGGATGGAACGGTTGAAGTCGCTCGGTTTGAAACCGGAGGCCGACTACGCCCAACTCGAACGCATCAATCGTGAACTCGAGTATGCCCGAGGGATTTACGAACGAATCGGTTGCGAGGTCATCGACGTGACGAACAAAGCCGTCGAAGAGACGGCAGGCATCATTTTACGGATGCTCGACCAATCGAAAGACGATTGAGTACTCGGATTAGTAATCGACTGGTGTTAACGGTATAATAGAGTACTGACATTACAGTGAAACGGAACGTGGTGAGCGTTCCGTTTCGTTGCGAGTTTGGATAGGGAGTGGTCGAGTTGCCGCGAATACCGGATGAAGTCATTGCGGAAGTGAAACAAGCCACAGATATCGTTGATTTAATCAGTGAACGCGTTGAATTGAAGAAGCAAGGCCATCGCCTCGTCGGTCTCTGTCCGTTCCACTCGGAGAACAGTCCATCGTTCTCCGTGTCCCCGGAAAAAGGGATGTACCATTGTTTTGGATGTGGAGCCGGCGGGAACGTATTTACGTTCGTCATGGAGACAGAAGGTTTGTCGTTCCCTGAGACGATTGAACGTCTCGCGACGCGGGCGAACATCGCCATCGAGGGCGGGGTGTCTGGCGATGAGGAGTTGTCACGAGACCAAGTCATTCGTAAACAGATGCGCGATGCCCATCGTGTCGTGGCGGATTTGTATCATGAAGTGTTGATGAAGACCGAAGCGGGCGAAGTCGGATTGACGTATTTGCAAGCGCGCGGTCTACAGGAGACGACGATCGGACAGTATAAGATCGGGTATGCGCCTGATCATCGCCGTTTTACCGTTGATTCATTGGAACGAAGAGGTTTCGACCTCGAGGTCATGGTGGAGGCGGGGTTGATTTCTAAGTCAAGGTCCGGTGAATATTTTGACCGGTTTGAAGGCAGAGTCGTCTTTCCGATTGCGGATCGAGACGGCACCATCGTCGGATTTAGCGGACGGGCGATCGATGAGCGACAGCCAAAGTACGTCAACACGGCGGATACGCCCTTGTTCAACAAGAGCGAACTCCTCTTCGGCTTTTCACAGGCACGGGCCACGATGCGAAAGCAAAAACGGGTCGTGCTCGTGGAAGGGAACGTCGACGTCTTGCAAGTCGCGCAAGCTGGGACGAAGGAAGTCGTCGCGTCGCTCGGGACGGCGTTTTCGACGCAGCATGCCCGTGCGTTAGCTCGCATGGTCGAAGAAGTGATCATCTGTTATGACGGTGATACGGCCGGACAAGAAGCGACGATGAAAGTCGTCCGCTTGCTCGAGGGCTACCCGCTCGATGTCCAGGTGCTGATGTTACCTGAGAAGACCGACCCGGATGATTATATTCGGACGAACGGGGCGGAGCAGTGGCACAGACTTGTCGAATCGGAGCGTTTATCCGTCCTCGACTTCATGAACCGGACGCTACGGCGTGGGAAAAACATGAATCGAGAAGGAGAACGGATTCGATTTATTGAATCTATGCTTGTGGAAATCAGTAAAACGGACAATTCGATTCGACGTGATTTATATGTGAGAAAGCTGGCCGACGAATTTGAGATTCCAGTCGAGACATTCTTGTCACGGATGCCCTCGACAAGACCGAAAGAAATCGCACCCCAACGAGTGCCGGAAGCTGAACCGGTTCGCCGGCGTTCATCTAAGACGAATGAACCGCGTTATGTCAAAGCCGAAAAGCTGTTACTTCGGGCCATGCTGAGTGGTCCGGAGCGGGTCCGCTTCGTCAGGGACCGCCTCGGGCTAGCCTATCAGGACGAAGTGCATCGCATGCTGGCGACGGCCCTCTATGAGATCGTCTCGGAGGACATGACGCATGAAGAATTCGAACAAGTGGCGCCCCCGTTCATGGAGCGCTATTGTGACCAACGTCCGGACTATGCGAATCGGTATGCCGAGATTCGGCTCATGTCCGCACCGGACGAACTGACCGAAGAGGTTTTAGATGAATACATTAAGGTCATAAACAGTTATGAGGAACAGCGTCAAATCGAACGAGCGAAAAGGGAAATCGGACAAGATGCCGAAAGTATAGTGGACCAGGCATCCAAGTTACAAGAATTGATTACCCGGAGTCGTCGTCTTCGTGAACGATGAACGTGAAGGAAGTTTGGAAGGAGTTGAACTGCTAGATGGCAGAGAAGAAAAAAGAGGATTTATTTAACGCCATAGACGAACTCGAGAAATTAGGTAAGAAAAAAGGCGTCGTATCCATGCAAGCAATCCAAGATCGCCTCAGCCATTTCGAGGTGGATTCGGACTTTATCGATAACTTCATTGAAGACTTAGAAGGTAAAGATATCCGCGTCACAGAAGATGCGGCCGATGCCGAAGAAACACCAACCAAAAAAGAGGACGAAGAGGTCGATTTGAACGACTTGTCCGTCCCGCCAGGTATTAAGATCAACGACCCGGTCCGCATGTATTTGAAAGAGATCGGCCGCGTCGATCTCCTCAGTGCGAAAGATGAGACCGAACTCGCGAAACGGATTGAACAAGGGGACGAAGAGGCGAAGAAACGTCTTGCCGAAGCCAACCTCCGTCTCGTCGTCTCAATCGCGAAACGTTATGTCGGGCGCGGTATGCTCTTCCTTGACTTGATTCAAGAAGGAAACATGGGCCTCATTAAAGCCGTCGAGAAGTTCGACTACATGAAAGGGTTCAAGTTCTCGACGTACGCGACGTGGTGGATTCGTCAAGCTATCACCCGCGCCATCGCCGACCAAGCTCGGACAATCCGGATCCCGGTCCACATGGTCGAGACGATCAACAAGTTGATTCGTGTTCAACGTCAACTGTTGCAAGACCTCGGGCGCGAACCGGCACCTGAAGAAATCGCCAAAGAGATGGAACTCACACCTGAAAAAGTGCGTGAAATCTTGAAAATCGCCCAAGAGCCTGTCTCGCTCGAGACACCGATTGGGGAAGAGGATGATTCGCACCTCGGCGACTTCATCGAAGACCAAGATGCGATGGCACCGCAAGACGCCGCTGCCTATGAGCTACTCAAAGAACAACTCGAAGACGTGCTCGACACGCTCACGGACCGCGAAGAAAACGTACTCCGTCTCCGTTTCGGTCTCGATGATGGCCGTACGCGCACGCTCGAAGAAGTCGGGAAAGTGTTCGGCGTCACCCGCGAGCGGATTCGTCAAATCGAGGCGAAAGCGCTCCGGAAACTCCGTCACCCGAGCCGTTCGAAACGCTTGAAAGACTTCCTTGATTAATTGTGTTTTTGAATAAAATGTGAAGTTTTAGAAGAAAGGAAGGAAAATGAGTGATTTTCCTTCCTTCTTTATTATTTTTTGAGTAAAATAGTGATGGGTAGAAATTTGGAATGAACATGAGGGGGAAATACAATGCGTAATCCATTGTTACCGTTTGCAGCGATCGCGATCGTCGCAATCATTGCCATGGTCTCATTATCGTATTTTGGCGTGAACCAAGCTCAGCAGGCTGCTGAAGGTCCGTCGGTCACTGAGATGAACCCGGAAGACTTGTACGCGGCGAAAGGCTGCACAGGTTGCCACGGTGGAAATCTCGAAGGTGGCGTCGGTCCTGCGTTGACAGGCGTCGGCGAACGTTTATCGGCGGAAGAGATCACAAACATCATCGTCAACGGTAAAGGTGCAATGCCAGCCGGTCTCGCGACTGCCGAAGAAGCAGACGTACTCGCGACTTGGTTGCTCGAACAATAAGGGTGAAACGTACTCCTTCTGGGGTACGTTTTTTATTGTCCTGGATATAAATATTCGTTACCCTAATAGTGAAGAAGTAGAAAAAGGAGTTGTCCCTATGCAAGAACAAGTGACGTTAGACCGCCGACTGAAGCAAGTCGTCGATTTCATTCCGAAAGGCAGTGTAGTGGCGGACATCGGCTCTGACCACGCCTACGTGCCATGCTATCTCGTTCAGCAAGGCATCGTCGACCGCGCCATCGCAGGCGAAGTGAACCGTGGACCGATGGAAGCGGCCAAAGCTCAAGTCGAGCTCATCGGGGCGACCGAAAACATCGACGTCCGTCTCGGTGACGGGCTCGCCGTCCTCGAAGCAGATGAGGCGACATGCATCTCGATTTGCGGGATGGGCGGAAGTTTGATTCGGTCGATTTTAGAGAGCGGCCGTGACAAGTTAGGAGCGGTCGAACGGCTCGTCCTGCAACCGAACGTGGACGGGCAACACGTCCGCGAATGGTTGCTCGACGCAGGATTCGTCCTAGTCGCGGAATCAATCGTTGAAGAGAATGACAAAGTATACGAGATTCTCGTCGGCGAACGTGGCACGGAGACGTGCTATAGCCTAGATGACACAGAACGCGCGTGGCAGCTCATGTTCGGACCGTACTTGCTCACGACACGCCCAGAGGCGTTCAAAATGAAATGGGGCCGCGAGGCGGACAAGCTCGATTACGTGCTCGGTCAGATGGCGGCAGGTGCCCAAACCGAAGCGCTCATCCGCAAACAGGAGGAGTTCAAGACGCTGCGTGACAAAATGAGAGAGGTGAGCAACTGATGGCGAACGGAAATCATGTCATTCAATTGTTTGAGGAGTTCGCCCCGAAACATCTCGCGGTCGAGGGCGATAAAATTGGTCTTCAAATCGGTACGTTGAATAAACCGGTACGACGAGTCATGGTGACGCTAGACGTGCTCGAGTCGGTCGTCGATGAAGCGATCGAGCGAGACGTCGATTTGATTATCGCCCACCACCCACCCATTTTCAGCGCGCTTGCGCAAGTGAACGATCGCAGTGCCGCTGGCCGGATCGTCATGAAATGCATCCGGCATGACATTGCCGTCTATGTCGCCCACACGAACTTGGACGTCTGTCAGGGCGGGGTCAACGATTGGATGAGTCAGGCACTTGGACTCGTCGACCCGACGGTACTCATTCCAACGTATGAAGAACCGGTGTATAAGCTGTCCGTCTTCGTTCCGGTGACCCATCGGACCGCCGTCTCGGATGCGCTAGGACGTGCCGGCGCCGGCCGAATTGGGGATTATGGGGACTGCCAGTTCACTGTTTCAGGAGAAGGGCAGTTTACTCCGCTTGCCGGGTCCGACCCGTACATCGGTCAGCATGGCAAGACGGAGCGTGTCGAAGAAGTGAAAATCGAGACGATTGTCACGGAGAGCCAAAAGAAAAGAGTGCTTAAGGCGATGACGGACGCGCATCCATACGAAGAAGTGGCCTACGATTTGATTCGTGACGACATTGACGGGCCCGTGTTCGGCCTCGGTCGTATCGGATGTCTCGAGGTGCCTCTCACACTTGAGTCGTTCGCCGAACACGTCAAGACGAGCTTTGACGTCGAAGCCGTCCGTGTCGTCGGCGATCCGAACCGGATCATCGAGAAAGTGGCGGTGCTCGGCGGGGACGGGAATAAATACGTATCGGCAGCCCATTTCAAAGGTGCGGATGCGTATGTGACGGGCGACCTGTACTTCCATGTGGCCCACGATGCAATGGCGCTCGGACTTTCTGTCGTCGACCCGGGTCATCACGTGGAGAGCGTGATGAAGCAAGGCGTCGTCGACGTGATGCGCGAGAAGTGTGAACGTGCGAAACTCGATGTCGAATTGTTTGTTTCGGAAGCCGATACAAACCCGTTCCGCTTCTACTGATGATTAAACGAAAAACCCCCGGACCTCATGAGAGGACGGGGGTTCATGTCATTTACGGAGCGCCTTCACTTTCGGAAGAATGCTGCGCAGTTCAAGATATGGCGTCTTATCGTGCGTGCTCAAATCGAGCGGGTCATATTGGGTCAAGAAGTCGATGACTTTTTTTGTGATTGGTGTCGGTGTCGACGCGCCTGACGTGACGGCGACCGTTTCGACACCTTCGAGCCAAGCCAGGTCGAGTTCGCTCAAGTCGCCGATGCGATAGGCGTTCGTGCCTGCAATCTCTTTCGAGACCTGGGCCAAACGGTTCGAGTTGTTCGACTTCGGGTCACCGACGACGATCAATAGTTCACAGTCACCGGCTTGTTCAGCGACAGCTTCTTGTCGGACTTGGGTCGCGTTACAGATTTCGTTGTGGACCTCGACATGAGGATACCGTTCTTGAATCATCTCAATCAAAGCCGAGACGTCCCATTGGCTCATCGTCGTCTGGTTCGTGACGAGAATTTTTGCATCATACAGGTGAGCCGGGAGCGCCTCGAAGTCACTCTCGTATTGGACGAGATGAACTTTTCCTGGAGCGACGCCCATCGCGCCTTCCGGTTCCGGGTGGCCATGCTTGCCGATGTAGATGACTTCATAGCCGACCGCTGTCTTTTCGCGAATCAAATCGTGGGTGACCAGTACATCCGGGCACGAGGCATCGACAATCGTCAAGCCTTTCTCAATGGCACGCTTACGCACGAGCGGCGAGATGCCGTGGGCGGTAAAGACGACCGTTCCACGATCAATTGTCTCGAGTGCTTTCATTCGATCCTCACCGTCGACCGTCTTGACGCCGAGTTCCTCGAATGCTTGGGTGACATGACGATTATGGACAATCATGCCAAGTATATGGATAGGACGCGGTAAATCTGGGTTGGCCACAGCTTCGTTGGCGAGCTTCATGGCATCGACGACGCCGTAGCAATATCCGCGTGGACTAATTTTTTTAACTTTCATTTTGTAAGGAACGCTCCTTTCGCGATGCTTTCATACGTATTAGTCTAACATTGTTTCGAAAATACGAAAAGATTTCCGTGTATTCATGCTATAATCTTAAGGTTAGAAAGGAGGGACACCGTGGAACGCCTAAGAACATTGCTTGAAGTTCGAAAATCGTACTTCTTTCAGATTACATTCATTATCTTCATTATACTAGGACTTGTCATCTCTTCATTAGCCTTCTCTGCCGACCGCGTGACGGTGTCCCGCGCGGAAGAACTGGCGAAAGAACAATTCGACTACGCGATTGACGGGAGTATTGAAAACCTGGAGACGCGGCTCGGTAAACTATACGAAGACTTGGTCTATCTCGGTGCTTACGTCGGGAATGAGACGTATATCGAAGAGCGGATCCGCACCGGTTATTTGAATCAGCGGACGAGCTTCACCTCGATTTTTTATTACGATTTAGAAGGCGATGCGTTCACGTGGTACTCGCAACGCCAAGTACCGGCGCTGACGCTCAAGAGTGATCCGAAATTTAAAGAGGTGCTCACCGGCGGCAGGAACGACTTGTTTATGAGTGACCCGATTTCGATCTCGGGTGACGTCGGGACGTATTTATACGTACCGGTGCTTGAAGACAACCGGATGGTCGGGATGTTCGGCGGTAGTATCAGCGTGCTCAATTCCGATTTATATCGTCGGATGCTTGAATCGGCGAATGATGACATGATTCTCTACTTGTTGAATGAACGGGGCGAAGTATTGTCGACCTCGTTCAATCTCGTCACGGACGCAGAACGGCGTTTGTCCCGGTCCATCATCGAAGCGACGGACGCCTACGACGTCCGTTCGGTGTTCAGTACGAAAGACGATGTCCTCATGTTTGAGCCCGATGCGCGTGTCAACGGATGGAGCGTCCTCGCAAAGCATAGTACCGATTCGGTCTACGAAGCGGTGTATGCGACGCGTTGGCAATACTTGATGATTACGCTCGTGACATTCTTCTTGAGTATCATGGTCGGTCTACTGTTGTCGAAGACGTTGACAAGTCCGCTGCTTGAACTTGTGCAAAATATTAAGCGACAACAGTCACTCGAACCGATCCAACTCGAACGGACCGGCTCCAAAGAAGTCGAGACGTTGCTCGATACGTATAACGATTATTCCCGCCGCATGGAGACGGCCCGACGCGAACAGCTCAGTCAACAGCAACTATTGTTGCAGCAAGAGAAGCTCGCCTCGCTCGGACAGCTCGCGGCAGGGATTGCCCACGAGATTCGCAATCCGCTCACGCCGGTCCAAATCACGTTGCAGATGGTGAAAGAAGGGCACAGTAGTAGCGACATGCTCGATCTCGCGCTTTCAGAACTTGATCGGGCCAACCATTTGATCACGACGATGCTCACGCTCGCGAAGCCCGACCAGGCGAAGCTACAAGAAGAGTGGCTCGACATGACCGAGTTTGCGAAACGCCTCGAATTCTTGCTCGACGCCGAATGCTATAAGCGGGTCACGAACTGGGAGTTGAACGTCCCGAACGACATGCCGCCGTTTTACTGCTCGAACGACATGCTCGTCCAAATCATCTATAACTTGTTCAAAAACGCGGTCGAGGCCGTCGATACGAAAGGTGCCGACGGCGTCGTGACGGTCACGATTCAATTCACGGAACGGGACTACCGCTTCTTGATCGAAGACAATGGGATCGGGATGACCGAATCTCAAGTCAAGTCGGTCGGGTCCGCGTTTTATACAACGAAAGAGAACGGCAACGGCTTAGGGCTCTACATGATTCGGGAATACTTGAAAGCCGTGAACGGTCACATGGAAATTGAAAGTGTTGAAGGAGAAGGTACGGCCATGATGATTAAAATCCCAAGGCGGTCGCACCCATGACGAAAGGGTTCAAACATTACTGGCTTTGGCTGCCGATCGTCTGGGCGCTATCGATTCTATTGATTACGTCAATCCAATTACCGGAACGGGCGCGAGAAAATAATGAAGTCGGTTTCGTATTCGTCAGTGAAAAGCATGAGCATGCCAATAAACTGTTGGCCGCGTTCGTCCGGACGGCGAATCAAAAAGGTTTTATCCCTGTCCCGACGACGAGTGAGGATTCCCGTGTCCTGGAGAAAGAAAAATTGGACGCGCTGATCGACCGCGGGGTCGAAGCGATTTTCGTGACGACGCTCGATGAAGCATTCATCCGACCATCGCTCGAACGGGCCGAACGGGAGGGTATTCCGATTATCGCCATCGATCGGATGATCGACCATGACAGCGTCTTGACGTCGGTCATGTCCGATAACGTCGAGATCGGCCGGATGGCAGCGAACCATATCGCCGCCCAACACGCCGGGCTCGACCGTCCGATTCGTGTCGTCGAAGTGAGAGGGACCGCCAAAGTCCGTTCGACGATCGATCGGAGCCTCGGGTTGACGGAATATGACAAGGCCAACGACAACCTGCAAGTCGTCGCCTCGATCACGGGTAATTACGACACGTTCCAAGCCGAGATCGAGATGTCTCGGTGGCTCGATGCCGGTATTCCGTTCGATGCCGTCTTTTCTCACAATGATGACAATACGTTCGGTGTCGTCCGGGCCCTCGAAAGCCATGGCCTCAGTGACAAAACGCTCGTATCGGTCGACGGTGTGACCGGCATTTATCCGCTGATTCATAGCGGGAAAGTCGATGCGACCGTCGTCCAATCACCGAACGAAATGATCGAGGTCGGATTCAAGGCGCTCGAACATCATTTGAACGGCAAGAAAATTGCGTCACACTACTATTCGTCGAGCTATTTGTACGAAGGGCTCGCAAAAGATTAATTGACAAATGATTAGATTCCGCTATGCTAGGAAAAGTGGAAAGAAACAGGAGGTGTATCGATTGAACAGCTTCCAACAGTTCAAATTGTTACCGTTTATCGTCGATGCCTTGACAGAAAAGCGCATCACAGTACCGACGGACATTCAAGCCCGGATTATTCCGGCTGCGATGAATGGCCGCGATATCATTGGGAAATCACAAACCGGGACGGGGAAGACGCTTGCGTTCCTCTTACCTATTTTAGAAGCAATCGATCCGAAAGAAGAATCGGTCCAAGCCATCGTCGTCGCACCGACGCGCGAACTCGCATGGCAGATTCACGAAGAGTTGAAAACGCTCCTCGTCAAACAGCCGGACTACATTAAAACAAGTCTGATTGTCGGAGGAACTGACCGGGAACGACAAATCGACAAGATGAAAAACCCACCACAACTGATCATCGGGACACCAGGTCGTCTACTCGACTTGATGAAAGTCCAAGCGTTATTCCCGCACAAAGTCACGCATTTCGTCGTCGATGAAGCCGACCAAATGCTCGACATGGGCTTCTTGCCTGAAGTCGACCGCATCGCGCAGGCGTTGCCAGAGAAACTTCAAACGATGGTCTTCTCAGCGACGATTCCTGAGAAGCTACAACCGTTCTTGAAGAAATATTTGCATGACCCGCGTTATGCGGAAGCGAGTGAAGAGCACCGCGTCGTTCCGAAAATCAAGCATCACGTCATCCCGGTCCGTCACCGTGACCGCAAGGCATTGACGGTCGACATCGCAAAAGCGATCAACCCGTTCGTCTGTCTCGTGTTCACGAACACGAAACAAGATGCGGATGAGTTGGAGACGTCGTTCCGCGAGGCGGGACTCAACGTCGGCACGCTTCATGGGGATATGCAAGCCCGTCGCCGGAAGCAAGCGATCAAAGACATCAACGACGCGAAATATCAGTTCGTGATTGCTACCGACTTGGCGGCGCGCGGCATCGATATTAAAGGTGTGTCGCACATCATCAACTTCGGCATTCCGAAAGACCTCGACTTCTATACGCACCGTGTCGGCCGGACGGGCCGCGCTGGTGAGACTGGCGAAGCGTACACGCTGTATGAAGATCACGAGAACGGTCCAATCAATCGACTCGAAGAGCGTGGATTCACGTTCAAGCACGTCGATTTGAAGAACGGATCGCTTCAAGAGATCAAGACACGCAAACGCCGCACGACCGACCGGAAGATGAAAGTCTCGCAAACGGCGCACAGCCGGATGGCGGGCGAAATCAAGAAGGCGAAGAAAAAGGTCAAACCTGGTTACAAGAAGAAGTTCAAGTATAAATTGAAAGAGACGGCCTCACGTGAGCATATGCAGAGCCAACGTAAGGAACGTCGCGAAGTTCGTAAAAAGAACCGACGCTAAGCAAAAGAAGAATCGACTTCGTGGAGTCGATTCTTCTTTTTGTGTACACTAAGGACAGATGAGAATGAAGGAGAAATGACTATGTTAAAAATTGGTTCCCACGTTTCTGTATCCGGTAAGAAAATGTTGCTCGCTGGCAGTGAAGAAGCCGTCTCATACGGCGCTAACACGATGATGGTATATACGGGTGCGCCCCAAAACACACGGCGCAAGCCAATCGAGGATTTGAATATCGAGGCGGCGCTCGCCCATATGGCGGCGCACGACATCGATGAGATCGTCGTCCATGCCCCGTATATCATCAACTTGGGCAACACGACGAAACCGGAGACGTTCGAACTCGCCGTCTCGTTTTTGGCCGCCGAAATCAAACGGGCCGAAGCGCTCCAAGTCGCACGTCACGTCGTCCTTCACCCGGGCGCGCATGTCGGTGCAGGGGAAGACGTCGGCTTGGCCCGCATCATCGAAGGCTTGAACGAGGTGCTCACCGGTGACGAGACCGTGAAAATCGCACTTGAGACGATGGCTGGAAAAGGCAGCGAACTCGGCAAGACGTTCGAAGAACTGGCAACGATCATCGACGGGGTGACGCACAACGACCGGCTCTCGGTCTGTTTCGACACATGTCACGTTCATGACGCGGGTTATGACCTTGTCGGCGATTTGGACGGTGTCATTGAACAGTTCGACCAAATCGTCGGACTGGACCGTCTCGGCGTCATCCACGTCAACGATTCGAAGAACGTGCGCGGCGCGAAAAAAGACCGTCACGAGAATATCGGCTATGGCGAAATCGGCTTCGACACGTTGAACCGGATCATCCACCACGAGGCGTTCACCCACTTGCCAAAAATTTTGGAGACGCCGTATATTCCAATCAGTGAGAAGACGAAAGTGGCACCATACAAACAAGAGATCGAGATGTTCCGGGCGAACCGGTTCGATGCCGAATGGCGCGAACAGTTCACGCTCGCGCACCAATAAGATGAACATCATCCGAATCGATCCGAACGAGTATGATGTCTGGTCCGCGCTCCCGATCTACTTTCAGGAAGCGAGCCCGTTCTATGTGGAGGGCCGGCTCGGAGAGGGGACAGCTTGGATTGAGATTCTCGGATACGGGATCGTGGCTGAAGTCGAAGTCATGCTCGTCGAGATGACCAAGCGCCCGGCCGACCGCTATTGGCGGACGGAGGCGGGGCCAGAGGCGAAGGCGTATAGCCTCGTCGACGTGGTCGGTCTTGATTTCCATCATCCGTTGCTTCAATCAGGTATGTACGAGGAAGACACGGACGCCGTCATCCGCACCAAATGGGAGCAAGCGTACCGCGTCCCGTCTGCCAAGTGGACCCGGGAGACGTTCACTGCTCACTTGACCGAAGAGCAGGCAGTGTCACAGCTCGCCCCGACGGCCATCTGTGAAGCGTGCGGGGATGACATGAACCGTTTCGGGCCGACCGGGATTCGTTTGATGGAGTATCATCTCGAAGCAGGGAGTGGCACGTGGCTCTGCCCGACGTGTCACAAAGCGAGACATTATGATCTATAAAAAAACGAAGCCCGCGGGCTTCGTTTTTTGAATTAAAAGGGCCAGTTCGCGAGTGCGAATTGATATACTTTCATCCCAAGAAACACACCGAAGATGCCGATGACGCCCGGTAAGACCGGCGGGGCAGGGAGCGGCAACTTCAAGGCCGTGAAAATCATGCCACAAATGAGACCAGCGAGCAATGACAATAGGATTTCTTGCATGAATGATTCCTCCATAATCGAAATGAAAACGCTTAACTAACAGGTAACCGAGTTCATTATACAATGTTCATTCTCGTTTGAGAAGTCTAACATCAGTCATCTGTCATTTTCTCGTTTTCGGCTCGCAAGCGGAGGACTTCCCGTTCGGCCCAGTTCGACGGTTCGCGCTCAAACACGCTCGGAATGTTGTTCCAACGTCCGCCCGTGTATTGATGGATGATGATTTGTGATTGGATGCGCTCTTGTCCGGCCTCTTGTTTCAAATAGACGTAACTGCCGTCAGCACGCTGGATTCTCGCTTTCACGTTATCGACGAGTTGCAGCGCGAGCATATCTTTGATGTATGACTTGTGTCCCGCGTCAAGAATCGGGAAGAGGATCTCGATCCGTTTGCGCATGTTGCGCGTCATCCAGTCGGCCGATGAGCAATACAAGTCTTCTTTCCCGTTTTGATAGAAGTAGAAGATGCGCGAGTGCTCCAAATACCGGTCGATGATGGACACGACGCGGATATTATCCGAGATGCCCTTGATCCCGGGACGTAAACAACAGATGCCACGGATAATCAAATCGATTTTGACCCCGGCCTGCGAGGCATCATACAGTTTTGTGATGATTGGCTTGTCGGTGATTGAGTTCATCTTGGCGACGATGCGGCCGTTCCCGTATTTCTCATGCAGTTTAATCTCTTCGTCAATCTTTTGAAGGAAGAAGTCGTGCATGTCGTCCGGTGACGTCTCGAACTTGTGCCATGACGGGCGTTCGCCGTAACCGGAGAGCCAGTTGAAGAAGTTGGTCGCATCTTCAGCGAGTTCTTCATTTGTCGTCAACAAACCGATGTCTGTGTACAGTTTGGCGGTCGAGTCGTTATAGTTGCCGGTACCGAGATGAACGAACCGCTGCAGCACCCCGCCTTCTAAGATGCGGACGACGAGCGTGATCTTCGAGTGTGTCTTCAACTCCTTATAGCCATAAATGACGTGGGCGCCGGCCTTCTCGAGCTGTTTCGCCCATTGGATGTTCTTCTCCTCGTCGAACCGTGCCTTCAATTCGACGAGAACGGTCACTTGTTTCCCGCTCTCGGCGGCGTCGGTCAACGCCTTGATAATCGGTGAGTCGCCGGAGACACGATAGAGCGTCTGCTTGATGGCAAGCACGTTCGGGTCTTTGGCGGCTTGGGCGATGAAGCGGACGATCGGGTCGAACGAATGGTACGGGTGGTGGAGCAAATAGTCGCGTTTGAGTAACGCTTGGAACAAGTCTTTCCCCGGCTCGAGTCCTTCTGGGACGAACGGGATGAGCGTCTCATTGATCATGTCATCGTATTCGATACCAATCTTGTTATACACCCCAAACAGGAACGTCAAATCGATCGGGCCGTCGACGAGGAAGATGTCGCGGTCATGCAAGTCGAGCACGTCTTGAAGCATGAACAATAGCTCTTTACTGAGCGACCGTTGCTGAACCTCAAGGCGTATCGCGACACCATAACGCCGTTTCTTCAACTCTTTTTCAATCTGTTTAAGGACGTCGCGGCTTCCTTCCTCATGGAACGGCATATCCGCGTTCCGTGTGATCCGGAACGGCATCGTCGACTCGACTTCAAAACCTTTGAACAGCGAGTCGATGAACTGGATGATGACGTCCTCGAGCAACATCAAATCGGTATGGTCCTCGTCCTCTGTTGGCAATTCGAGATAACGCGGCAACACGGCCGGTACCTGGACGAGGGCGAGCCGTTTTTTGCCTTCATCGGTCGAGGCGATCTCGACGGCGATATTGAGTGATTTGGACAACAGCATCGGGAACGGTCGATAAGCGTCGACGGCAATCGGCGTCAACACCGGGAAGACGTGGGTCCGGAAGTATAACTTGACGAAGTCGAGCTGTTCTTTGTTCAAATGTTTCGGGCGTAGGAAGCGGACGTTCTCCGAGGCGAGCTGTTTGACGATTTTCTTATATGTCGCGTACTGGACCTCCACGAGTTCCTGAGCTTTGATAGAGATGGCTTTGATTTGCTGTTTCGGTGTCAATCCGGCCTTGTCTTCCGGACGGTTGAAGCCGGCGAGCACTTCATCTTTCAATCCGCCGAAACGGACCATGTAAAACTCGTCGAGGTTCGAGCTGAAGATGCCGAGAAACTTCAACCGTTCCATGAGCGGGTTGCGTTCGTCCATCGCTTCTTGGAGGACGCGTTCGTTGAAGCTCAGCCAACTGAGCTCGCGGTTATTGAAATGTTCGGGTAAGTAGATGGTCATGAATCTCTCTCCTCTACACGTAACTCGATGGTTTGGTCGATGGCACGTTCCAAATGTTTTTTATGACGGATGCCGCGCTGGACTTCAAAACGCGGCGAGCTGTGCGTATGAAGTGTCAAGACGAGTCCCTCGTCCGTCGCAGAGACGTCGATGTCCTCGACGACTTGACGTTCGGTCAAGTCGAGCGCGTCGACGAGTTTGACGATTGAGCCGAGCAGCTCTAAGCTCTTCAACATCTTCGAGTCGAACCATTCCGGGAAGCCCTCGATGTGTTGTTCGAGCAGGCGGCGCGATTTATATGACGTCACCAAGGCGAGAGCGAGCCGGTCCTCATTGTTCATCCCTTTAAAGTCGTTCGTCGTGATCAAGTGGAACGTGTGATCACTCTTGTTGTTATGGTCGATATATTCCCCGACGTAGGCGAGACGACAGGCCCCTTCTAACAGGCCGGGTTCGAACGGTTTCGGTTTGATCGTCTTCGTCTCGATCAGGCCGGTATAAATTTGACGGGCCAAGTGAATCAAATGTTTGTGCCGGATTGGGTCGACGTCATACTGTTTCTCGAAGTGACGGAAACTTTCCTCTTTGACGTCGCCGAAGCGGACACGGTTGTTTTCTTTTAAGTAATATTCGTAGAATAAGCCCTCGCGCAGACCGTTGTTGCTCATCATGAACTCGGGCACTTTCAAATATTTCGCCAGTTCATCGATGGCGGTCACGGCCGGGGCGATGATATCGATTCGGTCTTTCGACAACCCGTCAAGCCGGCCCAACTGTTTACTCGACATATCGATGAGCTCATCGACGACGTCATGCAAGCGGTCGGCCCCGATCGTGTATTGGTGGATGCCTTCGAGCGGGAACAATGACAGCGACTGTTCGACCCGGACGAGGTTTCGAGCGGTTCCTCCGACTCCGACGAGCGGAATGCCATGCGGCACGAGCCAGTCGATGTCTTTGAACGACTTCTTCAAAAACGACGTCAGTTGCTTGCGCTCGTCTTTTGAGAGCGTGTCGCCTTTCATGAAGTCTTCGGTCAACGTGACGGCACCGAACGGAAAACTATGATAGAAGACGAGTTCACGGTCTTTGAAGTACGTCACTTCCATCGAACCGCCGCCGATGTCGACCGAATAGCCATCCTCGATATACGTCGAATTGACGATGGCCGAATAGCCGTAAAAGGCTTCTTCATAATCGCTCAACAGTCGAATCTCCATCCCTGTCGCTTGTCGCACTTCTTCTAAAATGGCATCAGAATTGCTGGCGTTACGGATGGCGGCTGTCGCGACCGGCAGTACTTCTTTCACTCCATGATGATCGTTCAACCAGCGGAAATGGTTGAGCGTCTCGATGAGCGCCTCGATGCCGGAATCGGACAGTTCATTGTCGTCGGTAATATGACTCGATAACCGGGCCACTTCTTTTACGTTCAGTCGTTCGAAATATTGGCCGTGCCCGTTCACTTCAAAGATGACGTTTCGAATCGAGTTCGATCCGATATCGATGACTGCTAGCTTTTTCTCCACGGAAAAACCCCCTCTGCGTTATCTCTAGTGTACAACGAAGATCCTGAAAAGACATATGCATTTCATACGGACGGACCGACCATCCTCTCTCATCGCCTCATACTTGAAGCCTCGCCTGATATTCTGTATAATACAGACGCCAAGCAAGTAGAAATGATTACGATTTATAACACGAGAGAAGGGTAGCTTATGACGACATCCGTCGTAAAATTAAATCATGTTTCCTATCACTACGATGGGACCGCCGCGCTACAGGACGTGTCCATCGATATCAAACAAGGCGACTTCGTTGCTGTCGTCGGGGAGAACGGATCCGGGAAATCGACATTGATTCGAACGATTCTCGGACTGTTATCCCCACAAACCGGGACAGTGGAACTGTTTGGACGCCCTCAAGGCCAGTTCAAAGACAAGTCCCGTATCAGTTACGTTTCCCAAAAAGCGGCATCGTTTAACTCGGGTTTTCCGGTGACGGTCGAAGAAGTCGTGGCCATGGGCCGCTATGGACGGCTTGGTTTGTTCAAGCGTTTGAACATCGAGGATAAGGCGGCCATTCAAAATGCCCTTGAGACAGTCAACATGTGGCAGTTCCGGCATCGGAAGATCGGTAGCTTGTCTGGTGGGCAACAACAGCGCGTCTTTATCGCCCGGGCCATCGTCAATCAGCCGGACCTGCTGATCTTGGATGAGCCGACGGTCGGCGTCGACCAGAAGCATTTGCGCGACTTCTACGAAGTGCTTCATCTGTTGCGTGAACATACGACATGTACGTTCATTCTGGTCACCCATGACTTGAACGTCGTCACCGACCTCGTCACGAAAGTCGTCCATCTCGACCACGGACGGATGGCGTGCAACTGTGGATTGAAAGAATATAGTGAACTCGGCGAATTGACCGCGATCAAGCCATATCCGGTCAAAGTGCTCGTCCATGAAGGTACGTCATGATTGCGGATCTGTTTACGTACAGCTTTTTACGTTATGCGTTCATCGCAGCCGTCGTCATCGGGTTCACCGCTCCGCTCATCGGCTCATTTGTCGTCGTCAGACGGATGAGCTTGATTGCCGACGCGCTGTCCCACATGACGCTTGCCGGAATATCGTTCAGTCTATTTCTCGGACAGTACGTTTTACTGTTCAACGAGTTGAACCCGCTTTACCTCGGGACGCTCGTATCCGTCCTCGCAGCACTCGGGCTGAACTGGCTTCGCGGGAAATATGTGCACTTCCAAGAGTTGTCGATTCCCATTATGATGTCGGCGGGGATGGGGCTTAGTGCCATCTTCATTTCGCTATCGCGTGGATTTTCAATTGATTTGTCGACGCTGTTGTTCGGATCGATTTCGGCGGTCAGTCTGTCGGATATTTGGTTGATTTTGGCGGTGGCCGGTATCACCTTGCTCGTCATCGTCATGTTTTATAAACAGCTGTTGTTCTTGTCGTTCGATGAGGAACAAGCCAAAGTGTCCGGCTTGCCGAGCACGATGCTGCATGTGTTGTTCATGTTCGTCGTCGCACTCGTCATCGCCGTCAGCATGCGCATCGTCGGTACGCTTCTCGTATCGAGTCTCATTACGCTGCCGGTCGCGGCTGCACTCCGGTTCACAAACAGCTTTAAACAGACGATTCTTTGGTCGATCGTCTTCGGTGAGGTTGCGACAATCGGTGGGCTCGTGCTCGCCTATGAACTTGATGTCGCCCCAGGCGGTGTCATTGTTTTGCTCGCCGTCTTGATTTTGGCCGTCGTCATGTTGGCCGAGCGATTCGGGATCGCTCGGAAAAAGGAGGTTCGCTATGAAGGAAACTGAACAGTTGGCCCGCTTGCAGTCCTCGTCGCTCAAAGTGACGCCGAAACGGATCGAGATGTTTGCCTTTCTCGCAGCGGAAGAACGCTATGTCAGTGCGAAAGACGTCCTCGATTATATGCGCTCAAAGCATCCGACGATGAGTTTTGACACGGTGTACCGCAACTTGAAATCGTTCGCCGAAGAAGGTCTGCTCGAGTCGACCGAGTTGAACGGAGAAAAAGCGTTCCGTGTCACCTGCGGATCGAATCATCACCATCACCATCTCATTTGTCGAGGTTGTGGCAAGACGAAGTTGCTCGAACTCTGTCCGATGCGCTACGTCGAGACGCTCGACCCTGATTTTGAAGTCGTCGATCATAAATTCGAAATTTATGGGTATTGTAAACAATGTAAGTGACCAAAAAGGGATTGTTCATGCAATCCCTTTTTGGTCGAATCACGAAAGGGGGAGTCGGAATGATTTACACGGCAGCTGAAATCAAGCAGGCTGACGAGACAGCGCTCCGACATGGCATGCCGGCTGACGTCTTGATGGAACGGGCGGCCTCGGCCTTGGCGGCACGTCTTACCTTCAAGTCGAGAACGTCCGTCCTCGTCGTCTGTGGAGCGGGCAACAATGGGGGAGACGGTTGGGTCGTGGCGCGCGAATTGGCGCAACGAGGTCATGCCGTCACTGTCTATGCCCCGTTCGGTGAACCGAAATCGACAGAAGGCAGCAGGCATGCACAGTATGCGCGACAGTTTGTCACGGTCAGCGATGAGCCGCGAGACGCCGATCACGTCATCGATGCATTGTTCGGAGTCGGCTTCCATGGTCCGGTCACGGGTAAGGCTCGTGACGTGATCACATGGATACGCGAGCAAACCGCACCGGTCACAGCCGTCGATGTCCCGTCCGGAGTCCCGAGTGACGACGCAATCAACTTTGACGGTCACGCGGTCGAGGCAGAAGTCACTTTCTCCCTCCATGGCTATAAGCGAAGCGCGTTTTTAAAACGGACCGCGCCGTATTACGGTAAGGTCGAGGTCGTTGAAATCGGACTGCCGCATACGTCAAGATGGCGCGTGCTGACGGAATCAGACTTTGACCGTAACCTACTCGAACGGGATTCCTATAGTCATAAAAATACGTATGGGCACGGTCGCTTGATTGGCGGAAGTCGTCATTTAATCGGCGCCCCGTTCTTGGCGGCGCGGTCGGCGCTCCGGACGGGAGTCGGTCTGCTCGATTTGGCCATCCCGCATGAGGCGCTCGCGCTCGCCTCGAGTTTGCCGGAGGCAATGTATTACGACATCGACGAGTTACCGGACAAGGACTACGCTGCCACGGCGATCGGTCCTGGCCTCATCGATGACGAGCGTCTCAAGCGAGTGTGGGCACTCATCAGCAACGTGAGCGCGCCACTCATCGTCGATGCCGGAGCGCTGACGAAAGAGCGCCTCGAGGCATCTGGCCCGCTCACGCTGACACCGCATCCGGGTGAACTGGCGCGCTTGATCGATAAATCAGTCGACGAGATCGAAGCGAATCGATTTCAGGTTGCCTCAGAATTTGCGAGGACGCACGGGGTCCATCTCATCTTGAAAGGGACGTTTACCCTCATCGTCAATCCGGATGGTACCGGGGCGGTCAATACGGTCGAGGCTTCAGCGCTCGCGAAAGGTGGTAGTGGGGACGTGTTGACGGGGATGTTGCTCGCGTTATGGGCGAGAACGGACCGTTTACAAACCGACAAGTCCCCGAATGAGCAAGCGGTTCTCTGGCATGCGCTCGCGGCGAGAAAGGCGAGCGAACAGGTTCATCCGGCGAGCGTGCTCGCGACCGATGTCATCGAAGCGATCGGACGCATCTAAAAAAGAGGAATCCCGAGTGGATTCCTCTTTTTTAGATGGTGATTGAATTCGTCGTCTCGATGTGACGCACGATGTGCTGGGCCTCGCTCCACGTGGAGATTCGTTTCACGCCGGTCGGCAACGGCTTACGATTATACGGGGCGTCGAACAACAGCACCGGAATCGACGTCTGTTCATGGATGGAGATCGCGTTCTCATAGCGGTCTTCCATAAACAAGTCGAGGTCGAGCTGTTTGACGACACCGACCTTGTCATGACTCCCCGTCATGATGAGGGAGTCGAGTGGGAGTTCATGCTGTCGAATCCACTCCTCGGTGACGGCGCGCACGGCCTCGCTCCGGGCCGTGACGTAATGGAGGCGGTGCGACTTGCGCATATTCCATAAGACGGCGTTCACTTCGGAATGCGGAAGTGAGCGACGATAAATCGCTTCCTCATGACCTTGTTCAATCATGAAGCGCCAAAACGCCTCTTGTGTCATATCTGTATAAGTGTGCAGCTCGTATTCGGTCGCCTGATGATAATCGATGGCGTATCCGAGCGCATCGTTCATATAATGAAAACAACTTTGCGGATCCGTGACGGTTCCGTCGAGGTCAATTCCAATGTGCATATTCGTCCCTCCTTGCTCATAACCCTTATTGTACCAAAAGCCCGCTCGGTTGCAACCGAGCGGGCAAAGGATTAGTTAGATTGGTTGGCGAGCTCTTGCTCTTCAAGTTCACGTGCGGCCAATTTTTCGGCGACGATGGCGTCGATTTCTTTTTTCAATTCTTCGACCATCGTGGCTTCCGGTACTTTCCGGATGATTTTCCCGTGACGGAAGAGAAGGCCTTCGTTGCGGGCGCCGGCGATACCGATATCAGCTTCACGAGCTTCCCCAGGTCCGTTTACTGCACAGCCGAGGACGGCAACTTTAATGTTGACGTTGATGTTTTGGATATACTCCTCGACTTCTTTAGCGATTGAAATCAAGTCGATCTCAATGCGACCACATGTTGGGCATGAGATGAGTGTCGCTGCGTTAGCCGCGAGACCAAACGATTTGAGCACTTCTTTGGCAACTTTGATTTCTTCGACCGGATCGTCCGATAACGAGACGCGGACCGTCGAACCGATACCGAGCGAAAGGATTGCCCCGAGGCCAGCTGCTGACTTGAGTGAGCCTGAGAAGAGCGGGCCTGATTCCGTGATCCCAACGTGGAGCGGGTAGTCAAACGTCTTGGCCGCGAGCGTGTATGCTTCGAGGGCGAGGTTTACGTCAGACGCCTTGAGCGAGATGATCGTGTTATAGAAGCCGAGATCTTCCAAAATCTTGACGTGGTGCATGGCACTCTCGACCATTCCTTGAGCCGTCGGATAACCGTACTTTTCAAGGAACTGCTTTTCGAGTGAGCCGGCGTTGACACCGATGCGAATCGGGATGCCTTTTGCTTTAGCGGCGTTGACGACCGCTTCGACTTTCTCGCGACGACCGATGTTACCCGGGTTGATGCGAATCTTATCGACACCGCTCTCGATGGCTTTGAGCGCCAATTTGTAGTCGAAGTGAATATCGACGACGAGCGGGATATTGATGCGGCTCTTGATTTCAGCGAGGGCGTCAGCCGCACGCTCGTCAGGACAAGCGACGCGGACGACTTGGCAGCCCGCTTCTTCGAGACGTAAAATCTCAGCGACGGTTGCTTCGACGTCATGAGTTTTTGTTGTCGTCATCGACTGGATGACGACTTCATTGGATCCACCGATGATGAGGTTGCCGACACGGATCGGACGGGTTAATGAACGATGCAAAATTTCTGACATATACGTAATCTCCTTCTTTTGGAAAGGTTCCAATCGATTTCAGATGAGTGGTTTCCTTATTATCATAACGAAATGTTTGTGAAAAAGCACCCGGCAAGCGCTTGATCGGTGTGCTCTTACAAAACGCTAACGTTATCTTAACAGATGCTTCATAATTTTCCACCGTCTCAGGACCGATATATTCAAAGAAATGACGTCTGAAAAGGTGGAATGTATCATGTTGGAACGATTGAAACAAATATGGGGTAGGAAGCGACAGGCGGAGAAGACGATGAGCCATCGCTTGCTATGGACGTTGATGCCGGTCATGCTCGTCCTGTTTTTAACCGTGTTCGGCTGGTTCGCTTTGAAAGCGGAGCAGTTGTTGACGAGCGAGGTTGAGAAACGGCTACATCGTGAAGCGACCGTCGTCCGCGAAACGGTCAAGGCGACGTATGGGGCGTACGTTGCGAATGAGAAAGTGCTGAACCGGGCGTTGAAGTCGATGTATATGCAACAAGCTTCCATTTTATCGGAGGATGGTTTAGAAGCGAGTCAATATTTATTGCGCGACACACAAGTCGAGCAATTGAGCGGTCGACAAGTGGAGGATCGGTTTATGAACCGTCTGGATGACAGCATGGCGAACGATGTGAGTGTCAGCGAACAAAAAGACGTGTTTATCGTTACGGCACCGATTCCCGAGTTGAAAGCCCATTATGCGATTGTCGTCATGAAACAGTCGGTGCTCGGCACGATGTGGAATTTAAGAGAACTTGTTTTCGTCGCAATCACGGTCATGCTCGTTATGATGATTGGCTTATTCTCGTTCATGATTCGGCGTGAAATCAAGCCGTTGACGGCATTTGCGGTCCGGCTTCGCGAATCAGTCGCCACGCGTTCGTTTTCAGAGGTTGAACTTCACGCAAAATCGTTTGAAATGCGAAGTTTGGAACGAGAGTACAACACGTTTATCGGACTATGGAAACGTTCGTTGTTGACGATGCTCGAGACGTCGACCGCTTTTGAATCGAGTCTACCTGTCTTTATGCGACAACTTGAAGCGAATCAAGAGCAAGTGACGGGGTTCAAACAAGTTGCCGCGACCGTCGCGTCGACGAGTCAGTCTTATCAGTCGTTCACGAACGAATCGACGCATCGTTTTACAGATTTGGCGGGACACGTCCGTTCGCTCGAACAAGAGATCGGTTCGGTTGATCAGCGGGCCGAGGCGTTGAAACAGACGATTAAGACAGAGATTGAATCATTCTCGACTGTCAAAGGAGCCAGCGAGCGATTCGCAAGAAAAGCGAGTGCGGTTCAGAACCGATTGCTAGAAAGTGAAGCGACGTCTGAACAGGCGGATGACGCACTTCAGAAGATTTTGTCTGTCGCGGCTGCGACGAAGATGTTGGCACTCAATGCCTCGATTGAAGCGGCACGGGCTGGAGAACACGGCAAAGGATTTTCCGTCGTCGCCCATGAAGTCGGCCAGTTGGCGAAGATCACGAATGAGTCGACACTGTCGGCCGTGGCTGCCATCGAAGCCATTCGATTGGAACGGGACGAGATTTTCAAGGAGATGAAACGCTTCGAAGAAGATATCTTTTATTTAGGCGAGACGTTGCGCCGGGTTGAAGGCGGGATTGAAACCATTGACCAGGAAATGAGAAGACAAATGACGCAGTTCCAATCCATCACCGAGCAAACAACTGCCACCGGACATCAATTACTACATATGGCGGAAGCAAATGAGCAATTAAAAGAAGTCGGCGTGGCACTCGAACGCAAATTAGACGAATTATATGAAGGCGTCGAGGGTTGGTCGGACGTACAACAGACGTTACAAGGCGCAGGGGTCGACTTAGGCAAACAAAGTAAACGGCTTCAAACCGTATTATCTGATTTGGCACCGACGTTATAACGATAGAAAGCCGGTTCAACGCAAACGTGCGTTGTCCGGCTTTTTTGATGACTTCGATTTGACGGGGATATGACGCAACGGAACAATCAAATAGACGAGGGATAAGACAACTCCGAGCCAAGTCAATGGAGGCGCGGCATGGTACAAAATAACCAGGAGGAGGACTGGAATCATCGTCATCGCGACTGCGTACGGCCAAGCCTGGCGATACGGCCACGTTTTCTTCGTGCGCCATTTCGTGGCGAGTTGGACGAGGAGGGCACTGAGCGCG
Organism: Exiguobacterium sp. s28; assembly: GCF_018618135.1. Lineage (NCBI taxonomy): Bacteria > Bacillati > Bacillota > Bacilli > Caryophanales > Exiguobacterium > Exiguobacterium sp. s28. The sequence goes on along the minus strand of NZ_JACSLL010000001.1, from coordinate 131,723 downwards.
ACGAACCCCATATAGAAGAAGAAGATGGCGAAGCCATGTAAAAAGATCCACATCGGCCAAAAGAAATCGGGCTGTAATACGATGTAATCGAGCAACGTGACCACAACCGTCAAGACGAGACTCGCCAACATATAGGCGTGGAGTGGGGCGAGGCGTAACCGTAACGCCTGCTTGGACGGGAAGAGGCTGTGGCGGAGAAACTGTGACGTCGTTTTGAGCATAAAATCTAACTCCAATCTGTTATAGTACAAATCTAGTAAAACAAACATAAATCATACAGTGGTTTAATAAAACCTTAACATTAAAGCTGTTTACATCGAATGGGTGATGCGGGCATAATGAGTAGGGCAATAAAAACCAAGCAAACACAACTAATTCACAATCAAAAGGAGTACAAAAATCGTGGAATACAATTTGCAAGAAATGTTATTCATGTTTTTTGGAGGATTAGGGATCTTCCTCTTCGGTATCAAATCGATGGGAGACGGCCTCCAAAAGTCAGCAGGTAACCGCCTGCGCGACATCCTTGATAAGTATACATCGAATCCGTTCCTCGGAGTACTAGCCGGGATCATTGTAACGGTCTTAATTCAATCATCGTCAGGTACGACGGTCATCACGGTCGGTCTTGTCAGTGCCGGCTTCATGACACTCCGTCAAGCAATCGGGGTCATCATGGGAGCGAACATCGGAACGACGGTGACGGCGTTCATCATCGGTTTCGACGTCGGCGCCTATGCATTGCCGATTATCGCTATCGGTGCGATTCTCCTGTTCTTCTTTAAAAAAGAGAAGTTGCAACACTTAGGTCAAATCTTCTTCGGGTTCGGGATGCTGTTCTACGGTCTTGAACTCATGGGCAGCGGGATGAAGCCGCTCCGTTCGAGCGAATACTTCATCGACTTGACGCAATCGATGAGTGACAACCCGTTCCTCGGTGTCGTCGTCGGTACGGTCTTCACGGTCATCGTCCAATCATCATCAGCGACGATCGGAATCTTGCAAGAATTGTACTCTGGTGGATCGATTCAACTCGACGCGGCACTCCCGGTCTTGTTCGGGGATAACATCGGTACGACAATCACGGCGATTCTTGCTTCGATTGGTGCTTCGGTCGCGGCCCGTCGTGCAGCAGCAGCGCACGTTATCTTTAACTTGATTGGAACAACAATTTTCATGATCTTGTTGATTCCGTTCACGCAGTATATCTACTGGGTCACAGATCTCTTAGCAATCGAAGACAAGATGCAAATCGCTTTCGCTCACGGGACGTTCAACGTCGTCAACACGTTCATCCAGTTCTGGTTCATCGGAACGATCGCATGGATCGTGACGAAATTCGTACCAGGGGAAGATTCAATCGTCGATACGAAAGCACAGCACTTGGATCCAATCTTCATCCAACAGTCGCCATCGATTGCTGTCGAGCAAGCTAAATATGAAGTCATCCGCATGGGCGATTTCGCAAAACTTGGTCTCGATGAAGCACGCAAATATATGGCAACTGGTGATAAGAAACATGCTGAGAAGTCGGCGCACATCGAAGACGCGCTCAACTCACTCAACTCAAAAATCACGGATTACCTCGTGAAGCTTGCCGCTGTCGATTTGACAGAACAAGAATCACAAGAACACAAGACACTCATGCATGCAATCAATGATATTGAACGCATCGGTGATCACGTCGAGAACATCATCGAGTTGATCGACTATAAGACGGCAACGCGCGTCAATCTCTCGGCCGACGCTCAAAAAGAGTTGACGGAGATGTACGATTTGACTCGTTCCACGCTTGAGAAGTCGCTTCAAACGCTTGCGAGCGGCGACATGGTCGAAGCTCGTCAAGTCATCGAGATGGAAGCGAAACTCGACATGCTTGAACGTCAATTCCGTAAAAATCACGTCGTCCGCTTGAACACAGGCGAGTGTGACGGTCAAGCCGGGATGTTCTTCGTCGATATGCTCTCGAACTTGGAGCGCATCGGTGACCACGCGATGAACATCACAGAAATCACGCTTGAAGATGCAAACGAAGGAATCGTTTAATCAAACGGTCCCTCTGGCTCAAATGAGTCAGAGGGACTTTTTGTATAGATGTGACTTTTGATTGACAGTGACGCCTGCATTCAGTATATTATTACTGTATAACAACGTGGCGGTGTAGCTCAGCTGGCTAGAGCGTACGGTTCATACCCGTGAGGTCGTGGGTTCGACTCCCTCCGCCGCTACCAATTAGGACCCTTAGCTCAGCTGGTTAGAGCAGACGGCTCATAACCGTCCGGTCGTAGGTTCAAGTCCTACAGGGTCCATTTGTGAACAGCTTTCAGATGAAAGCTGTTTTTTTGTTTTCATTTTTAGTTTTCAAATCCGAAGTCCTGGGTAAATATCCGTTAGCATTTTGTTTTTTGAAAAATATGAAATGAGGCGAAGCGAGATGGAACGAAATCATACGATGATGCAATTTTTTGAATGGCACGTCCCGGCTGACCAGAAGCATTGGAAGCGATTGAAAGAACGGGCTTCCGAGTTGAATGAAGCTGGAATCACCGCATTATGGTTGCCGCCGGTCACGAAAGGCCAGAGCGACGAGGATACGGGATATGGCGTGTACGATTTGTATGATTTAGGAGAGTTTGACCAAAAAGGAACCGTCGCAACTAAATACGGGACGAAACAAGAACTGCTCGAGGCGACAAAACACGCGCAAGAGCTCGGCATGCAGATTTATATGGATGTCGTCTTGAACCATAAAGCCGGTGCCGATGCGACCGAGAAGTTCGATGTGCTCGAGGTCGACCCGGAGGACCGTACGAACGTACTTTCAGAAGAGCCGTTCGAGATCGAAGGATGGACGAAATTCGATTTTGAAGGCCGCAAAGATAAATACTCTTCATTTAAATGGAACTTCCATCATTTCAACGGGACGGATTATGACGCTGCGAACGACAAGAGCGGCATCTTCTTCATCATGGGTGAGAATAAGAAGTGGAACGATAACGTCGACGACGAGTTCGGCGTCTATGACTATTTGATGTTCGCCAATATCGACTATCATCACCCAGAAGTGAAGGAAGAAGTACTCAGCTGGGGCAAATGGTTTATCGAAGAGACGAAGTGTGACGGGTTCCGACTCGACGCGATTAAACACATCAACTATGATTTCGTCAAAGAGTTCAGTCAGACGATGAAAGCTGAAAAAGGTGAGAACTTCTATTTGGTCGGTGAGTTTTGGAAGTCAGAGCTCGAGGCATGCCGTGAGTTCCTCGACAACATTGACTATCATGTCGACTTGTTCGACGTGCCTCTCCATTACAACTTGCAACGCGCCTCGACCGAAGGAGAATCGTTCGATATGCGGACCATCTTTGACGACACGCTCGTCCAGTCCCACCCGCTCCATTCGGTGACGTTCGTCGACAACCACGATTCACAGCCGGAAGAGGCGCTCGAGTCATGGGTCGAGGATTGGTTCAAACAGATCGCTTACGGATTGATCTTGCTTCGCCAAGACGGTTATCCGTGTGTGTTCTACGGTGACTATTACGGAATCAACGGTCCGCATCCGGCCGAAGGGAAAAAACCGGCGATCGATCCGCTTCTTTATGCCCGTCGTGAAAAGGCATACGGCCAGCAAGATGACTACTTCGATGACGAGCACGTCATCGGCTGGGTCCGTCACGGCAGTGAAGAGATCGAGCGCTCAGGATGTGCTGTTGTGATTTCGAACAGCGAAGCAGCTGAGAAGCAGATGTTCGTCGGCGAACAACGAGCCGGTGAGAAATGGGTCGATTTGACGCAGACCGTCGATGAGATCGTCGAGATTGACGAAGATGGAAAAGGGGTATTTAAAGTGGCGGCAGGGTCGATTTCCGTATGGGCGTTGCCGGAACAAGACGTCGAGTGAAGCATTACAATTGAGTCAGCCGTCACAAATCTGTTACATTTAAAACGAACGTTGTTCAAACCAATTTTAAGGGGGATTTTAGTTATGGCTAAATTTGAATTACCACAACTTGATTACGCATACGATGCACTTGAACCACACATTGACGCACGCACGATGGAAATCCACCACACGAAACACCACAACACTTACGTCACGAACGTGAACAATGCACTCGAAGGAAAAGATGTGGAATACTCTTCGCTCGAAGACCTGCTCCAAAAAATCGATTCGCTTCCTGCTGACATTCAGACAGCGGTTCGCAACAACGGTGGCGGTCACTGGAACCACTCATTCTTCTGGAAATTGTTGAAGAAAAACGAGAACGGCGCACCGACAGGCGAACTCGCTTCGGCCATCGATGAGGCGTTCGGTAGCTTTGATGCCTTCAAAGAGGAGTTCACGAAAGCAGCAACAACTCGCTTCGGATCTGGTTGGGCTTGGCTCGTCGTGAAAAATGGCAAGCTCGAAGTCACATCGACACCAAACCAAGATTCACCGATCATGGAAGGCGTTCAGCCAATCCTCGGTCTTGACGTTTGGGAGCATGCGTACTACTTGAACTACCAAAACCGTCGTCCGGATTACATCCAAGCGTTCTTCCATGTCATCGACTGGGATTACGTCGCGAAGCTCTACGCAGACGCAAAATAATGACACTGTCCCGGGATTCTATTGAATCTCGGGATTTTTTCTACATTTCATTATTTTGTAAACAAATTATGATATAGTGAAAATCGAGTCTAAAAATAGAAATATCATCGACATATATGTCACCTATACTTATAGAAAGAACGAGTCAGGAAGGAGACAACTGAATTGGCCAGACACCGTGTGAAAGTGCCGAAGAAACGGCGCAACCACCTGCCCTTGCGATTGAACTTATTGTTTTTCATCGTGTTCATCTTGTTCGCGACGCTCATTTTTCGTTTAGGCGTCGTTCAAATCGTCAACGGCGAGTTGATCGCCCGTGAAGTGCAAAAGACGGAATCGAGTAAAATCAAATACGAGGTGCCGCGTGGCAAGATTTACGACCGGAACGGGCAAGTACTCGCCGATACTATCTCAAACTATTCGGTCATGTACCGTCGTTCGCAAGTGACAAAGACGGAAGAACGGCTCGATGTCGCCATCAAGCTCGCTGAGATCGTCGACGTCCCAGAGAAAGACCGCAAAGTGACGGAGCGGGACCGCAAGGATTATTGGATCGCCATCGATCCTGAGCGCTCGCAAGAACGTGTCCAAAATCTATTAGCCGATCTCCCGGAAGAAGAGCGGGCCGCCCTGTCGAACCAAGACGTCGACCAACTGTTGCTCGATTCGATCACAGAAGCGGAAATCACGTTCGATGATGCGACCGAGGAAATCATCGCCATCAAACATAACATGGAGTCGGGTTACGCCCTCGACCCGCAAGTCATCAAAATCGGGGCGTCTCCGAAAGAGATGGCACTGATTGAAGAAAACTTGGAACTGCTCCCTGGCGTCAGCGTTGAACCGTATTATCAGCGGGATTATCCGTTCGGTGAGACGTTCCAAAGTTTCCTCGGAAGTTATCGTCAAATCCCGGCCGAGCAACGCGCCTCATATCAAGCGAAAGGCTATGGTTTGAATGACCGCGTCGGCACATCTTATCTCGAACAACAGTATGAGGACGTGCTACGCGGAACCCCGGCCTATGACGTCTTCACGACGTATAAAGGAGAGCCGGTCGGAGAACCGACTCGTGTCAGTGGGAACCCAGGGAAAGATATCATCTTGTCGACGGACATCGAGTTCCAAAAAGAAATCGATGAGATTTTGAAGAAAGCGATTCGAGCCGGCCGTTCGGGAAGCCCGCACTTTGACCGTGCCTTCGCCGTCGTCATGAACCCACAGACGGGTGAATTGCTCGCCCTATCGGGACAAGAGCTCGACTATGAAACGAACGAATTCAAAGATGTCTCGACCGGGACGGTCCTGCGAGCGAGTCAAATCGGCTCGACGATCAAGGGAGCGACGGTCGCGTTCGGCCTTGAAGAAGAAGTCATCCAACCGGGTGAATACATTTATGACACGCCGATTCGCATCGGCTCGTCGCTCAAGTCGTCGTACCGAAACATGGGGAACATCAACGACCTGGATGCCCTCGCTTTGTCATCGAACATTTATATGTTCCAAATTGCCCTCCGGCTCGCCGATTATTACTCGACCGGCCAAATCGTCGGCGACAACGTGACCGAGGCGTTCAATACGATGGAACATTACTACAAACAGTTTGGGCTTGGCATCGAGACAGGGATTGACCTCCCGTATGAATCAATCGGATTCCGTAGTGTACCGGACCGTGTCACGCTCCTCATGGACATGTCGATCGGTCAGTTCATCTCGTACACGCCGATTCAATTGGCGCAGTATACGTCGACGCTCGCGAACGGTGGATACCGGATTCAACCGCACCTATTGAAAGAAATCATCGAACCGGGTTCGCTCGACGAGTCGAACAAGCAAGTCGTCAGCACGTTCCAACCGAATGCGCTCAATAAAGTCGACATCCGTGATGAATTCATTCAACGGGCGCGCCAAGGCTTCCGACAAGGGGTCGAGAGCGGAACGTCTCGTATCCTGCAACAGACAGGAATCACGGCGGCCGGTAAGACCGGTACCGCTCAAGCGATCGCAGAAGGGCCGGATGGTCAAGCGAAGCGAAACGCGAACGGGGAACCGATCAAGACACTCAACTCGAACCACGTCGGCTGGGCGCCGTATGATGACCCGGAAATCGCTTGGGCCATCATCATGCCAGGCCTCGAGGCGGAAGGGATCAACACCCGTGTCGCGCACGACATCATGAAGGCGTACTTTGATTTAGAAGACGTCCAAGCACAGCTCCAGTAAAGAAGTCACTTCGGTGGCTTCTTTTTTTGTCTTTACAATTCTTTTACGTTCCGTTTATTTCGCGTTAATAGTAGTTTATTAGGATGTTAATTGTAGGACAGAGCAAGGAAGCTACAACACAAATCAAAGCAAACTCAAGGAGGACGTCAGAAATGTCTTGGATGAAAAAATCAGCTTTAGTCGCTTCACTCACTTCGGTGGCCATCATCGGTGCCGCGTGTGGAAACAATGAAGAAGGAAACGGCGCAGCCGAAGGTGAAGGACTTTCAGGTAAAGTCGTCATGGATGGTTCGTCTACCGTATTCCCAATCATGGAAGCTGTAGCGGAAGAATACTCAGCTGAACAGCCAGACGTTGAAGTGACGGTCGGGGTTTCAGGTACAGGTGGCGGATTCAAACGTTTCGTCACTGGTGAGACAGACTTCTCGAACGCATCACGTGAAATCAAAGAAGAAGAAGCGGCTGAAGCCGAGAAGAATGGCGTTGAGTACACACAACTCGCTGTAGCGCTTGACGGTCTCTCGCTCGTCGTCAACCCAGAGAACGATTGGGCACAAGACATCACAATTGATGAGCTCAACAAAATGTGGACTGATCCGAACGTGAAGACATGGAAGGACGTCCGTTCAGACTGGCCGGATGAAGAAATCTCATTCTTCTCACCTGGTAAAGATTCAGGAACGTACGACTTCTTCAACGAAGCAGTCCTTGAAGATACAGACATCCGCGAAGACGCACAATTGTCAGAAGACGATAACGTCCTCGTAACAGGTGTCGCCGGTACGAAAGGTGCGATCGGATTCTTCGGATATGCGTATTACATTGAAAACAAAGATACGCTTCGCGCATTGAACGTCGAAGGCATTGAACCGACGACTGACACAATCAATGATCTTTCATACCCGCTCTCACGTGAAATCTACACATACGTGAACAACGCGTCGTTGAAAGATAAGCCGCAAGTCGCTGACTACACGCGCTTCTTGAATGAAAATGCAGCAGCCCTTTCAGAAGAAGTCGGATATGTCGGAATGGAACAAGCACGATACGATGAGAACGCTGAAGTGATCGACGAGATCGCTGGCGAGTAATAGCGCAGAAGGCAGAAGGTGAGAGTCGCTCTCGCCTTCTCGCCGTGCTTTCTAGTATGAAGAGGTAGGGAGCGATACACGAGATGAATCAACCAAACAAAGGGCTGTCAATTCGAGAGATGATTGAAGCCAATAAGAAAAAGAAATATAGTACGACGAACGTGTTTGATAAAGTCATGCCGTTCTTATTATTCTTGAGCGCATTCGTTTCGGTCGTCACGACGGTCGGCATCGCGTTCACACTCGGTTTTGAACTGTTCAAGTTTTTCGAGCGCGTACCGGTCGCCGAGTTTTTAGGCTCGACCGAATGGTATCCGCTTAGTGCCGATCAACGGTTCGGCGTCTGGGCCCTCGTCATGGGAACACTCCAGATCACCGTCATTGCCATGATTGTCGCTGTCCCGCTCGGTTTGGCATCGGCGATTTATTTGAGCGAGTACGCATCTGAGCGTGCCCGCACCATTTTGAAGCCGATTCTTGAAGTGCTCGCTGGCGTTCCAACGATTGTCTTCGGATTCTTCGCTTTGTCGTTCGTTACACCGATTTTGCAAGCGTTGATTCCGGGGCTTCAAATCTATAACGCACTCAGCCCGGGGATCGTTGTCGGAATCATGATTATTCCGATGATCGCTTCTATTTCGGAAGACTCGATGAGCGCCGTACCGAAAAAGATTCGGGATGGAGCCCTCGGTCTTGGCGCGACACGTCTCGAAGTCGCCATCAAAGTCGTCATGCCAGCCGCGCTCTCAGGGATTATCGCCTCGATCGTCCTCGGGATGAGCCGTGCCATCGGTGAGACGATGATCGTAACGATCGCTGGTGGGTCGCAGCCGAACTTCGAGTTCAACCCGCTCAACGCGATTCAAACGATGACGGCGTATATTGTCCAAATCGCCAAAGGTGATGCAGGATACGGGACAATCGAATACTACAGTATCTATGCGGTTGGTGCGCTATTGTTCGTCTTCACCCTTGTGATGAACCTATTCGCGAACTGGGTGACGCGCCGCTTCAGAGAGGAGTACTAATATGGCATTGCCGAACAGTGAGTTCAAGAATACGAAGAACTTGATGGATCGTGATTCGGTTTCACAACGAATCAAACGCCGTCTTCAATTGAATGAGATTTTTAAATATATCTTCTTAGCGGGGCTCGTTTTCGCCCTGCTCGTCTTGTCGACGTTGATTTATGACGTCGTTTCTAAAGGTGGCGGCTGGGTGAATTTGGATTTTCTCCGCAACTTCCCATCCCGTCGTCCTGAACAGGCCGGGCTGTACCCTGCCTTGATTGGGACGTTTTGGTTGATGCTTCTCATCGTCCCGATGGTGTTTGTCATCGGTGTCGGTGCCGCGATTTATCTTGAAGAGTACGCACCGAAGAACCGCATCACGTCGTTTATCGAAGTGAACATTTCGAACTTGGCCGGCGTGCCGTCAATCGTGTTCGGTTTGCTCGGATTGACCATTTTTGTACGTGTCATGGAACTCGGGAATTCGATTATGGCCGGAGCCTTGACGCTCGGACTGATGAGTCTACCGATTGTCATCGTCGCGTCGCAAGAAGCGCTCCGCTCGGTCAAAATGGAGTTGCGTCACGCATCGCTCGCGCTCGGAGCCTCGAAATGGCAGACGACGTTCAACGTCGTCTTGCCGTCGGCGATTCCAGGGATTATCACAGGAATCATCTTGGCCGTATCACGTGCGATTGGCGAGACGGCTCCATTGATCATGGTCGGAGCGGCGACGTTTATTTCGACGACGCCGAGCAGCGTGTTCTCGGACTTCACAGCGCTCCCGATTCAAATCTATAACTGGACGAGCCGTCCGCAAGCGGAATTCCAAAACTTGGCCGCTGCCGGTATCATCGTTTTGATGACGATGTTGATCATCATGAACTCGGCCGCCATCTATATCCGTAACAAATATACGAACCGACATTAAGTCGTAGCAGTAAACGAGGAGGACTCTCGAGATGATGAAACAAAAAGAACTCAAAGGAGATCATGAAGTGAATACAACGACGACCCAACCGAACGAAACGGTGATGCAGAAAGACAGTGCCTATGTCGTGAACAACTTGAACTTATGGTATGGTGACGATCAGGCGTTGATTGACGTCAATCTCGACATCAAGCAAAACGAAGTGACGGCCATCATCGGTCCGTCGGGTTGCGGGAAGTCGACGTTCATCAAGACGTTGAACCGGATGGTCGAGCTCGTGCCTTCGGTGCGTACGAACGGTGAGATTCTTTATCACGGCCGCAACATCTTTGACCGCGACTATCGGGTCGAAGATCTTCGGACGTCGGTCGGTATGGTATTCCAACAGCCGAACCCGTTCCCGAAATCAGTGTATGACAACGTGGCATACGGGCCGCGTACACACGGAATCAAAAACAAGAAAGTGCTCGATGAAATCGTCGAACGTTCGCTTCGCGGCGCGGCGATCTGGGATGAAGTGAAAGATCGTTTGAACGAGAACGCCTACGGCCTCTCGGGTGGTCAACAACAACGTCTCTGTATCGCTCGTACGCTCGCCATCGAACCGGACGTCATCCTCATGGATGAACCGACGTCAGCGCTCGACCCGATTTCGACGCTCAAAGTCGAAGAGCTCGTCCAAGAGTTGAAAGAGCAGTACTCGATCATCATCGTCACACACAACATGCAACAAGCGGCTCGTGTATCGGATAAGACGGCGTTCTTCTTAAACGGAGAAGTTGTCGAGTTCGATGCGACCGACAAAATCTTCTCGAATCCAGCTGATAAACGGACTGAAGATTATATTTCTGGCCGGTTCGGTTAAGAAGGGGAGACAATCATGGCACAAAATCGCACATTCTTTGATATGAAGTTAAACGAATTAGAAGATAAAGTCGTTCGCTTGGCGAACTTGACGATGCGCCAGACGGCGACCGCCATCGAGGTGCTTGAGAAACGTGACCTCGAGCTCGCCCAGACGGTCATCGACAACGATAATGAGCTTGACGACCTCGAGCTCGAAATCAACGACGAGGCCATTCTATTGATCGCGAAACAGCAACCGGTCGCAACCGACCTCCGCCGCTTGATCGTGACGATGAAATCGGCGACGGACCTTGAGCGGATTGCGGACTATGCGACGAACATCGCCAAAGCCGTCGGCCGTATCGAGCACGTCCCGTACGTCCTCGACATCAAACCGCTCAAACAGATGGCCGAGCAGTTGATCGACATGCTCGAGCTCGCGACGCGCGCTTACCGGAAGGGCGAGGTCAGCCGGGTGCGTGAATTGAATGAGATGGATAAAGTCATCGATGATTTGAACTTACAGACAATCAAACAATACATGGGATTCGTTCCGAATATGACGGTTGGAACGAACGACGTGTATGAGTTTTCGAACATCGCCCGTTATTTAGAACGGATGGGTGATCACGTGACCAATTTCGGAGAACATCTCATTTTCCTTGAAAAAGGGAAACATTATGATTTAAATCAGTGACAAGAGTGGTAAAGAACAACAGACCAGTTGTTCTTTACTTTTTTTGTGCAGGAATTCACGGATAAGGAGCGAATAGTAGAACACATGGATTTTTTTTAGGAAGGGAGCCACACATATATGGAAGAGAAAATCGTTTCCTTGAAACAACAAGGACTGACGTTAAAACAGATTGCAGAACAATTAGATATGCCAATCGGGAAAGTCCAATACGCTTGGCGTAAATGGCGTTCCCAACACGGGGAGCCGGCGAAGCCGGTAGCCGCACCAAAACGAAAGACTGAAGGGAAGAAAGCAATGACATCTAAATCGAAGCAAGTACCCGCCTCGTCTGTGAAGCAGGTCGCTTCGACGCTGCAACACGAGGAGCCTGCCCAATCACCGCTTCTTGACAAAGGTCCAGAAGGGTTCTGGAAGCTCCCGGACCGCTACGATCAAGATTTGATGCATGCGGTCGTCCAATCACCGAACGCCGTTTACGTCTTCTGGGAAGTGTCGGACAGCGTCAAAGAGACGCTCTCGATGCAATTTATGCGTCCATGGGAAGACTTGCCGAAAGCGTTCCGCATCCTTGACATCACATTGCTTGATTACGCGAGCGGGCATGCGAACCGGGCGTATACGTTCGAATTGCCGGAGATGACGAACAGTTGGTTCGTCCGTCCGCTCGACCCGAATACGACATACGTATTTGAGTTTGGGATTCGGACGATGGAAGGGGAATTCCTTCCGCTGCTCGCATCCTCACCGATTGACACGCCACGAGCTGAGCCGGCCGGGCACGGTCGTTTCGCCGAACCGGTGCGACGCTGGCAATACGGGGAAGTCGAGGCTCCTGAACTACTCGACACTTTACCAAAATATTCCGCATATCGATTCGTGCGCTGAGGAGGATTTTTTAGATGAAACCAGGTTATTTTTCACTCGTCCTTCATGCCCACCTTCCGTACGTAAGACATGAAGAGAAACACCGTCTAGAAGAGAGATGGGTGTATGAAGCCATCTCCGAGACATATATCCCGATTCTTTGGCAAGTCGACCGTCTGCAAAAACCGCTCCATTGGACGGTCAGCATCTCACCGCCCGTCGTCGAGATGCTCGCCGACCCGCTCGTCCAGGACCGTTACGTGGAACACTTGGATGAGATGCTCGAATTGATTGAGATCGAGCTCGCCGAAGGACGGAGCGAACAGGAAGTTGAGACGCTCCATTTTTATCGCGGGCGCTACAACGATTTGAAAACAACGTTCCTGCATTGGGAAAAGAACTTGAACCATGCGTTCCGTACATATCGTGAGCAAGGGTTCATCGATATGGTCACGTGTACGGCGACGCACGGCTTCAACCCGCACTTGTTCACTGAGCAGGCGGCTCGCGCTGAAATCCGGACGGGACTGAACTGTTTCGAACGTCATTACGGGTTCCGTCCGACCGGCATTTGGTTACCGGAATGCGCCTACACACCAGGTGTCGACCGTATCCTTTATGAAGAAGGGATTCGCTATACGTTCGTCGATGAGCACGCCTTGCTCGAAGCTGATCCGACGCCGGAGAAAGGCATTGGCGCTCCGGTCTACTCGCCACATGGCGTCGCCTTGTTCCCGCGTGACCAAATCATCTCCGGAAAAATCTGGAGCTCGATGATCGGGTATCCGGGCCATCCGGACTATCGCGAGTTTTATCGTGACCTCGCCTACGATCGCGACTGGGAGTATATTGAAAAGTTCATGCATCCGGAAGGAATTCGCTTCGATACGGGCTTGAAGATGCACCGCATCACGGGCGACTCGGATGAGAAAGACTATTATGTCCGCGCCTGGGCCGAACATCAAATCGACAACCACGCCCTCGATTTCGCACAGACGCTCGAAGGGCATCTCGAGGCCCACGGTGGACAGATGTTCCCGCCGTTTCTCGTGACGGCACCGTTCGATGCTGAGCTGTTCGGACACTGGTGGTTTGAAGGACCCGAGTTCCTCGGGAAAGTCGCCGAACGGCTCGAAGAGTTTGGCATCGAGACAATCACGCCAGCTTTGTTCCTCGAGCGTCACTTCCAAGACCTCGAGACGGTCCACGTATCGATGAACACGTGGGGACGTAAAGGGTACGGCGACGTCTGGATCAACGAACGCAACGAATGGATGCTACGTCACTTACACATGATGGAGACGCAACTCGTCAAAGACGTGGCCGACTATCGTCACAAGTCGCCACTCGTCGACCGGACACTGATCCAACTCATTCGCCATTACGTACTCGCTGTGTCGAGTGACTGGGCGTTTATCCTCGACGGGCAGACTACGGCCCAATATGCGGCAGAACGGTTCCGCGAGCATACGCGATTGTTCGCCGAGCTCGAGACGGCACTTTATCAAGACAAGCTATCGGACGAGTTGCTCGCTGAACATTATCGCGCGTATCCGTTTCTTGACGATGTGGACATCGACATCGACACGTTCTTGTCGCCACACGACTATTATGTGACTACGGAGCGTGGCCAAGAGGACGAGGCAATCCTCGTCTTGACGCCTGAATATACAGGCAACGTCGTCGGGGACCTCGGTCGTCGCGTCATCGACGAGGTCGAGGCACGAGCAGCGGACGGGGAGACAGTGTACGTCTTGACACCGTTCAAAGAAGGGTTGCCGGAATATGAACGCCACAACCGTGTTCACGTGTACCGCGTTCGCCTGACGAGCCCGTTCTTGGAGCATGTGATGAACCAAGTTGCGGCTCAAAACGTGGCCTACGTCAAACTTGCACATGAGCTTGTCTCGAAAGTCACCTTCAAAGCGATCCATCAATTCGATTGGATGACGATTACAGCGGCACGTTCACTTGCGAAAGCACTACAAGTTCCGTTATACTCAACTATGTTGTCATTTGAAACGACTCGCAATCCGCATGGACACGGCGGACTGTTCGACGCAATCCATCGAATCGAGAGCAGCATCCTCGCTGAAGCCGATACGGTCTTTATTTGCGAACAACTGTCGACCGAGGAAGTCGGAATGCGCTATCCGATTGGCGATAACGTAAAAACCTGCCTGCCGCTCGATGCTTCGCCATACGGGCAGAAACGTTTGAAAAAGAACACGAAATAACCTTGCTTTTTCAAATAAAACTTGGTAGGATAATTGAGTATGCTTAGACTGTAAAGCAAAAGCACTTGATACAACATCAGTAAGATGGGAGTGAAAGAAATGCGCGTTAAAATCACACTAGCTTGCACAGAAACAGGCGATCGCACGTACATCACGAAGAAAAACAAACGTAACAACCCAGAGCGCCTCGAATTGCGCAAATACAACCCACGTCTCCGTCGTCACACGCTTTACCGCGAAGTGAAATAATGAGACTGGCCGTCACTCATGTGGCGGCCTTTTTTTTGAACAAGGGGGAATTGAAGTGATTGAAAAGAAACTACTCCGGCAAAATGTACATCGTCAAATCCGTGAACTCGACGACCGACCGGACCGGGACCGCGTCATCATACATACATTGACCGAACTGAAGGCGTGGCGAGAGGCGGATACGGTGGCCGTCACGCTCGCCCTCGATTTAGAGATTGATACGTTGCCACTCATTCGCTTAGCTTGGCAGGCAGGAAAATCGGTGTTCGTGCCGAAAGTTACAAAACAGGGACTTACGTTCCATGAAATTCATTCGTTCGAAGACCTTGAGTCGGGCGTCATGGGTATTTTAGAGCCGACGACGGTCGCGACGACGCGGACGATTGACGTCTGTATCGTGCCGGGACGTGTCTTTAACCGATCCGGGTATCGGATCGGCTGGGGTGGGGGGTATTACGACCGTTTTTTAGCGACGTATGAAGGTGTCACCATCTCGTTGGCCTATGACGTCCAACTGCTCGATGAAATCCCGGTCGAGCCACACGACATTCCTGTCGAATTTATCGTGACGGAAAGGGAAACGATTCTATGCTCGCCATCTTTCTCGTAACTTGTCTGGTAGCCTTCGCCGGCTATCGTCTGCGCTCACTGACCCGTTCTGGGGCTGTCTTGACGGTCGTGACGGGTACAGTCATTGGGTACGGATTTGGTTGGTTCGGGCTCTATTTGCTCGGTGTCTTCTTTTCGACGTCATCGCTCGCCTCGAAATACCGTTCCCGCGACAAAGAGCCTGTCGATGAAATCGTTGAAAAATCGGGACCTCGTGACTTCGTTCAAGTGCTCGCCAACGGTGGTATCGGTATGGCGACGGCGCTCGGTACGTTACTTACACCGAACGATGCCTGGTTATTCGCGTACATCGCTTCGATTGCGGCGGCGACGAGCGACACTTGGGGCTCCGAGTTCGGGGTGCTCGCCAAACAAAAACCGCGCTCCATTTTGACGTTCCGCGAAGTGGAACCGGGAACGAGTGGCGGGGTGTCTCCGTTCGGGACGTTCATGTCGGTCGCGGGGGCAACGGTCATTATCGTCGCTTCGTTGCCATTTATCGATATCAGCTTACGGTTCGCCGGCTTGTTGATTGCTCTCGGGTTGACCGGAAGCGTTGTCGACACTCTCCTTGGGGCGACGGTTCAACGCAAGTTTCGCTGTCGTGTATGCGGTAAGTTGACCGAGAAGAAAGTCCATCATCACGAGCCGACGACTTACGTTTCAGGCTGGCGCTTTCTCGGCAATGACGCCGTCAACTTTTTGGCGATCGCCTCGGCGGCGGCGATTAGTTTCCTCTTGCTGCGATGAGGGTAGTACAGTCAGTGAAGATGTTTCAAATGAATGTGAATATTGTCACAATATTGCCAAACTGAAAACGGTTTCCCTTGTAGTGAGTGTTTGTGAATGATGTTACAATCTTTATGTAACAGACAAAACAAAAACATGAAACAGATTGTTCGAAGGGTGGAGAATCAATATGGAAACATTAAATCATGCTAAAGTAACACGCGTCGCGCTCGTCGGGGCCGGAGCGGTCGGTGCCAGCTTTGCTTACCAATTGACGACAGCTAGTCTCTGTGAGGAACTTGTGATCATCGATATCAACAAATCGAAAGCTGAAGGGGAAGCAATGGACTTGAATCACGGTGTCTCGTTCGCCTCTTCACCGATGCGCGTCTGGGCAGGAGACTACACAGACTGTGGTGCAGCAGATATCGTCGTCATCACTGCCGGCGCACCGCAAAAACCAGGTGAAACACGTCTCGACCTCGTCGAAAAGAACGCCAAAATCATGAAGTCGATGATTGGGGACATCATGGCATCTGGTTTTGATGGCATCATCATCATCGCCTCAAACCCGGTCGACATCATGACCCACTTGGCTTGGAAATATTCAGGATTACCGAAGCATCGGGTGTTCGGTTCAGGAACGGTACTCGATACGTCACGTCTTCGCTACATGCTCGGTGATTACTTCAACGTCGATCCACGTAACTGCCACGCTTACATTATGGGCGAGCATGGCGACACAGAGTTCGCGGCATGGAGCAACGCCCGCATTTACGGAAAATCGGTCGAACAGTTGCTTGAAGAGAATGACGAGTACACATGGGAAGACCTCGAAGATATCTACGTCAACGTTCGTGACGCAGCCTACCATATCATCGAACGTAAAGGGGCGACGTACTACGCCATCGGTCTTGGTCTCCTTCGTCTTGTCAAAGCCGTGCTTCGCAACGAGAACACGTTATTGACGGTCGGCGCGCACTTGGACGGTGAGTACGGTTTGAACGACATCCACATCGGGGTACCAGCGATCATCAACCGTCAAGGTGTCCGTCAAGTCGTGGAAATCGAGTTATCAGAAGAAGAAAAACAAAAGATGCATCATTCGGCAGAAGTGCTCTTGAAAACGATGCAACCTGTCTTATAAAACCGAGCAATCCTTCGCTCATCACCGTAGCCGCCTAACGCCGCTACGGTTTTTTTGTCATCCGCTCTTCTCGACACGTTGCATAGAGGCTCTCTTTTGTCGCCAGCTATAATTTCCTTTAAAATAAAAGTATAGAAGGAGGTGACCATCGATGTCAGAGCCAGCTTGTTTTTGGGAAGACGTATATCGTGCGGTCGAATCGGGAGGGCGCATCGAGGGCATCTTAGAGCCGTCGCGGGCACTTTTATTGTTCGACACGAAAGCGGGGGACGTCTATCACCTCTACATACGGACGGACAAAGCCTGGGCGAACCATGTCGGCATGGACGTCGAGGCGGTCATGAACTCGTTTCGATTGGCCCGCATCGGTCGTGAGAAGTTACACGTCCACATTTACGGCGATCCGCTTGTCGATGAGGAGCGCCTATCGTCCCTCAAGTTCCCGATTGCGGCGAAAGTGAAGCTCGGCATGAGACCGTGTGGGCAAACAGAAGAGTCGTACCGACCACGGGCCGTCGCGCTCGATCAACAACGGAAGAACGAACTAAAGCAACGGTTCTCCTTCGGGAAACCACAATTCGTCTATGGACTCATGTTCGTGACGTTTCTTGTCATGTGGTTCGCCGAATCGATCGGGTCGACGCTCGACCCGAATACGCTCATCCGCTTCGGGGCGAAAGTGAATCCACTCATCGACGAAGGGGAATGGTGGCGCCTGGTCACACCGATGTTTCTCCATATCGGCTGGTTCCATTTCGCAATCAATATGTTCGCGCTTTGGTCGCTCGGTCCGCTCGTTGAACGGATGTACGGTTCGTCACGCTTCGTCACCATTTATTTGTTAGCCGGCGTCATCGCCACAGTCGCCTCTTACGCGTTCAGCGAAGCCATATCGGGCGGGGCATCGGGGGCGCTGTTCGGGCTCGTCGGGGCACTCCTCTATTTTGGCCTTCGAGACCGTTCCTTATTTATGAAGACGCTCGGTCCGCCGCTGTTTATTATGTTAGGATTAAACGTAGGACTCGCTTTCGTCCTTGGCGCTAGTTTGGACCATTCCGCACATGCGGGGGGGCTGGTCGGGGGCTTTTTGATGGCGGGAGTGGTCGGCTTGCCGGATGAGCATACGAAGAAGCGCCGCCTGTTGTTTGCGGTGATCGTACTCGTGGCATCTGGAGCGTTATTCTGGTTCGGCTATAATCGATGACAAAGGAGTAAGGATATGATTAATACGTTGAAGCAACTGGTTGAAATTCCGAGTCCGTCGGGCATGACGGATGAGGCGATCGGCTTCGTGGAGCAAGAACTCACGAATCTCGGCGTCGCCACGAAACGCTTGAATAAAGGAGCGCTCCTGGCGACGTTTGACGGGGAATCGGATCGGGCGCGCCTGTTGACGGCTCACATCGACACGCTCGGGGCGATGGTGAAAGAGATTTTGCCGAGTGGCCGTCTAAGGTTGACACAAGTCGGCGGCTACGCCTGGACCGCCATTGAAGGGGAGAACTGTTTGGTCCATGCGGAGGCGGGTGAACCCGTCGAAGGAACGATTCTTATCCATCAATCAAGCGTCCATGTGTATAAAGACACGAACAGTGCCGAACGGACGGCATCAAATATCGAGGTACGACTGGACGCTGACGTTCATTCGGCTGAAGACGTGCGTGCCCTAGGCATCGAGGTCGGGGACTTTGTCTCGTTCGATCCACGCTTTCGCCAGACGAACGCGGGCTATATCAAATCTCGACACCTCGACGATAAGGCGTCCGTCGCCATTTTGCTCGACTTGGCAAAAGACCTCGTCGGCGCCGACTTGCCACATCCGGTCCATTACTTGATCTCCAACTATGAAGAGGTCGGGTTCGGGGGCAACGCCGGGATACCAGAAGCGGTGACCGAATATATCGCCGTCGATATGGGAGCGCTCGGGGACGGCCAGCACTCGGACGAATATACGGTTTCAATCTGCGCGAAAGATTCATCAGGTCCGTACGATCTTGGATTACGCCGTCAGTTCACCGCGTTGTGCCGGGAACACGGTATCGCCCATAAAGTCGATATTTATCCGTATTATGGATCCGATGCCTCGGCAGCAATCAGTGCCGGCTACGATGTACGCCATGCACTCCTCGGACCAGGCATCGAGTCGAGCCATAGCTATGAGCGGACGCATACAAAATCGCTCGAAGCGACACGGGAACTGCTCTATCGTTATGTGCTCACGACGATGGGAGACGGACGATGAGAAATTTTTATGATGTCCAACAATTCTTGAAATCATTCGGGACGATCATTTATATCGGCGAACGCGATGCCGAGATTGGCCTCATGATGATGGAACTCGACGAGTTGCATGCCGGCGGGATGATTGAACAACGAGAGTATGACACGGCCAAGATCATTTTGACGCATGAATTGAAAAATTCAATAGATTGACAGAAAAACCCCTAGTGCAAAGGTTTGCACTAGGGGTTTAATAGTGTAAACTATGGGATGAAAGCGATTTAATCGAGATGAGGAGTGGAACAGATGAAGTGGTTATTAGGAATCGACATTGGTGGGACGACGGTGAAAATGGCCGTCTTAGATATGAACGGGATCATTTCTGACAAATGGGAGATCACGACGGACATTCGAGAAAACGGGGTACATATTCCGACTGATATCGCTGCTTCATTCGAGGCTTATCTAGAAAAATCGGGCAAAGCGAAAGAGGAGTTCGCCGGTGCGGGGATCGGGGCACCTGGATTCATCAACTTCTCCGAGGGTGTCGTCGAATACTCGCCGAACATCGGTTGGAAAAACTTTGCGCTCGTCAGCGAGTTTGAGAAAGCCGTGGGATTGCCGGCCGTCCTAGAGAACGACGCGAACGCCGCCGCACTCGGTGAGATGTGGAAAGGTGCCGGTGAAGGCGCGTCAGAACTCCTTGCCATTACACTCGGCACGGGCGTCGGTGGCGGTGTCATCACGAATGGAAACATCGTCCACGGGGCAGCAGGGATGGCTGGAGAGATTGGTCACATCACTGTTGAACGTGACGAGTCGAAAGCCGTCATGTGCGGTTGCGGACGCAAAGGTTGCATCGAGACGATCGCTTCGGCGACAGGTGTCGCCCGCTTGGCGCTCCAAAAACGAAAAAATCGGACGACGTCGTTGAACGAGTTGAAAGAAGTGACGGCACGTGACGTGTTTGAAGCGTTCAAGGCGAACGATCCCGTCGCCACAGAAGTCGTCGAAGAGATGACCGAATATCTCGGCCTAACGATCTCAAATATCGCCAACACGTTGAATCCAAAGATGATTGTCATCGGTGGAGGGGTCTCGAAAGCGCGTGAAGCGCTCCTTGAACCGCTCGATGAGCAGTTCAAACGGTTCGCGCTTGAACGCGTCTACGCCTCGACCACGTTCAAAATTGCGGAACTCGAGAACGACGCCGGTGTCATCGGGTGTGCTTGGCTCGCCCGCAAACATTTCTTGCCAACCCGTGTCTAATAATTGTCCATGCACGCCTGCGTCTTGACGCAGGCGTGTTTTTCATATGGAACGGGTATGGGATAATGTAAAATTTGTAATGACAGAGTTGATTTTTTGTTAAAAAAGGGGTAAGATTTGGACTTGATACCGGACTGTTATCGTACGTGAAATGGATAACAAGCTTACTGGACTTATAAAAAAAATAGGGGGACGGACTCCGTTTGAGCTCGTCACCCGTTGAACAGAGGAGGAGGCCGTCAGATGAAGTCATCTCAGAGCTTTTCGAAGCTTACTATGCGACTGAATGATACGGTCCGCGCTTCGTTTCAAGAATATCGGTTATTTTGGATCTTTTCGCTATTACTTTGGACGAAGACGTACGTAGTTTACCAATTTTTCTTCAATATCCCGATTGAAAACACCGCACAAGCATTCATCTTGCTGATCAGCCCGATCAGCTCCACTTTATTCCTATTCGCCTTCAGTTTCTTCTTTAAAGGAAACAAGCAGAAATGGGTATTGTACATGCTCTATGCTGCGGCGTCGTTCATCTTATTCGCAGACGCCGTCTATTACCGCGAGTTCACCGACTACTTGACGATGCCGGTCATTTTGCAACCGTCGAACATGGAGACGTTGTCGACGTCGTTCACGTCACTGTTGGAGTGGAAAGATTTGATCATCCTTGGGGACGTCCTTATCTTGCCGTTCATCCTCTGGCGCATTAATGCGACAGCAACGGCTGCTTCCCATCGCAGAGCGCTCGTGACGTTCGCGACGGCGGTCGTCGTCTTCTTGTTCAACTTGTCGCTCGCTGAAACGGAACGTCCTGAACTGTTGACGCGTTCGTTCGACCGGGAGCTGTTGGTCAAGAATATCGGGACGTTCAACTTCCACGTCTATGACGCCATGCTTCAAACGAAGACATCGGCTCAAAAAGCGATGGCCGATGGGTCGGAGCTTGCAAAGATTGAACAGTACACCCGTCAACATTACGCGGCACCGAACCCGGACTACTTCGGGAAATATAAAGGCAAAAACGTGATCGTCGTCTCTTTCGAGTCGGCCCAAAACTTCACGCACAACATGAAGGCCTCGAACGGCGAATACATCACGCCGAACTTGAACAAATTGATCGAAGAGTCCCACTACTGGCCGAACTATTACCATACGGTCGGACAAGGGAAGACGTCAGATGCCGAGTTCGCGCTCGATAACTCGCTCTATGGCCTCCCGCGTGGTGCCGTCTACTTCACGAACGCCGACAACGAGTATCAGGCGCTTCCTGAATTGATCAAGGAAGACAACTATTATTCGGCCGTGTTCCACGCCAACAACAAGTCGTTCTGGAACCGGGACTTGATGTATAAAAATATCGGCGTTGATCAATTCTTCGACGAGAAGAGTTATGACCTCGGTAACCCCGAGGATATGACGGAGTGGGGACTTCTCGACGACAGTTTCTTCGAACAGTCGATCCCGATGCTCGAAGAGTTGCCGGAGCCGTTCTACGCGAAGTTCATCACGCTCACGAACCACTTCCCGTACACGATGCCGAGCGAAGACTATGAGCTCGTCCCGAAATTCGAGACGAACTCGACGACGCTCAACAACTTCCCGCAGGCGCTCGCGTATCAGGATTACGCGCTCGGGTTGTTCATCGATGAGTTGAAGGCGAACGGTATGTGGGATGACACGATCTTCGTCGTCTACGGTGACCATTACGGCATCTCGACGAACCATAACGACGCGATGGCCGACCTGCTCGGGAAAGACGAGTTGACGCCATACGACGTCGCCAAGCTCCAAGCGGTCCCGTTCGCGGTCCACTTACCGGGACAAGCCAAGGGCGAAGTACATGACACGATCGGCAGTCATGTCGACATGAAACCGACGATCCTTCACTTGCTCGGAATCGACACGTCGGACACGGTCGGATTCGGTAGCGACTTGTTATCGGAAGACCGGACGAGCCGCGCCATCTTCCGTGACGGCACCGTTATCACCGAGGAGTATGTCTGGACGCAATCGACATGCTATGACGCCTCGAGTGGTGAAGTCGTTGAGGACGTTTCACTTTGTGGACCGGATAGTGAAGAAGCAGAGAAGATTCTCCAAATGAATGATGACTTGATTTATTCGGATCTGCTTCGTTTTAAAGAACAGACCGAACAGTAACAAACAGCGCCATCCCGGCTAAGCCGGGATGGCGCTGTTTGTTATACAAAAAAAGACGACCGAGGTCGTCTTCATGCTCATTAGCCTGGGATTCCACCGTAAATCAATGTCGCGACGCCGAAGAATCCAAATACGAGTACAGTGACCGCGGCGAAAGCCAGTGGAAAGAATTGGCGTTTCTTAAACGAACGGGCCATTCCCCAGATTGCAACGAGTGCAACGATGAGCGAGATCCATCCAAATGGTTCATACAAATGCATGACGAGTTCCCCCTTTATTATACGTCATGAAATTCATAAAAATTTCACTGAAATATCATTATTATTTTATCCGATAATGTACACGCTGTCGAGCAAAGAAAGCCTCCGCTACAATTTTGCCACAATATCGATTAGAATGGGATGTGGAGGTGTTCTGAATGAATATTGTAAAAATCACATCGGGCTTGGCCCAAGAGAACGGATACGTGCTCGAGAAAGACGGGACGGTCCTCATCGTCGACCCAGGTACGGACGATCCGAAATTCTTTGAGGCGGTCGAACGCTTCGGTGGCTTGAACGCCATCTTGTTGACACACGCCCATTTTGATCATATCGGTGGCATCGATGCCCTGCGTGATCGTTACGCCGTACCGGTGTACGTCCATGAAGCGGAACGGACGTGGTTGATGGACGACGAGAAGAACGGGGCGGCGAAGTTCCATCTGCCGAGCGCATCGATGCGTCCGGCCGAACGGGTCTATCAAGGTAAAATGCTCGAAATCGGTGCCTTCACGATTGAGTTGCATCACACGCCTGGTCATTCGCCGGGCAGCGTCACGCTCCACATCCCGACGGAACGCATCGCCTTCTGTGGGGATTTGATTTTCAAACAGTCGGTCGGACGGACCGATTTATACGGTGGCGACCAGGCCACTTTGCTCGGATCGATCGATCGGATGCGACAGCTGTTACCAGGCGAGACCGTGCTCTATTCCGGACATGGGCCGAAGACGACGCTCGAGGCCGAAATCCGGACGAATCCATTTTTCGAGCGATGAATCAAAAAAAGATTGTCTCACGAGGAGACAATCTTTTTTTACATTTGGAAGTTACTCCAATACGTGAAGACGACGAAGAAGACAGTCAAATACGCGCCGAACACGTATACATACGTTTTTTCAGTGAGTTTCAAGTAGCCGAGTGCGACGAAGAAAATAGTTTGAGCTAAAAAGACAAGACCCATTACGACGAAGTCACCACTATGTTCGCTACTGCTTTGATCTCCACCGAGTGCGCCTACGAAAGCAAGCGCCGCGATCAACCCAGTCCAAAAGCCTAGGACACGGAACATTCTCGCCATGTTAATCCCCCCATACGTGCATTATTCCATTCTCATTCACTATTTTACCAACACATTCAGAAAAATGCTATGGAAACGTGTGAATTGAGCAAAATAATCGTGAAAAATATGTGAAATAATTAGGTTGTACAAACTTGTACAAAAAAAATAAAAAAACTTGTACAAACTATGTACAAAACGGGTATAAGGTTGTATAATCGATTTACACACATCGAACGAATTGGTTCTCAACTTCAAAGGAGGTATTAAAATGGCAAATGAATTGATGTTCTATACGTATCCGAGCTGTACCTCATGCCGTAAGACGAAAGCGTTTTTACAAGAGCAACACCTCGAGGTGAGCGAGCGCCATATCTTCCGGAACGCCCCGACGGTAGATGAGTTGATGACGCTGTTAGCACTCAGTGAAAACGGTGTCGACTCGCTTCTCGCGACGAGAAGTCAGGCGTTCAAACAACTCGACATCGACGTCGAAGATTTGAAGCTAAGTGAATTGCTCAAATTGATGAGCGACAACCCGAAACTATTGAAACGTCCAATCTTGACGGATGGCAACGAAGTCATTGTCGGCTATGACAAAGCGACAATCGAGGCGTATGCCCGCCGTTTCGAATCAACAACTGCAAACGTATCCTGACACAAGTCCACTTTCCAAGGAGTGGGCTTTTTTTTATGCTCTTATTGAGGTGGTGGAGATGAAACGAGTGATCGAGCGTGTCGTGGGAGCGGCGCGAAATTTGAATGCGAGCGATGTCCATTTTATGCCATACGGAGACGAGGTGATGATTCAAGTTCGCCACGGGACGCTCTTGCATCGACTGGAGTCGATGACACGGTTTGACTACGAACGGTTGACGTTACATATGAAATATTGGTGCTCGCTAACGGAAACGGATCATCGCGTGCCTCAGTCTGGTATGTACGTCGGGACGGAGGACGCGATCCGGGTCACGTTTTTACCTTCGTTCGACCATACGCTTATGTCGTGGCGACTCCCGAACGCCTCGTTTCAGTTGTCCGAGTTGCTAGACGATGAGGATGTGAACCGCTTTTTGAAGTTGGCTATGCTCCGGCAGGGATTGTTATTGATTGGCGGCGCGACGGGGGCAGGTAAGACGACGGTCCTCTACGCATTTTTGCAAAGTTTGGGCGGCCGCCGAATCGTGACGATCGAGAACCCTCCGGAGAAGCAGGTGCCGGGAGTGATTCAACTCGAGGTCAACCCGAAAGCGGGACTTGACCATCGCAGTCTATTGAAAGAGACACTTCGGGCCGACCCAGACGTCATCGTCATCGGAGAGATCCGGACGAGCGAGGAGTTGCGGGTGGCACACGACGCGGCGCTCAGTGGCCATTTGACGATCGCGACGTTCCACACGGCGAGTGTCGAGGACGGCGAACATCGGCTCGAACAGCTCGTCGGCAAGATGGAGGTCGCCCGTCATTGGTGCATCCTGCACCGCGAAGAGGAGGTGAGCTGTTCATGGTCCGAGACCAGATGAGTAAAGACTTGTTCACGATCCGTCGCTTTCTCAGGCTGCAGGCCCGTGGTGTCGGATTGAAAAAGACGTTCGAAACACTTGAGCTTCATGAACGAGGGAGAGCAAAACAAGTGATTCGGGACATGCGGCTTCAACTCGAGCAAGGTCGGCCGCTCGCCGAAGTGTTCTCGGGACTCGTCACCGATCCAAGAATGCGCGAGATGCTCGTCACGGCGGAGCGGGGCCATCACTTTTTAGAAGGGCTCGAGCAAGTGCTCGTCTTGTCGACGATGCGCCGGAACCTGCAGCAAGAGCTCAAGCAGTTAGCGCGGTATCCACTCGTGATTTTGACGATGCTGCTCGGACTCGGGGCGATTTATGCGCTCTATATTTTCCCGAAATTGCTGTCGATGGTGGACGTCGCGGCGCTAGATGGGGTAAGCGCAATTCTGTTGTCCCGTTGGTTTTTCCCGGGTCTATTCATCGGCTTGCTCGTGACCGGGGCGGCCCTCTACTGGAACGGGAGACGCGGTCGGCTCTTGCCGCTACGTCTCGTCGAACGGGGCAGGCGGCTGTACGTCACGTATTTGTTCGTCAGTGAGCTCTCGCTCTTAAGTGAAGGGCAAGGTTCGGTCCGTCATATCATCGAGCGTTTGTCTCGGGGTGACGGGGAAGTCGCGGCCATCGCGAGACGGATCCATGAGCGTATGTCGGACGGTCTTGAACTCGAAGAGGCGGCCCGGCAAGAACGGTTGCTCGAGCATGAGGTCGTCAGTCTCTTCGGCGTCGGTACGGTAAGTGGTGAGCTGGGATCGATCATGACGTTGCATCGTGATCTCGTGTTTGAAGAGATGGAATTGTATTGGAAACAACTAATCACTAAGGCCGAGCCGGTATTATACGGATTTTTGACGATGATGGTGACAATGATTTTTTACACGATTTATTTGCCGGTCAAATTGATCATGGCCCAACTATAACAAGGAGGAACAACAACATGACACGATTCAAATCAGAACAAGGGTTCACGCTCGTTGAAATGGCTGCCGTCTTACTCATCATCTCGGTTTTACTGTTACTGCTCGTTCCCTCGATGTCAGACGGGAAATCCCGGGCAGATAGTGTCAGTTGTGAAGGGAGTGTGCGCATTGTCGAGTCGGAAATCAACTTGTATTATGCGGAACACAAATCCTATCCGGAGACGTTGGCGGTCATCGAACGGGCCTCGACGGAGAGTCCGCTCGAGTACAGTTGTCAATCGATGGTCTACACGTACGCCCCGACGACCGGTACGTTGACAAAACAATGAGGCAAGACGGATATACGTTCGTCGAGATGGCATCCGTCCTCGTCATCTTGTCGCTCCTGCTGTTAATGACGACCCCGGTCGTCCGTTCGATGGATCGATTGGCCTTGTTTGATTTCACCGAGGCACTTGTGAGCGATATCAACGAGGTTGGCCAATATCCATACGTCGCCGCCGATGAATCATGTGTGCCGCGTCTACGGTGGTACATAAAAGAACGGCGCTATCAAATCGCCTGTGGGATGACGCCGATCGCATCGCGCGTTGTACCCGATGGGGTCGAGATGAGTCTCCCGGCCACAAGTGAGATCGTCTTCTCACGTACAGCGGCGACGTATGCAGGGCAGTGGAAGTTTTATACGGGACCGACGATGGTGACGTTGAAGTTTAGAATGGGGACGTATGAGCCGGAGGTGCTTCGCGTTGAAGGGCGATGAACAAGGTATCACGTTTTGGGAAATCTGCCTTAGCCTGGCGCTCCTCCTGGCATGGGTCGGGGTCGTGGCACCTTTTGTCGAGGGCGCGACGGAACGGGTCGACCGTCTCGAAACGACCGTTCGGCGTTATGAGCGGCTTCAAGGGGAGGTGTTGCACGATGCGGTCGAACCGAGCGGACGTACGGAAATCTGTGATGGCGACCTATGTCTCCCGGCGCTTTGAGCGGGGGTTCACGCTACTTGAAGTGAGCTTCACGTTGCTCTTAATCCCGCTGTTCATTGGACTCACGGTTCACTTGTTGGCACTTGGCCAGGCGTTTTATGAGCAACCACGAGAAATAGTGCCGACGACGCCCCAACTGATCGTGCGTAAACTTTTCGATAGCCGGGATTGCGTTGTCGAATCGGGACGTCTTGTCGGCACATACGTGCGCCCGGACGACACAACGTGGACGTGGACGCTCAAACAGATCGATCGCAATTTGGTCATGGTCGGAGACGAGGGAGGGAATTTACTATTTTTAAGAGGAATCGAGACGTATCAGGTCGAACCGGTAGGAGAGGGTTTTCGCATCCGGTGGACCGACGCGACCGGCCCCCGCGAGAAGAGCGTGATGTGCATGCGCGCGGATACTTTGTGATGTCGACGTTAATCGTGTTGACGTGGTTACTCGGCGGAGCGATGTTTTGGTATACTGATATGGAACGAACGACCGACCGACTGGCGCTCGATATTTTGGCGATCCGCTTCGAATCACACGTCATGGTCGCCAAACGGTCCTGTGGTCCGTCCGCCGTCACGGTGACAAAACCGACCGGGACGATTAACTGTCGACCGCTCGGCAGCGGGACGGTCGAGGTCGAGATTCGCCTTGAGACCGGAGAACGACATAAAGAGGTGATTTATTTCGATGACTAAACCGTTTTACATCATCGGGTTTATGGGTACAGGTAAATCAAGCTTAAAACGATATCTTGAAAAATCGAATCACGTCGTCGATTTGGATGAGCTGTTCGAAATGGACGTCCAAATGGACATCCCCGCATATTTTGACTGTTACGGGGAGGAAGCGTTTCGCCTGCAAGAAAGTGAGATTTTGCGACAGGCGAGCGCTGCCTATATCGTGACAGGCGGCGGAATCGTCGAACGAGACGAAAATCTCGATTGGATGCGCGAAAACGGTGTCGTCATCGCACTTGATCTACCGTATGAGATGTGTTGGGACCGAATCAAAGACTCGGACCGGCCTCTCGTGCGCCACGGCAAGGCGGCCGTCGAAGCGTTGTACGAACGTCGGCGGCCGCTCTACGCGCGTGCCGATTACGTGCTTGACGCCTCGCTCAGCACAGAAGCAATCGCGCATACCTTATATCGGTTGAAGGAGGAAGATACATGATTTGGATCAATCTCGGCATCATTGTGCTCGCACTAGTCGGGCTCGGTTTGTATGGGTTCTTATTGTACCGTAACAAGATGAAGACGGACGTGCGGCGGGTCACCCGTTTGACGGAACGTTTCCAGATTCGCGCGAACGTCATCCAAGGTCTCGTCAATGAAATCAAGCAACACGTCGATACGGTCAACGCCTCTGTGAAGCAGATGAAGGCCTATTCCGTTAACGTGAAAGATGAGACGACGGAGCTTAAGCAAGCGACGATCGGACTGACGAAAGAAATTAAACGGACAGCTGGAATCGAACGCCCAGACGTTTCCACTGAGACCAAAATATGAAATAATGAGGATGAAAACGTTTTCGTTTTCCATCCTCTTTATTTTTGCCCATTTTAGCTAGGCATAGCCATGAAAAATTGATAAAGTGGAATAGAAAACGAAATATTTCACGCATTACATTATTTACGTTCGGGATTGGGGGATAATATGGAGAAAGTATCGTTAAAACGTACGCCTTTGTATGATTTGATTTCCGTAAAGGCGAAGATGGTGGATTTTGCGGGGTTTGAGATGCCGATCATGTTCTCATCGATTAAAGAAGAACATCAGGCGGTGCGTAACGAGGTCGGCATGTTCGATGTGTCGCATATGGGGGAGATTCGGGTCGAAGGTCCGGATGCGCTCGAGAGCGTGCAACGTCTCGTCACGAATGACGTCTCGAAATTACAGATTGGTCAGGCCCAATACAACTTGTTCTGTTTGCCTGACGGCGGTGTCGTCGATGATTTGCTCGTCTATCGACTCGATGAAGATGCGTTTTGGCTCGTCGTCAACGCCTCGAACATCGAAAAAGACGTGGCCCACGTTCGTCAGTATGTGACTGGTGACGTCACGGTGACCGATGAGTCTGACGCCTATGGTCAAATCGCGATTCAAGGACCGATGGCCGAACATGTGCTGGCTCGCTTGACGGACTTGCCGCTAGCAGACATCAAATTTTTCCGGTTCATGACCGGCGACGTGGCCGGCGTGTCGACCATCGTCTCACGCAGTGGCTATACGGGAGAGGACGGGTTCGAACTCTACGCCCGGGCCGAGGACGTGGCCGTAATCTGGTCGGCGTTAGAAGCAGAAAACGTCACTCCATGCGGACTCGGGGCCCGCGATACGCTCCGTTTCGAGGCATGTTTGCCATTATACGGGCATGAGCTCGATGAGACGGTCACGCCGTTCGAGGCGAACTTGAACTTTGCCGTCAAACTCGATACCGATTTCGTCGGTAAGGATGCCCTCGTGAAGCAAAAAGAAGATATCCCGCGCCGATTGATCGGCTTACGCTTGCTTGGGCGCGGCATCGCCCGTCAAGGGGCAACGGTCGAAGTTGACGGGGAGACGATTGGTGTCGTCACGACCGGCACGATGCCGCCGACGGTGAACGAATCGATCGCCTGGGCGCGTGTCGACCGCCGTTTCGCGGAGGCGACACACTTTATCGTTGAAGTTCGGGGCAAAAAAATAGAAGCCGAACGAGTGCCGACACCGTTCTATAAACGTAAATGATACAGGGGGATTCAGAATGAACAGAATGGAGTTTCGTTATTTACCGATGACAGAGCAAGATGAGCGTGACATGTTGCAGACAATCGGCGTCGAGTCGATTGAAAACCTACTCGAAGATATTCCGGCATCGCTCCGGGAGACGGCTTCTTTAGCGGCCATCGGTGCGCCGCTTCCGGAAGTTGACCTTGTTCGTCATATGACGAAGCTCGCCGAGAAGAACGTGCACACGAAATCGACTCCGAGTTTCCTCGGGGCCGGAATGTACGATCACCTCTCTCCGAGCGTCATGAACCACATTCTTCTCCGTTCCGAGTTCTATACAGCCTATACGCCGTATCAGCCGGAAATCTCGCAAGGTGAACTCCAAGCGATGTTCGAGTTCCAAACGATGATTTGCGAATTGACGGGCATGGACGTGGCCAACTCGTCGATGTACGACGGCATCACAGCCCTCGCTGAAGCAACGTATCTCGCGAGTGCCCATACGAAGAAAAAACGTGTCGTCGTCTCGGGAGCGGTCCATCCGGAAGCGAAGGACGTCATCCGGACGTATGCCGGTGGGCCAGGGCTCACGGTCGAGTATACGGACGTTAACGCCGGATTGACCGACGTGACAGACATCGATTTGACGGACGCCTCGTGTCTCGTCGTCCAATATCCGAACTTTTATGGACGCGTCGAGGACTTGTCAGCCCTCGCGAAAGCAGCGCACGACGCCGGCGCCTTGTTCGTCGTGTCGAGCAATCCGCTCGCGCTCGGGATTTTGGAGTCGCCGGGTGCGCTCGGGGCCGACATCACGGTCGGTGACGCCCAACCGTTCGGGATTCCGCAAAGCTTCGGCGGCCCGTCATGTGGATACTTCGCCGTCAAAAAAGCGCTCATGCGCAAACTTCCGGGTCGTCTCGTCGGACAGACGGTCGATGAGGATGGCAAGCGCGGCTTCGTCTTGACGCTTCAGGCCCGAGAGCAGCACATCCGTCGTGACAAGGCAACGTCGAACATTTGCTCGAACCAAGCGCTCAATGCGCTCGCAGCATCGATCACGATGTCCGCACTCGGGAAGTACGGGATTCGTGACATGGCCGTCCGTAACATTCAAACGGCCCATTACATGAAAGAAACGCTCAAAGCGGCCGGCTATACGGTTATCGATGAAGGACCGATGTTCAACGAGTTCGTCGTCGACTTCGGAATCGATGCGGAGCAAGTATCGCGTCACCTGCTCGACAATGGTATCATCGGCGGTTTGCCGCTCGGGACGTATGAAACGGACCGTCAGACCCAGATGTTGCTCTGTGCGACGGAGCTTCGAACGAAAGAAGAAATCGATTTATTTGTTGAAGTGGTTGGGGGGATGAACTGATGCAACACGAACAAACGCTTATCTTTGAGGTGTCACGTGAGGGGCGGACTGGCTACAATTTGCCGACGCCGACGGTACCGGAAGTCGATTTGGAGACGCTCTTGCCGGCTTCGATGGTTCGACAAGAGGCGGCCGAACTGCCAGAAGTGTCTGAACTCGATGTCGTACGCCATTACACGTCGCTCTCGACACGTAACCACGGAGTCGACTCCGGTTTCTATCCGCTCGGTTCGTGCACGATGAAATATAACCCGAAAGTGAATGAAGACATGGCCCGACTTCCTGGCTTCGCCCATATTCACCCGTTGCAGCCGGTCGAGTCGATTCAAGGGGCGCTCGAGCTCATGGTCGATCTGCAAGAACAACTTGCTGAGATCACTGGCATGGATGAAGTGACCCTGCAACCTGCAGCCGGGGCCCATGGGGAATGGACCGGTCTCATGCTCATCAAGGCGTTCCACCATCACAACGGTGATATGGAACGGACGAAAGTACTCGTGCCTGATTCGGCACACGGAACGAACCCGGCCTCGGCCGTCGTCGCCGGTTTCGAGACGGTAACGGTCAAGTCGGATGAGCGCGGGCTCGTCGATTTGGAGGATTTGAAAGCGAAAGTCGGGACGGATACGGCAGCGCTCATGCTGACGAACCCGAACACGCTCGGTTTGTTCGAGGCTGATATTTTAGAGATTGCCAAAGTCGTGCACGAGGCCGGCGGCAAACTGTATTACGACGGTGCTAACTCGAACGCGATTCTAGGCATCGCCCGTCCTGGGGATATGGGCTTCGACGTCGTCCACTTGAACTTGCACAAAACGTTCACAGGGCCGCACGGCGGTGGCGGGCCGGGTTCTGGTCCGGTCGGGGTGAAACGCGATTTGATTCCGTACTTGCCGACGCCGATCGCGCGCCGCTCTGAGTCTGGCTTCACGCTCGATTATGATCGCCCGCAATCGATCGGTCGCATCAAACCGTTCTATGGCAACTTCGGGATCAACGTCCGGGCTTATAGCTACATCAAGACGATGGGTGCGGAAGGGTTGACGCGCGTCTCACGCGAAGCGGTATTGAACGCCAACTATATGTTCGCCCGTTTGAAAGATGCGTTCGATGTGCCGTATGACACGTTCTGCAAGCATGAGTTCGTCTTGTCTGGAAAACGTCAGAAAGCACTCGGCGTTCGGACGCTCGATATCGCCAAACGCTTGCTCGATTTCGGTTATCACCCACCGACGATTTACTTCCCGCTCAACGTCGAGGAGTGCATCATGGTCGAACCGACGGAGACGGAGTCGAAAGAGACACTCGATGCCTTCTGCGATGCGATGCTCCAAATCGTCAAAGAGGCGGAAGAGAATCCGGAAATCGTTCAGACGGCCCCGCATACGACGGTCGTCAAACGCTTGGACGAGACGCTTGCGGCTCGGAAACCGGTGCTCAAATACGAACGACGCCAACCGTCGTCAATCAATTGAATCCGAACCCGCTCACTATTCGTGAGCGGGTTTTTTTCTGGAAATAAAAAAACGTCCCTCCTCGGAGTGAGGAGTGGACGTGGTGGGCAGGTCAGTCTTTCTTGACTTTCCCTTTCCAGTTTTTGAAACCGCCATCGAGCATGTAAATGTCGGTATAACCATTTTTCATAAGCAATTTGGCCGCCTGGTTCGAACGCGACTTGCCTTGGCAATACATGAGGATCGGCTGATCTTTGCGAAGTTCTTTCATGCGTAGTTTTAATTGGCCGACCGGGATGTTACGGGCGCCGACGATGTGGCCTCCCTTATACTCGTTCGGTTCACGGACGTCAATCAATTGTCCTTTACGGAGCGACGCACGAAACTCTTCTTGTTTCATTTTCTTCAAACCGCGTGCCGGCAAGAAACGCCAGACGATGTATGCGATGAGCGCAGCCCATAGGATGATGACGAGGATAGTTTCGATTCCCATTGATGTTCTCCCTTTCTCTATTAAGTTTCACCAACATCCATTATAAAGAATTTAAGGTCATGAGACAATGATTGACTGATGGATTTACCCGTTCTGCTTTCGGTTTCTAGGTGGTTGCGTTAAAATAGAGGTTGCAGAACGGAACATAAGGGGAGGCTACGCCCATGCCGACACCGAGTATGGAAGATTACTTAGAACGAATTTATTTGCTAATGGTCGAGAAAGGATACGCCCGCGTGTCCGATATCGCCGAACATTTAGGGGTGCATCCCTCCTCTGTCACGAAAATGGTGCAAAAGCTCGACCGGGAAGACTATTTGATTTATGAGAAATATAGAGGACTCATGTTGACGAAAAAAGGTCAAAAAATCGGGAAACGACTCGTCGAGCGTCATGCGATGCTCGAATCATTTTTACGTTTGATCGGTGTCGACGAGGCCCATGTCTACGAAGACGTCGAAGGGATCGAGCACCATTTGAGCTCGAACACGCTTGATTGCATGACCCAGTTCGTCGAATTTTTTGAAGATAAGCCCGAACTGATGGCCCAGTTTCGCGCGTTTCAAGAAC
This sequence comes from Exiguobacterium sp. s28, assembly GCF_018618135.1. Classification (NCBI taxonomy): domain Bacteria; kingdom Bacillati; phylum Bacillota; class Bacilli; order Caryophanales; genus Exiguobacterium; species Exiguobacterium sp. s28. The sequence goes on along the minus strand of NZ_JACSLL010000001.1, from coordinate 97,446 downwards.
TGAATACGAACGACGATGAGTGAGTCTAGATGACCGCGACCGATGAATCGATTCGGGAGCGGTCTTTTTTTATCAAAACGCCTCTAGAACCGAACAATGAAACGTTTTAATTGAATTTTAGTCTGTTTTTGGTTTGTTTTTGTGATAGAATGGGTGCTGGTAAGAATGATAAGGGGGTGACGGCGAACAATCGCCGACATGATGGATATTCAAATCAAAGGGAAACTGTTTGACGAAGCACAAATCAAACAGCGCGTGGCGGAACTCGCTGAACAAATCGAACGGGATGCGGCCGGGACACCAATCGTCCTTGTGGCCGTCTTGAAAGGGTCGCTCGTCTTTGCGGCTGATTTGATGAGACAGATGACGGGCAGTGTCCAACTTGATACGGTGGCGACGTCTTCTTATGGGAAGAAATCGACTTCGAGCGGGAACGTCCAACTCCGGAAAGATTTAGACCTCGATGTCGAAGGGAAGTACGTCGTCATCATCGAAGACATCATCGACACGGGACAGACGCTCAAATTCTTATGTCAGCATATGACGTTACATCAACCGGGGCAATTGAAGATTTGTACACTTCTCGACAAGCCGGCCCGCCGACTCGTCACGCTCGACGCCGATTACGTCGGCTTCGAGATCCCGGATGAGTTCGTCATCGGGTACGGTATCGACTACGCCGAACAGTATCGCAATCTACCGTATATCGGTTTCGTTGAAACGGACTGACTTCCGAATCACGATAAAAAACGAACCAGGTCGCCCGTGGCGATCTGGTTCGTTTTCACATGTTCGCTTTCTTTTTCTTCTTGCCTTTCTTCCCCTCGATGACGGTGAGGTGAGGGGCGTCGCTACGATGCGTCGAACGAGCCGGGCGCTTCGAGAGTTTCGTCACGTTTGAACCAGGTTTCGCTTTCTTTTTCGTCGTCGCGGACGGTTTCACTTTAGGGTTCGCACCGGGACGTTGCATCCGTTTTTTGGAAGCCTGAGCGGTCTTCCGGTACCGCATATCCTCGGCTGAGATTTTAGGAGCCATGAACACACGGTAAATCACATAGAAGATTAACCCGAAAATACCGATGAAGAGCAACTGTCTGAACAAGCGACCGGGGTCGGTCGCGAGCATATGTCCGACTCCGATGAAGCCTAAGATGAACACGATCGTGGCAGCGGTCGTACCGATTCTTTGTCTGATCATGGTGCTTTCCTCCTCTTTATCCCTCTCTTTGCGCGGCCGGTTGACCTAGTTCTGAACGTTCCCATGTTTCGAAAGCCTCGATGGCGACGCGGATTTGCTCATCGTTTGGTTCACGCGTCGTCAACAGCTGTAGCGATAGTCCCGGCTTGCCGAGGACGGATAGGAAGCGATGTTCACGAAAACGGTTTGTGAATTGGAGCACCTCGAACGAGATGCCGATGACCACCGGTAATAAGGCGATGCGGCTGACGAGTCGGACCCAGAGCGGGTCGATCGGGACGACCATATAGACGCCGATGCCAACGAAAACGGTGAACAGGATGAAGCTTGACCCACAGCGATAGTGGAGGCGTGAGCTCGAGCGGACGTTGTCGACGGTGATCGGTCGTCCGGACTCATAACAGTTGATGACCTTGTGTTCAGCGCCGTGATATTGAAACACGCGTCGAATGAGCGGTGTCAAGGAAATCAAATAGAGGTAACTGAGCAGCAATACTAATTTTATTCCCCCTTCGAGGAGGTTTTGAATCACGTGACCGGACAATGCGGGCACGCTTTGGAACATGGCGGCGAGCAGGGCCGGTGTGACGTTAAAAATCAGCTTGCCGAACACGTACGAGATGATCCCGACGACCGCGATCATGATGACCATCAAGATGTTCTGTTTCTTCTCATCCGGTTTCGTCGCCTCGTCCTCGCTCGGGTCGACGTCATAGCGATCACTGGCGAAGTTCATGTGGGCGGAACCGTTTTTGAGCGATTCGTATAAGGCGACCACGCCGCGCAGGAACGGGACTTTCTTTAACGATTGGACCCAGGGGACGAGGATGCGAGGTTGCTCGAACGTCTCGATGGATCCGTCCTTCCGGCGGATTGCCGAGGCACTCTCGGCGCGTCCTTGAAACATGACGCCTTCCACAAGCGCTTGGCCTCCAACGGGGATCAGTGGTTTAGTTTTCATGACATTTCCTCGATTCCTACAGTTATATAGTTGAATTATACCGTGATTCACCTAAAAAACGAAACCACATGAACGTCAATTGTCGCTACAACCGTTAAATTTGTTACAATAGAGGCGACTTGACGAACAGGGGGGAAGACTTGTGCACATACTCGTCTTGAATGGGCCGAATTTGAATCTACTCGGGAGACGTGAACCGGACGTATATGGTGACGTCTCGTTGAAGGGACTGACAGCGGAGCTGTTGCTCGCCGCACCAGATGACGTCCAGTTGACGTTCGTCCAATCCAACCATGAAGGCGAACTGATCGACGCGCTACACGAAGCGTACGATTATGCGGGGGTCATCTTCAACGCCGGGGCGTATACACATACGTCAATCGCGCTCCGAGATGCCATCGCCGCCATCAAGGCCCCGGTCGTCGAAGTACATATCTCGAACGTGCATGCACGAGAGTCGTTTCGTCATGAATCCAAGCTCGCCGGCGTCTGTCTCGGCGTCATCAGCGGCTTCGGGTTGACGAGTTACACGCTCGCGTTGCAGGCGCTGATCGAACATTGGAGGAATCGACATGATTGAACGGGTCAACAAACTGCAAGCTCAGCTAGAAGCGAACGGAATTGACGGATTGCTCGTGACGAAACGGAAGAATATCCGCTACTTGTCGGGGTTCACCGGGTCGAGTGGCGTCCTTGTGATCACGCCAAAGTCGGCGAGCTTCATCACCGACTTCCGCTACACGGAACAGGCCGCGAGCCAAGTGAAAGGGTTCGACATCATTGAACACAAGACATCGCTCATCAAGTCGGTCGCAGAAGTCGTGGACCGGGAAGCGGTCGCACGCCTCGGTATCGAGCAAGATGACATGACGGTCGGGCAATTCCGGACGTATGAAAAAGACGTCAACGCCGAACTCGTCGAGACATCAGGCATCGTCGAAAAGCTACGCTTGATTAAGGATGAGTCAGAGATTAAGATAATGAAGGAAGCTGCGGCGATTGCGGATGCGGCGTTCACCCATATCCAGTCGTTTATCCGCCCGGGCCGGACAGAGAAAGAGGTCGCGAATGAACTCGAGATGTTCATGCGTGCTCAAGGAGCCGACTCGTCGTCGTTTGATATGATCGTTGCATCGGGCCATCGCTCGGCATTGCCGCACGGTGTGGCCAGTGATAAGGTCATCGAGGCAGGCGAACTCGTGACACTCGACTTCGGGGCTTACTATCAGGGGTACTGCTCGGACATCACGCGCACGCTCGCCGTCGGAGAGATCTCAGACGAGTTGCGCAACATCTATGATACGGTACTCCGCGCACAACTCGCGGGTGTCGAAGGCACGAAAGCCGGGATCACGGGAATCGAGGCGGACGCGTTGACGCGTGATGTGATCAAAGAAGCCGGTTATGGTGAGTACTTTGGGCATTCGACGGGACACGGTCTCGGCATGGAAGTCCATGAGGCGCCAGGGTTGTCATTCCGTTCGGAGACGATGCTCGAACCGGGGATGGTCGTCACGGTCGAACCAGGCATCTACATCGCCGGAATCGGCGGATGTCGCATCGAGGACGATATCGTCATCACTGAGACTGGCAATTTCCGTCTCACGCAGTCGCCAAAAGAGTTAATTACGATTGAGGCTTGAGTCTCAGCTCATCTTAGGAGGAAATCAACATGGTATCAGTTAACGATTTAAAAACAGGCTTAACGGTCAAAACGTCGGACGGATCGATTTGGCAAGTCATCGAATTCCAACACGTCAAGCCGGGTAAAGGCGCGGCTTTCGTTCGTACGAAGATGCGTAACTTGCGCACGGGGGCGATTCAAGAGACGACGTTCCGTGGCGGCGAGCGCATCGAGCGTGCCCACATCGAACGTAAGCGTATGCAGTACCTCTACCCGATGGGCGACACGTACGTGTTCATGGACACAGAGTCGTATGAGCAGCTCGAACTCACGGGCGAGCAAGTGAAAGCGGCGCTCCCGTACATGCTTGAAAACATGGAAGTGAGCATCGCTGACTACGATGGCGAGATTCTCGGCATCGAGCTCCCGACGACGGTCGTCTTGACGATTGTCGAGGCCGATCCAGGCGTCAAAGGTGACACGGCATCGAACGTGAAGAAAAACGCGACGGTCGAAACGGGCCACATCATTCAAGTGCCGCTCTTCATCGAGCCAGGCGAAAAAGTAACGGTCGACACGCGCACAGGCGAGTTCACGGGCCGCTATAACGGGTAAGGCAAAGGGTGTCCATTCTTCGGAATGGGCCCTTTTTTTGTCGTTGCATTCACTGGTCTGACCAGTTATAGTAGAGTAGAGATTAGTACCAGGTATAAACAGGGGGTTATTTCATGCAAATCGAACATATTAAAGAGCTGATCACAATGCTCGATCAGACGTCCGTCCACGAGTTGGAGCTCGAGACGTCTGAATTTAAACTATCATTGAAAAAAGAAGCGGCCCCGCAACTCGCCGCCCATCATACACCAGTCGCCCAAGCGGCGCCGGTCGCTGCACCTACACCGGCCGCTCAGGCGGAGCAAGCAGTCACACCGGAAGCGGCCCCGAGCAACCTACGGACGATCACGTCACCAATGGTCGGGACGTTCTATTCGCGACCGGCACCGGACAAGGATGCCTACGTCCAAGTCGGCGATCGTGTCGAAGCTGGACAAGTGGTCTGTATTTTAGAAGCGATGAAGCTGTTCAATGACGTCGAGGCGGAAATCAGCGGAGAAATCGTCGAGATGCTCGTCGCTGACGGCGATTTAGTCGAATACGGTCAAGCGCTCTTCAGCGTGAAGTGAGGTGTCTATGAAACTACTCATTGCAAACCGTGGAGAAATTGCGGTCCGGATCATCCGGGCCGCGAAAGAGTTGAACATTCCGACGGTCGCCGTCTTCTCCGAGGCCGACCGTGAGGCGTTGCACGTCCGTCTCGCCGACGAGGCGTACTGCATCGGACCGAACCCGTCCAAAGACTCATACTTGAATATCCCGAACATCCTATCGGTCGCTTGTGCGGTCGATGCGACGATGATTCATCCGGGGTACGGCTTTTTGGCCGAAAACGCCGAATTCGCCGAGATGAGCGAGGCGTGCGGCATCCAATTCGTCGGACCGAGCAGTTATGCGATTCGGAAGATGGGCATTAAAGACGAGGCGAAGCGAACGATGATCGAGTCGGGCGTTCCGGTCGTCCCGGGATCGAGCGGTGTCGTGACCGACGAGGAAGCGGTAGAACTCGCCCGTGAAATCGGTTATCCGGTCATCATCAAAGCGACGGCCGGAGGCGGTGGACGCGGAATCCGTGTCGCCTATGATGAGACAGAGCTTGTCAAAGGGCTCACGGATACTCGTAAAGAAGCGAAGCAGGCGTTCGGCAACGGCGACGTCTATCTCGAGAAGTACATCGAGTCGTTCCGCCACGTCGAGGTGCAAGTGCTCGCCGACCAGTACGGCAACGTCATCCATCTCGGAGAACGTGATTGCACGATTCAGCGCCGGATGCAGAAGCTGATCGAGGAGGCACCGTCGCCGGCGATCGATGAGGCGACGCGCCAAGCGATGGGAGATGCGGCCGTGAAAGCGGCCAAAGCGATTCGTTATTCTGGTGCCGGTACGATCGAGTTCATCTACGTCCCGGAGTCGAACGAGTTCTATTTCATGGAAATGAACACGCGAATCCAAGTCGAACATCCGGTCACCGAGATGATCACCGGCTTCGACCTCGTCCAAGCACAACTCGAGGTCGCGCTCGGTCATCCGCTCGCGATCAGTCAAGCCGACATCACGTTCAGCGGACACTCGATCGAGTGCCGCATCAACGCCGAGGACCCGTTTGCCGACTTCCGTCCGATGGCTGGGAAAATTGATCAGTACATCGTGCCGGGCGGTATGGGTGTCCGGGTCGACAGCGGCCTGTTCGCAGGCGCGGTCATCCCGCCGTTCTATGATTCGATGGTGGCGAAGTTGATCGTCCATGCCCCGACGCGGGAAGAGGCGATCGCGAAGATGCTTCGCGCGCTCGATGAGTTCACGGTATCGGGCATTCATACGACAATCCCATTCCATCAACAAGTCATGGCGCACGAACGTTTCCGAGCGGGCGCGTTCGACACGAAATTTGTCGAAAAAGAAATGACGCTCACAAAATGAACCATACCAGGAAGCCCGAACATTATTTGGGCTTCCTGGTTTTTTGTACTGAATTTATGGAGGCTTTATGCTAAACTATCACAATGAAAGCATGCAAAAGGAGAGTATCTGAATGAAACGTCATGAAGCACGAGAAAAAGCGATTCAAACGCTTTTTCAAATCGAAGTATCAAAACTTAAGGTGGACGAGGCCATCGAATTCGCCCTCGACGGTATGGATTCGGATCCATTCTACGAACAACTCGTCGTCGAGACGTTAGAAAAGAAAGACGAAATTGACGAACTGCTCGTCGAAAACTTGAAAAACTGGAGACTCGATCGCCTCGGCAACGTCGAGCGGACGATTCTCCGCATGGCGACGTACGAGTTGCTCTATGTCGAGACGATTCCGGACAAAGTGACGATCAACGAGGCGGTCGAACTCGCCAAGTCGTTCGCCGACGAAGAAGCGGCCAAGCTCGTCAACGGCGTCCTCGGCAACATTATCAAAGCGTAAACGAAGAGAGAGAAACGCGTCATACAAATAGAGAAGACACCACACCAACTACAGAGAAACCTAAAACAACGGGGGATGAGAGAGATGGCAGTAGTGATCGACGGGAAACAAATCGCAGCATCATATCGGGAAACGTTGAAAGAACGGGTCAGTGCGCTTCGTGCGCGCGGCATCGTTCCGAAACTGAAAGTCATTTTAATCGGGGATGATCCGGCGAGCCACAGCTACGTCCGGGGTAAAGAACGGGCAGCAGCTGAGATCGGGATCGATTCACAAGTGATTCGTTTCGATGAGACGATCTCGGAACGTGAAGTGCTCGAACTGATTGATTCGATGAACGAGGACGACGAGCTCCATGGCATCCTCGTTCAATTGCCGCTACCGAAGCATATCGATGAGAACCGTGTCATCATGCGCATCTCGCCAGACAAGGATGTGGATGGGTTCCATCCGACCAACGTCGGGAAGATGATGCTCGGTCTCGAGACACTGTTGCCGTGCACGCCGCACGGAATTCTCCATCTCGTCAAGACACAGACTGACCTCGTCGGTAAACACGTCGTCGTCGTCGGTCGCAGCCAAATCGTCGGGAAACCTGTCGGGATGCTGTTTTTGAACGAGTCGGCCACGGTGACATATTGTCACTCGAAAACGGTCGACCTCGGTGCGATGACGCGTCAAGCCGACATTTTGATCGTCGCCGTCGGTCGGGCCGGTCTCGTCACGAACAAGATGGTCAAACCGGGAGCGATCGTCATCGATGTCGGTGTCAACCGCGTCGACAGCCGTCTCGTCGGAGATGTTGACTTTGATGGTGTCCGCGACGTCGCTGGCGCCATCACCCCGGTTCCGGGTGGTGTCGGTCCGATGACGATCACGATGCTCATGCACAATACGGTCGAGGTCGCCTCACGTGGCTAATCCGATTCAAGTCTCTGAAGTCGTCCGTTATGTGAAACGTCAACTCGACGGTGACCCGGTGTTGCAACAAGTCGCCGTCATCGGCGAAATCTCGAACTTTAAACGGTACGCCTCAGGGCACTGCTATTTCACACTGAAAGACGAATCGTCCCGCATGAAGGCGGTCATGTTCTCACGAGATGCCCGCACGCTCAACTTTGAACCTACGGACGGGATGAACGTGGTCGTCGTCGCTCGAGTGACGATGTATGAGTCGACCGGTGATGTTCAATTGTACGTCGAGCTCATGCGGCAAGACGGCATCGGCATCTTGTTCGAACGCTATGAGGCAAGGAAACGTGAGCTCGAGGCGAAGGGCTGGTTCGCGGCGGAACGGAAACGTCCGCTACCGGCGTTCCCTGAGCGCATCGGAATCATCACGTCTCCGAAAGGCGCAGCCTTGCACGATATCGCGACGACGCTTAGACGGCGGGCACCGCACGTGGCCATCACGTTCGCTCCTGTCGCAGTCCAAGGTGAACAAGCCGCTCCGCAAGTGGCGAGTGCGATTCGGTGGATGAATGAACGCACCGACTGCGATGTATTGATCGTCGGACGCGGAGGTGGATCGATCGAGGAATTGTGGGCGTTCAACGAGGATGTCGTCGTCGAAGCAATCTACGATTCCGAGATTCCTGTCATTTCGGCCGTCGGTCACGAGACAGATTTTACGTTGGCTGATTTCGTCGCCGACGTACGGGCTGCCACTCCGACAGCGGCGGCGGAGCTCGCGACGGCAACGATCGAAGCGCAACGAAAAGATGTGGAGCGCTTAAGTCGCGCACTCACGCGGGTCGTGACGACGCAAATGGCCTCGCTTCGCGAACGTGTCGAGCGCATGAAAAACAGTTACGGCCTCAAGTCGCCCCGCTATACGATCATTCAAAAGCGAGAGCGGTTCGCCCAGGCCGAGATTCGGCTCGAACAGAGTGCCACGAAACAAGTGACACATGCGCGGCACCGTTTCGCAGCGTCGTCCCAACGCCTCGACGTCCGCAATCTGATGCAAGTGTTCCGAACGCAAGACGACCGTTTCCGGCAATATGAAGGACGGTTAGAACGCATTCGACCTCTCGAGAGACCGGCGGATCAATTCGCACAGTTGGCAGGACGATTGCAATCTGTCAGCCCGCTCGCCGTGCTCGCGAGAGGATACACGTTCGTCGAACAGGACGGGACGTACGTGAAAGATGTCAAACAACTACATGACGGCCTGGTGACGATCCGATTTCGGGATGGCCATGCCGTCGCGGAAGTGAAGGAGAGACACGATGGCGAAGAAACAAGAAGAACTGACGTTTGAAGCGGCGCTCGCCCGGCTCGAGGAAATCGTGACACAACTCGAGACGGGAGAAGTCGCCCTTGAAGAAGCGATGACCCTTTACGAGGAAGGCGTACGATTGTCTGCCCTCTGTCAGACCAAATTGACGGCGGCGGAACAAAAAATGGACGAAATTCTTGAACTCGACGGGACGCTCCGTGAAAAAGGAGGGACCGTATGAGCGTGCAGGTCCATCTACAGGCATGGAAAGAAGAGGTCGAACAGGCGACGCGTCGCTTGCTCGATTCGTCTCTGATGCCGGAGCGCTTGTTTCAATCGATGACATACTCCCTCGAGGCGGGGGGGAAACGGATTCGTCCGGCCCTTCTTTATGCCGTCCTCGATACATATGGCCGTCCGCGGGCGCTCGGGCATGAAGCGGCCGTCGCCCTCGAGATGGTCCACACCTACTCGCTCATCCATGATGACCTTCCGGCGATGGATGACGATGACGTCCGTCGCGGGCGTCCGACGAACCATCGTCAGTTCGATGAGGCGACGGCGATTCTCGCAGGCGACGCCTTGCTGACGGATGCGTTTCATCTCATCGCACGGGCCGATTTGGAAGCGACGAAAGTCGTCGCCCTCATGACACGGTTCAGTGAAGCGGCAGGCAGCGCCGGCATGGTCGGCGGTCAGCTCGATGACATGCTCGCTGAAAAACGGAGCGGTGTGACACTGTCGACTCTGCAATCGATCCATGAGCGGAAGACTGGGGCGCTTCTCGTGTATGCCCTTGAAGCGGGGGCCATCCTTTCGGACGCTTCCGAGACGGATCGTCAGGCGCTCGCACGGTTCGGAAAACACCTCGGGGTCGCCTTCCAAATCCAAGATGATATTTTAGACGTCGAAGGAGACGAGGCGCTCATCGGGAAGCGGGTCGGTTCGGACGAAGGAAACGATAAAGCGACGTATCCGAAACTGCTCGGTCTCGATGGAGCGAAAAAAGCGCTGGAACAAGAAGTCACGGAAAGTGAGGCCGCACTGGCCGAACTTTCGGTCGAGGCCCCGCTTTTACGGGAGCTTCTCGACTTCGTCGTACGACGCAATCATTAATCTCGGTGACACGATGAGCACATCGTGTCACCTTTGTTTTTGTGAATGTATAGCATCTATGGACACATTCTTGTAAAATGTAAGGTACGAATCAGTAATAAGACAGGAGAAAGGATGGTCATCATGGACTTGACATCCATTCAAGACCCGTCATTCTTAAAAAAGATGTCGGTACCCGAGTTAGAAGCGCTCGGCGCAGACATCAGACGGTTTTTGATTGAAAAATTGGCTGAAACGGGAGGGCACTTGGGACCAAACCTAGGGGTTGTCGAATTGACGCTTGCCTTGCACCGTGTATTTGACAGTCCGAAAGACCAACTCGTATGGGACGTGGGGCATCAAGCGTACGTCCACAAAATCTTGACAGGACGAACGAGTCAGTTCGATACGCTCCGTCAATACAACGGCTTATGCGGCTTCCCGAAGCGTTGTGAGAGCGATCATGACGTCTGGGAGACGGGGCACAGCTCGACGTCCTTATCGGCCGCGATGGGAATCGCCATCGCGAACGAGTTGAAAGGACGCTCGAACGACCGGGCCATCGCCATCATCGGGGACGGGGCGCTCACTGGGGGAATGGCGCTCGAAGCGCTCAACCATATTGGCGCCGAGAAACAAAACGTCATCGTCATCTTGAACGATAACGAGATGTCGATCGCGCCGAACGTCGGTGCGATGCACAATATGCTCGGCCGGATGCGGTCGTCACGTAAACTGAAACACGCCCGTGAGGAAGTCGAGACGCTCATCAAACATATCCCGATCGTCGGCAACTCGCTCGAACGGAGCGGGGAACGCGTGAAGGATATGCTGAAATCAGCGCTCATCCCAGGGACGTTCTTCGAAGAGCTCGGATTCACGTACTTCGGACCGACGGACGGTCACGATTTACGCGACCTGCTCGAGACGCTCGAGTACGCCAAGAAAATCGATGGACCGGTCATCGTTCACGTCATCACGAAAAAAGGCAAGGGCTATCGTCCGGCCGAACTCGATGGTGTCGGCACGTGGCACGGTCTCGGACCGTATAAAATCGAGTCGGGAGAAGTCATCAAAGGCAAGGTCAAAGGACCGAGCTATTCGAAGGTCGTCGCTGAGACGATCACGAAAGTCGCCGAGACGGACGAGCGCGTGACACTCATCACACCAGCGATGAGCGTCGGCTCGAAACTTGATTGCTTCAACAAGCAATTCCCGGAGCGGATGTTTGACGTCGGCATCGCCGAGCAACATGCGGTCACATTGGCCGGAGGACAGGCGACACAAGGCTTGAAGCCGGTCGTCTCGATCTATTCGACGTTCTTCCAACGCGCCTATGATCAGCTCGTGCACGACATTTGCCGTCAAAACTTGAACGTCGTCTTCACGATCGATCGTTCTGGTCTCGTCGGAGCGGACGGGGAGACGCACCAAGGCGTGTTCGATATCGCCTTTATGCGCCACGTGCCGAACATTCGCATCTTGATGGCGAAAGACGAAGAGGAATTGCAACATCTCGTCTATTCGGCGCTGAAGTATGATGACGGTCCAATCGCCGTCCGTTTCCCGCGCGGCGAAGGAATCGGGACACCGATGAGCGAGACGCTCCGCGAATTGCCGCTCGACGTCTGGGAGACGGTCGCGGACGGAACGGATGTCGCCATCTTGACGTTCGGTCCACAAGTGCAAGACGCGCTTGAAGTGCGTGCACTGCTTGAAGGACAAGTGAGCGTCCGTGTCATCAACGCTCGGACGATCAAACCGCTCGACGACGTCATGCTCTCCGCTTTATACGCGGAAGGCATCCCGCTCGTCACGTTAGAGGAAGCGGCGCTCGCCGGAGGTTTCGGCAGCAGTGTGCTCGAACATGCGAGCGATGCCGGGCAGTTCCCGCGTGTGCTCCGACTTGGCATTCCGGACCGCTATATCGAACACGGCGGCGTCAATCAATTGCTCGAAGAAATCGGGCTCCGTCCGACGCAAATCGCTGACTCGGTTCAGCAGTTCGTTCAAGTGACAAATCGACAGAATGTGTGAGGAACTATGGAAAAACGAAAGAAAACTAGATTAGATGTACTCCTCGTCGACCGCGGGTTAGCGGAGACGAGAGAGAAGGCGAAGCGGTCTGTCATGGCCGGGCTCGTCTATAGCGGGACCGAACGGCTCGATAAGGCAGGGGACAAAGTGTTTGACGACATCCCGCTCGAAGTGAAAGGCCAAGTGTTGCCATACGTCGGACGGGGGGGACTGAAGCTTGAAAAAGCGCTCCAAGTCTTCCCGTTCAATGTGGCTGGTAACATCGGCATCGATATCGGTTCATCGACAGGCGGTTTCACCGATTGTGCGCTCCAAAACGGGGCCACGCAAATGTATGCCGTCGACGTCGGTTATAACCAATTGGCATGGAAGCTGCGGAGCGATGACCGTGTCGTCGTCATGGAGCGGATGAACTTCCGCCATGCGACCGCGGACCAGTTTCCGGTGGCGCCGGACTTTGCGACGATTGACGTCTCATTTATCTCGCTTCGGCTCATGATTCCGCCGTTGAAGACGATTTTGAAGCCTAACGGCATCGTCATGGCGCTCGTCAAACCGCAATTTGAGGCCGGGAAGGCCGATGTCGGCAAGAAAGGCATCGTCCGGGACCGTGCCATCCATGAACGGGTCGTCGACGACATGGTCCGTTACTTCGCCTCGGAAGGGTTCGAAGTTGCGGGACTCGACTTCTCGCCGATCACCGGTGGGGATGGGAATATCGAATTCTTATTGTTCGCCCGTTTCACCGGCGTCGGCAGTGTCGACCCAGCCATCGACGTGGACGCGGTCATCGACGCCGCCCACGCGCAATTGAAGAAGAACGCTTGAGCTGCAGACGTCCTGTCTGCAGTTTTTTTGTGTCCGCTCGCCGATCCAGGGAATTCATCCCGCGAAAGCTAGACCTTTTTTCGACAATACTTTAGAATGATACTGAGTATGCGAAACATAAAATGAGGTGTCAGCGAGTATGAACAAAGGACAGCGCTTGATTAAAATTCGAGAAATCGTGACCAATCGTGAAATCGAGACACAAGACGAGCTCGTCGATGAGCTCCACCGCTCCGGCTATCCGGTGACGCAAGCGACAGTTTCGCGGGATATCAAAGAACTTCATCTCGTGAAAGTGCCGCTCAACGACGGTCGCTATAAGTATAGTCTCCCGGCCGATCAACGCTTCAATCCGTACGGCAAGATGAAGCGGATCCTCGGTGACAGCTTCGTCTCGGTCGACTCGGCTCAAAACTTGGTCGTCATGAAAGTGTTGCCGGGCAATGCGGATGCGATCGGTGTCTTGATCGATCATTTGTCATGGGACGAGCTGATCGGAACGGTATGTGGAGACGACACGATTTTGATGATCGCCCGTGACGAAGACCAGGCGAAACGAATCATCGAACGACTACTCGGAATGTTATGAGGTGAATTATCGTATGTTAGCAGAACTATCGATCAAACAATTTGCGATCATCGATGAACTGAATATCACGTTCAAACGTGGGATGACCGTATTGACAGGGGAGACCGGGGCCGGGAAGTCAATCTTGCTCGACGCCATCGGTTTGCTCGTCGGGGGACGCGGCTCGAGCGAGTTCGTCCGTTACGGTCAAGACAAGGCGGAGATCGAAGGGCTGTTCATCGTCGAACCGGACCACCCGATCCTCGAGGCGGCGACCCAATACGGGATCGAGATCGAAGAAGGGACCGTCATTTTACGCCGCGACTTACATAGCAGCGGAAAGAGCGTTTGCCGTGTCAACGGCAAGATGATGCCGCTATCGACGCTACGCGAACTCGGCCGACTGCTCGTCGATATCCATGGCCAGCACGAGCATCAGCACTTGATGGAAGCCGAGTACCATCTCGGTATTTTGGACAGCTTTGCCGAAGCCGAGCTCGCCCCGCTCCTCGAGCGATATCGCGAGGCTTACGTCGATTGGAAAAACGTCGCCGATGAGTTGAAACGGTTGAGTCAAAGTGAACAAGAGTTGGCCCAACGCATGGACTTGCTCGCGTTCCAGACGAATGAGATCGAGGCGGCCGAGCTGAAAGTCGGTGAAGAACAGGCGCTCACGGAGGAACGGAACGAGCTCGCCAACTTCGAGCGGATTCATCAGCACGTCCGGTTATCGTATGAGGCGGTCGCGGATGAGGCGAAAGGGCTCGACCAGATCGGCATCGCCATGCGCGAGATGGAGGAAGCTTCCGCATTGTCGACATCGCTCGCGCCGATGGCCGAGACGATCTCGAACGCTTACTTCTTGCTCGAAGACGCGAAATTTCAGTTGCGTGACCAGCTCGACTCGCTCGAATTCGATCCGATCCGGCTCGATGAGATCGAGACGCGGCTCGCTTTGTTCCAACAGCTGAAGCGGAAATACGGGGCCACGATCGACGAGGTCATCACGTACGGGGAAAAAATTGCTGATGAGTTAAAATCGATGACGAATCGGGAAGAACATTTGCAAGAACTATCGGACCGGCTCGCCCAGCTCGAACAAAAAGTACGTACGTCCGGGCTGGCGCTATCGGCGGCCCGTAAACAAGCGGCTACCGAGCTCGAGAAGGCGATTCAGCGTGAATTGAAAGAATTGTATATGGAGAAGACCCAGTTCGAAGTTCGGTTCAAAGAAGGGCCGTTCAAGGCGGACGGGCTCGATCAAGTCGAATTCTATATGATGACGAACGTCGGGGAGCCTTTCAAGCCGCTCGCCAAAGTGGCCTCCGGCGGAGAATTGTCCCGCGTCATGCTCGCCTTGAAGTCGATTTTCTCGCGAACGGTCGGCGTCGCGTCGATCATTTTCGATGAAGTGGACACGGGTGTCTCAGGACGGGTCGCCCAAGCGATGGGTGAGAAGATCTTCCGTCTGTCGGTTGGCTCACAAGTGCTCTGTATCACCCATTTGGCTCAAGTGGCCGCCATGGCAGATCAGCACTTGTACATCACGAAGACGGAGACGGATGATCGCACGAAGACGAACGTCTCCACGCTCGGTCATGCCGAACGAGTCGATGAGCTCGGGCGCATGATCGCCGGGGCGCAGATGACGGATTTGACGAAACAACATGTGGAGGAACTGCTCACTATGTCTCTCCAATTAAAACGGAAGTTTATCGAAGGGGTGTCTTAATTGATCACATTATGCATCGCGGACGACAATCGAGAAATCGTCGACTTGTTGACCCGCCAACTCGAGTCCGAGGACGACTTAAAAGTCGTCGGGACCGCCTACGACGGCGAGGCATGCTTAGACGTCGTCAAGACACACCAGCCGGACGTGCTGCTGCTCGACATCATCATGCCGCACCTGGACGGCATCGGCGTCCTCGAACGGTTACAGACGGAATTGGCTCACGCCAAACCGGAAGTGATCATGCTCAGTGCGTTCGGGAAAGATGAAGTGACGAAACAGGCCGTTCAACTCGGCGCTTCTTACTTTTTGGTCAAGCCGTTCAACATTCAACAATTGATCACGAAAATCCGCGAACTCGCCGCTGGTTCGAGCCGAGAATTCGAGGCGATGTCGCCGGAAGAACTCGATATCTCGCTGTTATTGCAACAACTCGGGATTTCACCGCGCATCAAAGGGTTCAAATATATTCGTCAAGCCGTCGTCTACGTCCGGGAGCGTCAAGAGCTGCTCGGATTGATCACGAAGGAACTGTATCCGATGATCGCGAAAGAGCATGAGACGACGTCGTCCCGTGTCGAGCGAGCGATGCGCCATGCCATCAAGACGGCATGGGAGAACGGGATGCGCGACCATGAGATGTTCGATGGCCGGCCTGAGCGCGAGCGCAGTCCGAAAAACTCCGAATTCATTTCATATTTCGTCACGTATCAATCGTTTAAACAGCAATGACCGATCAGGGGGTTCTCCTCCTGATTTTCTTTAATATTGTGAAAGAAAGCGCTTGCAAAATTACCGGAACTTGTTATAATAAAGGTGTACCAAGTTACTTGGACGAGCGTCAGATGAACGCTTTCTAACGTGTTCCGGAACAGGTTAGAGCAAGAAATCATCTCGGACCGCTATCCGTCAATAGCTCAGAGGTGGGAACGACATCTCAAATCGTCATCGTCCCGACGAGAGGTCGCGACGTACGCTCATTCGCGAGGCGATTCCGGCATCGGTTCGAAGCTAGGGACCGTGTTCGGGGAAAACGAATCGTTCAGTTGACCAAAAGGAGTGTTGTCAACCGTTGAACAGTTTATGGCAAGCGTTCGACTTCACGATGGATGGTTCGACATGACCCGATGACTATTTGTTAGTAACTCGAATGGGTACGTTTCCGTTCACGCAAGACGGCAGTTACTAATTTCTTTCAAACTTCTTCATTAAGAAGACCATTGGACCTCATGTCACAAGATTGTAGCAAGTAGGAGAGGAGATCATCCGTAGTGATCACAATTCAATACGAATAAAAAGGTTCCGCACTTGAAATGAAGTCAAGTTAGGGAACCTTTTTTTGTGTTCAAGAATCTATTCGCGGGACTTTGCCTGTTTTCTTGTCACGATTGAAGATATAACCTGCCACAAAACCAATCCCGCCCATCGCGATCAACAGCCCGAACGTTCCTTGGAGCATGGAGGCGGCTGCCACCGACTCGATCCAAGAGAATGGGACGCTCGTCTTGAGGAAGAAACTGTCGCGAAGCAACTTGATGCCATAGACACCAAGTAGGCCAGGGATGATCAAGATCAGCAGTGCGATGATACGCATAGGATCTCCTCCTTAACACTCATTATTTTAACAGAAAATACATAGCTCGACACGGCCTTTTTTGTGAGGTTGCGAAATCAGTTCAGGTTCAGTAGCATGGATGCAGAACGGTAAAATGGGGGATATTAGAATGAATAAACGATTGATGATTGTCGGTGCGGGGAAAGGCGGGACCGAGGTGTTGAAGATGTTGCTCGACTCGCCGCTCGTCACCGTCGTCGCCGTCATCGACCCGGAAGCGATGGCCGAAGGCGTGCAGCTCGCGCGCAACCACGGGATTATGACGGCGGGGGATTGGCGGGTATGTGCTGCAACACGTCTCGATTTCGTGATTGAGACGACCGGACGCTCTGAGACGTTTGATGAGTTGAAAGAACATTTTGCGGACGCGGTCGTCTTGCCCGGGGAGTTCATCCGTATCGTCGTCGAACGCTTGAAACAGAACCAACAGATGCTCGAGGCAATCATCGACTGTACGAGCGAGGCAATCTCCGTCGCCGACCATAACGGGAATACGATTTTAATCAACCCTTCTTATACCCGATTGACGGGATTCAAAAAAGAAGACGTGGTCGATAAGCCGGCGACGGCCGATATCGGCATGCAGGAGAGCGTCCATTTGAAAGTGCTCTCGACAGGCCAAGGTGTCCGTGACATCCGGATGCAAATCGGTGCGACGCGGCGCGACATTCTCGTCAACGCCGAACCGATCATCGTTGAAGGGAAACTGCGCGGCTCGGTCGGCGTCATTCGCGACGTGTCCCAAATTCGGGCGCTCCGGGACGAGTTGCAAGAAGCAAAGACACGAATCCGAAACCTCGAGGCGAAATATCAGTTCGCCGATATCATCGCGACGAGCGATACGATGCGGTTCGTCATCGACCAGGCCCGTCTCGCCGCTGTCACACCTGTCACCGTCCTGATCCGAGGTGAGTCGGGAACAGGTAAGGAGTTGTTCGCCCATGCGATCCACGGAGAGTCTCCGCGGAAATATAAAAAGTTCGTCCGCGTCAACTGCGCCGCCATCTCACCGACGCTCCTCGAGAGTGAGTTGTTCGGTTATGAGGACGGTGCCTTCAGCGGGGCGAAACGTGGTGGGAAGGTCGGCTATTTCGAAGAGGCCGATGGCGGCTCACTCTTCTTAGACGAAATTGGCGAACTGCCGGTCGACGTCCAAGTCAAGTTGCTCCGCGTCCTGCAGGAGCATGAGATCGTCCGGGTCGGAGGCACGAGTGCGATCCCGGTTGACGTACGCATCATCGCGGCGACGAATGCCGACCTCGAACAAAAAGTGGCCGATGGGACGTTCCGTGAAGATTTGTACTATCGGATCAATCGGATGCCGATCCATATCCCGCCGCTCCGGGACCGGCTTGAAGAAGTCGAGCCGCTCTGTGAGCGCATCGTCCGTAAATTGAATCAAGAGTACGGCCGCAGTGTGCGCGGTGTGAACCGTGAGGCGACCGAACTGTTGAAGAGCCAATACTGGAAAGGCAACGTCCGAGAACTCGAGAACGTGCTCGGCCGGGCGATGATCTATATGGCGAGCAGCGAACAGTGGATCGTCCCGCACCATCTTCAACTCTCGGCCCGTGTCCCGTCGACACGACCGACCGACGCGCTTTCCTTGCAAGACGCCGTCGCACGTTACGAACGAGATTTGATTGAACGGGCGATCGAGGAAGCGGACGGCAACAAGTCGGAAGCGGCTCGTCGATTACACATCTCGATCCGAACGCTGTATAATAAACTTGAACGTCTGCAATAAATTACCTGCACTTTTTTTCATACCATGCAATAATGTGCGTAATACGCAACCGATTAAAGCGCTTTCAAAAATGGAAACAATCTTGCATGATAGTAAGTGAAGACAGGCAAGGGGGGACACGCATGAATTTTGAACGGATGCTCGAACAAGCGAAACAACTGAACGGGCGCACCGTCTCGATCGCCGGGGCGGCCGACGTAGAAGTCATCCGCGCCGTCAAGCTCGCGACCGATCACGGATTATCTCGGTTCAAACTGATCGGGGAGGCCCGAGAGATTAAACGATTGTGTGATGATCACGGCATCGACGAGGACGCGGTCGACATCATCCACGTCAAAGGCGACAAAGAGATTGCCAAACGGGCCACACTCGCCGTCAAAACGGGGGAAGCCGATGTGCTCATGAAAGGAATGGTCGCGACGTCGACGTTCATGAAAGCCGTGCTCAGCCGGGAGACGGGGCTGAGGACGAACCGGACGCTCAGCCATATCGCCTTGTTCCAAATCCCGAATCGGGACCGGCTGATCGGGGTGACCGACGCGGCGATCCATATCGCGCCGACACTCGATGAAAAAGTCGACATCATTCATAACGCCGTGGCGGCGATGCATGACATCGGTTACGCGTCGCCGAAAGTGGCCGCCATCGCGGCGGTCGAAGTCGTCAATCCGCAGATGACGGCGACACTGGACGCCGCACTGCTCAGTCAGATGAACCGGCGCGGACAAATCAAAGGTTGTATCGTCGACGGGCCGCTCGCGCTCGATAACGCCGTCGACATGGTCGCGGCCAAACAAAAAGGCATCGCCAGCGACGTCGCCGGACAAGCCGACCTATTGCTCGTCCCATACATAGAGGTCGGCAACGTCCTTTATAAGTCGATGATGTACTTTGCCGGAGCAAGTGTGGCGGCCATCGTCGTCGGCGCGGCCGCCCCGGTCGTCTTGACGAGTCGGGCCGATACGGCCGAGGCCAAGCTGTACTCACTCGCGTTCGCATTACTGCACGCCAAAAAATAAACTACGCATATGGAGGAATCATCAATGATGGAAACTAACATGGAACCACGCTTTCGCATTTTCGACGTCTTACAGGCTGAAGACTATGAGCAAATCGTCTTCTGTCAAGATCAGGCGTCGGGATTGAAGGCGATTATCGCGATTCATGATACGACGCTCGGACCGGCTCTCGGGGGGCTGCGGATGTGGAACTACGCTTCAGAAGAAGAAGCGCTCACGGACGTTCTCCGTCTCGCCAAAGGGATGACGTATAAGAACGCGGCAGCGGGACTTAACCTTGGTGGCGGCAAGGCCGTCATCATCGGGAATGCGAAGACGGACAAGTCCGAGGCGCTGTTCCGGGCGTTCGGCCGTTACGTCCAATCGCTCAGCGGCCGTTATATAACGGCCGAGGACGTCAATACGACGGTCGCCGATATGGACTTCATTCACATGGAGACTGATTACGTGACCGGTGTCAGCCCGGCGTTCGGATCGAGCGGCAACCCGTCACCGGTGACGGCGTATGGCGTATACCGCGGCATGAAGGCGGCAGCCAAATGGAAATTCGGCTCGGACTCACTTGCTGGCAAGACGGTCGCCGTCCAAGGGGTCGGGAACGTCGCCTATAACTTGTGCCGCCACTTACATGAAGAAGGGGCACACTTGGTCGTCACCGACATCAACGAAGAGGCGCTCAAACGGGCCGAGACGGACTTCGGCGCGACGGTCGTCAAGCCGGACGAGATTTATGCGGTCGATTGTGACATCTTCGCCCCGTGTGCGCTCGGTGCGGTCATCAATGACAAGACGATTCCGATGCTCAAAGCCCAAATCGTCGCCGGAGCGGCGAACAACCAGCTCGCTGAGGATCGTCACGGGGACGTGCTCGAGGAGCGCGGTATCCTTTACGCCCCAGACTTCGTCATCAACGCGGGCGGTGTCATCAACGTGGCCGACGAGCTCGAAGGCTATAACCGCGAGCGGGCGATGAAGAAAGTCGAGCTCATTTACGACAACATGCAGCGCGTCTTCGAGATTGCCGAACGGGACGGTGTACCGACCCACGTCGCGGCCGAGAAGATGGCTGAAGAGCGCATTCAGATGATGGCACGTTCACGCAGCCAGTTCTTGAAAGTCGAAAAGAGTCTGTTAGGTGGTCGCTAAAATGACAAGACAGCTCATTCTTGCCATCAACCCTGGTTCGACTTCGACGAAGGTCGGCTTGTTTGACGGAGCGGTCGAGATCATGTCTCGGACCGTCCGTCATGGGGCCGACGTCACAGGATTGTCAATTCCGGAGCAACTTTCGCATCGGGAACGGGAAGTACGGGCCTTGTTGGCCGAGACGGGCATCGCGGGCGAGGACTTGTCCGCGATCGTCGGTCGCGGTGGCTTGCTTGCCCCGATGACGTCGGGGACGTACGCCGTCAATCCGCTCATGCGGGAAGACTTGGCGAGCGGACGTTTCGGCATGCACGCCTCGAACTTAGGCGGTTTGCTCGCCCACAAGCTCGGCGAGTTATTTCAAGTATCAAATTTTATCGTTGATCCAGTAGTCGTCGACGAGCTAGGACCGCTCGCGCGACCAACGGGAATGCCTGAAATCAACCGACGCAGCATCTTCCACGCCTTGAACCAAAAGGCGGTCGCGAAGCGTTTTGCAGCCGAAAATGGAAGCGATTACACAGAGCTTAACCTGATCATCGCTCACCTCGGAGGCGGCATCACGGTTGGCGCCCATGCCAAAGGGACGGTCATCGATGTGAACAACGGACTCGATGGCGACGGACCGCTCGCGCCGGAACGAGCCGGTTCGATTCCTGTTGGACAGGTAGTAGAACTATGTTATAGTACCAGGTATAAAGAGTCGGAAATGAAACAGAAAATCGTCGGACACGGAGGTCTGTTTGCCCACCTCGGGACGTTCGACGCGATCGAGATCGAACAGCGGATGGCAGACGGTGATGAGCAAGCCGCACTCCTTTACGAGACGATGGCGTACCGGGTCGCCCAAGAGATCGCCAAACATGGCGCCACCTTATTTGGTGACGTCGACGCGATTCTGTTGACGGGCGGCATCGCCTATTCGACTTGGCTGACCGAGCAAATCAGTGCGCGCGTCGGCTATTTGGCGCCGGTCCACATCTATCCTGGTGAAGATGAGTTGAAGGCACTCGCCGAAGGTGCACTCCGGGCCATCCGACAAGAAGAAGCAGTTCGAGAATATGAGGGGGATACACATGGCACGAGAATTTGAGATCGTCGTCATCGGCGGCGGTCCTGGCGGATATGTCGCGGCCATCAAGGCGGCCCAAGCCGGTAAAACTGTCGCAATCGTGGAGGCCGAGAAACTCGGCGGGACATGTCTACATAAAGGCTGCATCCCGACGAAGGCGTTGTTGAAAGCGGCCCACGTCTATCAGACGGCGAAACATGGGAGCGCCTACGGCGTCGAGACGGGAACGGTCACGTTCAACATGGAACGCGCCCAGTCGTTCAAACGCGATTTGGTCGCAGGGCTTGAGAAAGGCATCGAGCACTTGATGAAACAAGGCAAGATCGAGGTATTCCGCGGCAAGGCCTCGATTTTAGGGCCGAGCATCTTCTCGCCGCAGCCGGGAACGGTCGCGGTCGAGGACAGCTCGGGCGAGTCTGAGCTCATCTTGCCGAACCAGCTCATCATCGCGACGGGGTCGATTCCGCGCGAACTGCCTGGTCTGCCGTTTGACCATACACGGATTTTAAACTCGGACGACCTGCTCCAGTTCGAACAGTTGCCGGCATCGATCGCCATCGTTGGCGGTGGGGTCATCGGTGTCGAATGGGCCTCGATGCTCATCGACCTCGACGTTGACGTCACCTTGATCGAAGTCGGAGAGCGACTGTTGCCGCTCGAAGACAAGGCGGTGTCACGGGAAGTCGAACGGCTGCTCAAAAAGCGCGGCGTCAAAGTGAAAAAGAACGTGACGGTCGATCCGGAGCGTACAGAAGTAGCAACCGATGCCGTCTCGCTCGCGGTCGGCGAAGAGACGCTCTCGGTCGAGTGTGTGCTCGTCTCGGTCGGACGGGTCGCCAATACGGAACATCTCGGGTTACAGAACACATCGATTGTCGTCGAGAACGGTGTCATCCAAGTCGATGAGCAGTATCGGACGAAAGAACGTCACATCTTCGCCATCGGGGACTGCATCGGCAAGCTTCAACTCGCCCATGTCGCCTCAGCGGAAGGTGTGAAGGCGGTCGAGACGATTCTCGGTCACGAGCCGACTCCGCTCGATTATGCGTTGATCCCGCGTTGCGTCTACGGGGTGCCGGAAGTCGCATCAGTCGGCATGACCGAGGAAGCGGCCAAAGCGGCCGGTCATGAAGTGAAGACGGGCACGTATCGTTTCAACGGTCTCGGCAAGGCCCGCATCGAAGGACAGGCGGACGGATTCGTCAAGCTCGTGTCCGACAAGACGACGGACGACCTGCTCGGTGTGCATATCGTCGGGCCAAAAGCGACAGAATTGATCACAGAAGGCGGACTCGCTCTCGTCTTGAACGCCACGGCATGGGAAATGGGCCAACTCGTCCATCCTCACCCGGCGCTGAGCGAAGCGTTCCAAGAAGCGGCACTGGCCGTTGACGGATTACCGATTCACGCCTAAGGAGGAAACAGAATGGAACAGATGACTGTGAATTCATATGAGGAACTAGGATTGACGAAACAAGACCTCGGTGCGATGTACGAGACGATGGTCCGCGCCCGTAAAATCGATGAGCGCATGTGGAAATTGAACCGTGCCGGAAAAATCCCGTTCGTCGTCTCGTGTCAAGGACAAGAGGCGGCCCAAGTCGGGGCAGCGTTCGCGCTCGAAAAAGGGACGGATTATATTCTCCCGTATTACCGCGATGTCGCCGTTGTCCTCCACTTCGGACAGACGGCTCGCGACTTGATGTTGTCGGCGTTCGCCAAGGCGGAAGACCCGAACTCGGGCGGTCGTCAGATGCCAGGGCATTTCGGTTCAAAACAGCACCGCATCGTGACGGGCTCGTCTCCGGTGACGACGCAAGTACCGCATGCGGTCGGTGTGGCGCTCGCCGCCAAACTGAAAAAAGAAGAACTCGTCACGTTTGTTTCGTTCGGAGAAGGCTCATCGAACCAAGGTGACTTCCACGAAGGTGCGAACTTCGCCGGTGTCCACAAGCTACCGGTCATCTTGTTCTGTGAGAACAACAAATACGCCATCTCGGTACCGCTCTCGAAGCAACTCGCTTGTGAGCGCGTATCGGACCGCGCCAAAGGTTACGGGATGCCGGGCGTCACGGTCGATGGGACGGATCCGATTGCCGTCTATGTCGCCGTGAAAGAAGCCCGCGCCCGCGCTCTTCGCGGCGAAGGCCCGACGCTCATCGAAGCCGAAGTCGAACGTCTCGTACCGCACTCGTCGGATGACGATGACAAAGCGTACCGCTCGGTCGAAGAGTTGGCTGACCTTAAAAATCGCGACGGGAATCAATTGTTCCGGAAGCGTTTGATTGAGGATGGCGTCATGACCGAGGAAGAACTCGCAGAGATCGAGGCGAACGTCGATCGTGAAGTCAATGAGGCGACTGCGTACGCCGACAAGGCACCATATGCGTCTCCTGAATCGACGATGGACCATGTGTACGAGGAGGAAATGTGATGAAAACGTTTATTGAAGCGATCAATGAAGCGATCCATGAAGAGATGGAACGCGATGAGAACGTCTTCGTGCTCGGGGAAGATGTCGGTGTCCGAGGCGGTGTGTTCCGCGCGACCCAAGGCTTGATTGAGAAGTACGGCGAGGACCGCGTCATCGATGCGCCGCTCGCCGAGAGCGCAATCGCAGGTGTCGGGATCGGGGCGGCCATGTATGGCATGCGTCCGATTGCCGAAATGCAATTTGCCGACTTCATCATGCCGGCGGTCAACCAAATCGTCTCGGAAGCGGCGAAAATCCGCTATCGTTCAAATAACGATTGGACGTGCCCGATGGTCATCCGTGCACCGTTCGGCGGCGGGATCCATGGTGCGCTCTATCACTCTCAATCGGTCGAGGCGATGTTCAACTCGACGCCTGGACTCAAAGTCGTCATCCCGTCCGATCCGGTCGATGCGAAAGGATTGCTCAAGGCAGCCATTCGTTCGAATGACCCGGTCCTCTTCTTTGAGCACAAACGGGCGTATCGTCTATTGAAGTCGGAACTCCCGACCGAAGAGTATACGGTCGAGATCGGCAAGGCCGCCGTCAAGCGGGAAGGTGACGATATCACGATCATCACGTACGGTCTGTGCGTCCACATGGCCCAGGAAGCGGCGAAGATGCTTGAAACCGAAGGGGTCAGCACGCACATCCTCGATTTGCGCACAATTTATCCGCTCGACCAAGACGCCATCGTTGAAGCCGTCAAGAAAACCGGGAAAGTGCTCCTCGTCACCGAGGACAATAAAGAAGGCAGCATCATCGGGGAAGTCGCGGCCATCATCGCTGAGAAAGCACTATTTGAACTCGATGCGCCGATCGAACGTCTGGCGGGACCGGACGTTCCGTCGATGCCGTATGCACCACCGATGGAGAAGTTCTTCATCGTATCCCCTGAAAAAATTGCGGAGCGGGCACGTCAGCTCGCCGCCTTTTAAGGAGGGGTCATATGGAACAGACAATTAAAATGCCACAGCTCGGGGAAAGTGTCACTGAGGGGACGATCACAACGTTTCTCGTCAAACCAGGTGACCGCGTTGAGGAGTATGAGCCGCTCGCCGAGGTCATGACCGATAAAGTAACCGCTGAGATTCCGGCGACGAGTGCCGGTGTCGTGAAACAGATTTTAATCAGTGAAGGGGACACGGTCGCCGTCGGCACACCGGTCCTCGTCATGGAAGTCGAAGGTGCCGATTCGGCGCCAGCGAAAGCAGAAGTGGTAGCAGAACCGGCACAAGTCGAAGCGGCCCCGGTCGAGACGAAGCAAGCGGTCACTGTAGCGTCGGCCGCACCACGAAAACAGAATAACGGCCGTTTCTCGCCGGCCGTCATCCGACTCGCCAATGAGAACGCGATTGACTTGAACGAGCTCGACGGCAGCGGCCTCGGTGGTCGCATCACGCGCAAAGATGTCCTCCGCTACTTGTCAGAAGGCCGTCCGGTCAAACCGGAAGCGGCGACGCAGGCGCCAGTCCAAGAGACGATGACCCAAGTGAAGCTCGAAGTGCCTGAAACAGTTGCTGCCCCGGCTGTAACGCCAGCTGCTACGACTTCTGCTGACGTCTCAACGGACCGCGTCGAATTGATTCCGACAGCCGGTGTCCGTCAAGCGATCGCCAACAACATGGTCCGCTCGAAACATGAGGCCCCGCATGCGTGGCTCATGATCGAGGTCGATGTGACGAACCTCGTCTCAGCGCGGGCCAAGTTGAAAGACGAGTTCTTCAAGCGGGAAGGTGTCAAACTGACATTCATGCCGTTCTTCATGAAGGCGGCGATCGAGGCGTTGAAAAAACATCCGATGATGAACTCGGAATGGGCGGGCGATCACATCAAAGTCCATCAAGATATCCATCTGTCGGTCGCCGTCGCAGCGAACGACGCCCTCTACGTCCCGGTCATCAAACATGCGGACGAGAAGAACATCAAAGGGCTCGCTGTCGCCCTTCAAGACGTGGCGGCCCGTGCCCGCGGCAACCGTTTGAAAGCGGACGAGATGCGCGGCGGCACGTTCACGATCAACAACACGGGTGCGTTCGGTTCGATTCAATCGGCACCGATCTTGAACTATCCGCAAGCGGCCATCCTGTCGGTCGAGTCGATCGTGAAACGTCCGGTTTGGGTGAATGGGATGTTCGCGGCGCGTGACATGGTCAACTTGTGTATGTCGGTCGACCACCGTGTCCTCGACGGTCTCGTCGCCGGTCAATTCTTGCAGGCGATCAAGCAATCGCTCGAATCGATCGATCCAGACACGTATACGCTCTATTGATTCACGTCCTGCCTTCAGTCGAAGGCAGGACTTTTTATATGAAAAATAAAAAAAGCCACGGGAATTGTCCGTGGCTGCATGGTTCAGATGGAACGTTCAATCAATGCCTCGAGATCGCGGCGAATCCGTTCGGGCGAGGCGAGCTCGGTGTTCGTATAGCTGAGTCGGTGCGTCGACTCGTCGGTCCCCGTCAAGTCGGCGAACAGGCTGCCGAGATTATGGACGCTCTTGTCGACTTGAATCAATAAGTCTAGAGACGACTCCGTTTGGAGCATGACGACTTCAAGCTCATCGAGTTTGCGTCCATAGCTCGTGCCGTTCGGTGAATATTCGAGTTCTTGGGCAATCGGGAGACGGCCGGAACGATGGCGGGCCGGGAGCATCTCCGTATCAGCTTTTTTCAAGCGGAAACCGATGTCATCGAGCACGTCGAGGACGACCTGTTGAGCGTGGTTCGGTTTGACGAGAATCGAGTCCTCGTCTTTCGGGTCGACGGCCTGGGCGATATCGAGACCGGTCTCAATCCACGATTTCGATTGGCTGACCGAAATCGGCGTGTTGAACGGCACGTCGATCGTGAACGGGATTTCTTTCACTTCTTCGGGACCAATCATGAACGGCGCCTCGTTCAACAAAATCTTCTCAATCGTGAACGTCGAGTACGTTGTCTTGTCGTTCACCTCATGCTTATAGAGCGTGTTGAAGAAGATGTAAATCCGGTCGACCGATTGCTCGGTGCTGCCGCCCTTGATATGGACGACACCATCGAGCGTCCCGCCTGGCACACAGGCGTTCTCCGCGAGCCGTGTATCGACCGTCGCGGCACCGATCCCAATCGATGATAATAACTTTTTGAACATACAATAATCCTCCTTTGACGTTTGCACGTGTTCGTGTAATAGTATGTACGAATACACGTGACTAAAAGTTTCGAAACTATTGAAAAAAGGATGAACGCAGTGGAATATACAGAGTTAAAACAGCGACTCGCTGATGTGATTCGCCAGAACGAGCTCGTGACGGCGACAGTCAGCCAACCGCGTCAAAAGTCGAACGATTTGCGCCGGGTCAAATTGAAGCCGGTCCTGTTGAAAGGCGAGTACCATATACAGTTCGAATACCAATTTGAACGGGTGATGAAACATAAAAATCTCACACCGGACGAGGCGGTCATCGAGCTCGATGAATTGCTCGAGACGTTCCGCCAAGGTCAGTTCCAGTTGACGGCGTCCGAGGTCCACTTTCAACTGTCTAAAAAGTTCAAAGTAACGTTCAAAGAACGTGAGACTGCCGTCAAACAAGTGAAGCTGAGCCATAACCGCGAGAAGCAGTATTTGTTACCGCTCGATGAACCGGTACCGTTCCTCATCCGCCTCGGCGTCCAGTCCGAGGACGGAAAAGTGAAGCGTCAAAAATACGACAAGTTCAAACAAATCAACCGCTTCCTCGAATTTATCGAAGACTCAATCAAACATTTACCGACCGACCGGACCGTCCGGATTCTCGATTTCGGCTCAGGGAAGTCATATTTGACGTTCGCCCTCTATCACTTCTTGCATGAAATGAAAGGCTATGACGTCCATATCACAGGGCTCGATTTGAAGAAAGAAGTCATCGAAGAATGTGCCGGGATTGCCCGTGACCTCGGCTATGAGCGCCTCGAGTTTCTCGTCGGGGACATCAACGAGTTCGAAGGCGAGACGGCGGTCGATATGGTCGTCACGCTTCATGCCTGTGACGTCGCGACGGACATGGCGCTCGCCCGGGCCGTTCGCTGGGGAGCTAAAGTCATCTTGAGCGTCCCTTGTTGTCAAAAAGAATTGAATCGTCAACTCGAGGCGCCGAGCCTCGACGTCATGTTGCAGCATGGGCTCATCAAAGAACGGTTCGCGGCGCTCGCCACCGATTCGATTCGGGCCGAATTACTTGGACTCGTCGGCTATGAGGCGCAACTGCTCGAGTTCATCGATATGGAGCACACGCCGAAGAACATCCTCATCCGGGCCTATTTGACGAACCGGGAAGCGACCGCTGAAGCGCGGGCCCGTTATGTGGCCTTCAAGACGCTGTTGAACGCGACACCGTTCCTCGAAGGACAATTGAGCGATAGACTTGTCCTAACCGATCCACTAGACGTAAAATAAGAAAGAACAGACGCAAGTCGAAAGGGGAAACAATATGGATTTTCAATTATACTTTCAAGATGTAGTCGAACAAGCTCGCAATGAGGTACGCGCTGCAGGGTACACAGAACTCACGACACCGGAAGAAGTCGACGCGGCGTTAACAAAAGAAGGCAAAACGCTCGTGCTCGTCAACTCGGTATGTGGCTGTGCTGGTGGCATCGCTCGTCCGGCAGCAGCGTACGTGAACAAGATGGAAGGCGTCAAACCGGACCAGTTCGTGACTGTGTTCGCGGGTCAAGACCGTGAAGCGACGGACCGGGCCCGTGAATACTTCGAAGGTTACGCCCCGTCGTCACCATCGATCGCGCTGTTAGAAGACGGCAATATCGTCACGATGGTCGAACGGAGCACGATCGAGTCATCGACGGCCGAAGAGCTCGTCGAGCAGTTACAGACGTTGTTCGATATTTACTACGCCTAAGAAGTGAGCGCAGAGGCCTTGCCTTTGCGCTTTTCCTTAAGAAGGGATCGATGAGATGGAACCAGTCGTCAAAATCATGAGCGAGGCCGAATATACGATTGCTTTGTCGCGCGGCGAGATCAATGAACCAACCCTCCAGACGGAAGGTTATATTCGTTGTTGCACCCCGCAACAGATCGGCAAATTCGTGCGTCGACATTATCATGGGGAGCGAGTCGTGCTCGTCTCGTTCCATGTCGGACGTCTCGGCAGCCTGCTCCACTACGAGTTTGACGAGGACGGGGAACGCTATCCCCACGTGTATAGCGCCATCCCGATCGCGTCGGTCAAACGGGTGCAGCCCTACGGCTCTCGCGACAACGGTACGGTCACTTATTTTGCTTACGAGCGAATGTGACCGTATTTTTTTATATTTTATGCATGAATATACTTTACAAGTAATAATTATGTGTATATAGTGGTTGAAGAACAAGTCGGACATATGATGAGTCGAAGAACAGTTGAGCACTATTCACATATATGTCATAATTTTGTTAAAGTTCTGATAATTTTATCCTATATAGAAGAAAGGGACGATGAACATGAAAAAAGGTTTTTTAGCATTATGTATCGCAAGTCTTGCCGCTTTCACGGTAGCTTGTGGGGCAGACGTGAACGAAGGAGGTTCGACGTCGACCGATGAGGAGGATAAAGTCATCGTCATGGGGACGAGTGCGGACTACTTCCCATATGAGTTCGTCGATACGGCGAACGGCGACGAGATCGTCGGTTTCGATATCGACATCGCCAAGCAAGTGGCCGAGAATATGGGCTATGAATTGAAAATTGAAGACATGGATTTCGGTAGCCTACTCGGGGCGCTGAACGCTGGCCGTGTCGATTTCGTCATGGCAGGTATGACACCGACAGAAGAACGAAAAGAGAACGCTGATTTCTCAGACATCTACTTCACTGCGAAAAACTTGATCTTGTCAAAAGGGGATGCCGTCCAGTCGCTTGAAGATTTAGACGGGAAACAAGTCGGGGTCCAACTTGGTTCGATTCAAGAAGGGATCGCTAAAGAACAAATCCCGGGCGCTGAAATTGTCGCCTTGAACAAGATCCCGGAGATCATCCAGGAAATCAAGACTGGTCGCATCGATGCAATGGTCATCGAGGACACGGTCGCGAAGAAATACCTCGACCAAGACAGCGAACTTTCAACGTTTGAAATCGTCGATGAAGAAGAGGCCGGTTCTGCCGCCGCCTTCCGTAAGGACGATGAGCTTCGCGATCAATTCAATGAAGAATTGAACAAGATGATCGATTCAGGAGACATCGAGAAGTTGGCACAAAAATGGTTCGAACAAGAAGCAGCACCAGCTGAATAAAGATTGAAGAAGGCTGACTGAAAATATCAGTCAGCCTTTTTTTAGGAGGAACTCACAATGGATTTTAGTCGGATTTATGATTCTATACCGTATATTCTCGAAGGGATCCCGGTCATGTTTCAAGTCGTGCTCGTCTCGGCCTTGCTCGGGATCACGCTCGGGGTCGTCGTCGCCACATTCAAGATCGTCCCAAACCGTCTCGTCAACTTCATCGGGCACGCCTACACGGCCGTGTTCCGCGGGACACCGCTCATCTTGCAACTCGCGATCATCCACTTCGGGTTGCCGCAATTGACCGGTTATATCACGACGCCGTACCAATCGGCCGTCATCGCCTTCTCACTCAACTCGGCGGCGTATATCTCGGAAATCATTCGGGCCGGGATTCAAGCGGTCGATAAAGGACAGTGGGAAGCGTCGGATGCCCTCGGCGTCCCGTACGTCAAACAACTGCGGTCAATCATCTTGCCGCAGGCGTTCAAAAATATCTTGCCGGCCCTCGTCAACGAGATGATCACGCTCACGAAAGAATCGGCGCTCGTCTCGACGGTCGGTGTGCTCGACATCATGCGTCGGGCGCAAATCGTCGGTGGGCAAAAGGCGATCTACTTTGAACCGCTCCTGTTTGCCGGTGTGATATACTTTACAATAGTGATGGTGTTGACGTATCTTGGTCAACGTCTAGAAAAACGGCTTAGAAAGAGTGATGGCAGATGATACAAGTAAAGGATTTATACAAACAATTTGGTGACCTCGAGGTCCTCAAAGGAATTACGACATCGATTGAGAAAGGGGAAGTCGTCGCCGTCATCGGTCCGTCCGGTTCCGGGAAATCGACGTTCCTCCGTTGCTTGAACATGCTTGAAGTGCCGACGTCCGGCACGGTCAGCGTCGCCGGCTATGAGCTCACGAAAAAAGGGGCGAACGTCTCGAAGGCTCGTCAAAACATCGGCATGGTGTTCCAACAGTTCAACTTGTTCCCGCATATGAACGTACTCGACAACTTGACGTACGCGCCGATTAACGTCTTGAAAGTGAGCAAGGCCGAAGCGATCGAACGAGCTAAAAAGCTCCTCGAACGCGTCGGATTATCGGAGAAGATTGACGCTTACCCGAGCCAACTGTCGGGTGGACAGAAGCAACGGGTCGCGATCGCCCGGGCGCTCGCCATGGAGCCGAACGTCATGTTGTTCGATGAGCCGACGTCGGCGCTCGACCCAGAGATGGTCAACGAAGTGCTCGACGTCATGAAAGGACTCGCCGATTCAGGGATGACGATGGTCGTCGTCACGCACGAGATGGGCTTTGCCCGCGAAGTGGCGGACCGCGTCCTCTTCCTTGACGAAGGTATCTTGATGGAGGAAGGCAAACCGGCCGACCTGCTCCTCAATCCGCAGACCGACCGTGCGAAACGCTTCTTAGAAAAAGTCTTATAAGTGAAAGATTCCATCTGATAACAGAAAGGGAGGATTTCTATGAAGATCACCTACTATGGCCATGCAACCGTACAACTCGATATCGACGGGACGTCCGTTTTGATTGACCCGTTCCTGACGAGCAATCCGCACACGGACGTCGATCCGGCGAGCGTCAAAGCAGATTATATCCTGCTCACCCACGCTCATTTCGACCATATCGAAGACGTGGAACTGATTGCGAAACAGACGGGTGCGACAATCGTCGCGACGCACGAACTGGCGACATATTATGAGAAAAAAGGCTATTCGGTCCACGGCATGAACATCGGGGGCGGACATTCGTTTTCGTTCGGTCGCGTCACGATGACGCAGGCGTTCCATAGCTCGAGTCTTGATATGGGGGACGTCCCGATCTACATGGGTATGCCGGGCGGGTTCATCATCGAGACAGAGGCGCTCACGGTGTATCACGCCGGGGACACGGCCCTGTTCTCGGACATGAAACTGTACGGGGAGCGGTTCGATATCGACGTCGCGTTCCTCCCGATCGGTGACAACTTCACGATGGGACCGGTCGACGCACTCGATGCCGCGCACTGGCTCCAAGCGAAACGGGTCGTACCGATTCACTTCGACACGTTCCCACCCATCAAACAAGACGCACAGGCTTTCTGCGATCAACTGCACCAACGCGGCCTCTTGATCGAGCCGAACACGACGATCGAGATTTGATGACGCAACCAGCAGTACTCGAGACCGAACGGTACGTGGCGGCGCTGCATGCCGGGGACTGTACCGGTCATGACATGGCCCACCTCGAGCGGGTGCGCCGCTTAGCCATGCATCTCGCCGAAGGGGGAGACGTCGATCGGCTTGTCCTGACGCTTGCGGCGCTCTTGCACGACGTCGAGGATGAGAAGCTCGGTCGCGAGGCGGGGCTCGTCGCGCGTCACTTGGACACGTTAGCGCTCGACCCGAATCGACGGGCACACGTCCTGACGATCATCGGCGAGACATCGTTCTCGAAACATAGAAGTCCATCGACGTTGGAGAGTGCCATCCTGCAAGATGCGGATCGACTCGACGCGATTGGGGCGATCGGCATCGCCCGCACGTTCCAATTCGCGGGGTCACGCGGAACGGCTTTATATGACCCGAACGATGCGACAAGTGCGGTCGCCCACTTCGATGATAAGTTGCTCCGGCTCGCGGATGGGATGCATACGGAACGGGCACGACAGATTGCCCGGGAACGCCACGCATTCATGGTCTCATTTTTGGACAGGTTCGAAGCGGAATGGACGGGACAAGACATATGAAACGGCCGAGGAATCTCCTCGGCCGTTTTCGGTTAGAACGGATGTTTATTGAGCCAATGGCCGCCGTCGAGCGAGATACATTCTCCGTTCAAATAGCGCATCTCGTCCGACGCCATCCAATAGGCGAGGTCGGCAATCTCTTCGGGTGTGCCGAACCGTCCGAGCGGCACGTTACGACGGATGCGCTCGACTTCTTTGACGTGGACGGCGAGTTTGTCGGCACCACCGGTCCGCTCGATTGGGCCCGGGCTGATCGCGTTCACGCGTGCCCCGAACTGATACCCCCATTCGACGGCGAGCGTCCGCGTCAAATTGAGCACCCCGGCCTTGGCGGCGGCGCTCGGGGCGACACCGGCGCCCGCTTGCCAGGCGTAGGAGGCGACCATGTTGATGATGGAGCCGTCCCGCAGTTGCTCCCGTTCCCAATGTTTGCCGAGGACGTGGGTACAATTGAACGTCCCGTTCAAGACGATGTCGATGACGCTCGTCCAGCCGTTCGGCGTCAAGTCGAGCGTCGGACAGACGAAGTTGCCGGCTGCGTTATTGACGAGCGCATGCACCGGTCCGAACCGTTCGCTGATTTGATCGAGTGCTTGTGAACACGCCTCGTAGTCACGCACATCGTGTTGCACGGCCATCGCTGCTCCGGCCCCGATGGCCTCCAGTTCGCCCATCGCTTCTTGTAGCCGCTCCTCGTTGCGGCCGCTGATGGCGACGTTCCAACCCTCGGTTTTGAATTTTAGCGCCATCGCCTTGCCCATCCCCGATGAGCCACCTGTGATCCAAATCGTTTTCATACAAATCCCCCTTTGGAATGAATGGTCGTTCATTTAGGTATTCGCTCAGCGAAGGGGGGATTCCTGCAAAAAAATGACGGCCGCCGTGGCCGTCATTTTAGCTGTTTGAAATAGGTCAATCCGAGTTCACGATCGATGCGATACATCGTCCCGGCGACTTTCTCGCCCCAATATGGGTCCGAGGCGTAAAAGACGTTGACGCCTTCTTGTTTATTGCCCGGAAACGGACCGCGGTCGTAATCTCCGGTCACGTACTTCTCGGCGAATAAACGAGCCGCCGCATCGATGCTCGCCTCGACGGATGGATAAGAGGCCGCATTTCCGCTCGGATCGTTGTCGGTCGCTTGGAAGCCGAACAAGTTATTTTTTTCACGGGCGATGGCAGACGTACCGAAACCGGACTCGTGTCCGGCTACCGCCATGAGGAACAAGGCGTTGATGCCGAATTCGGCCTCGGCGTCCTTGAAGGCGTCGCCTTTCCCAGCGAGCGGGCTATCGTCGAGTGAGCCGAGGAACTCGTCGAGCTCGCGAGCCGAATACGGTGCCTTCGACGCGATTGAAGCGAATTGGTAGGGCGAATCGAACACGTCGCGTACGTCCTCCGTGTAATATCGGTCGGACGACTGTTGCGGCGCCGGTCCGACGAGAAACGTCCCGGCCAAATTGCCGTTCGCCTCGACGGTATGGAACACTTGTCCGTCCCTCATCTGATAGAAACCGCGCCGCTCGACGACGGCGTCCGGGTAAAGCGTCATGTCGGCCGGCTTCACGTAGACATCGGCCCCAGAGATATTTACCAACAAATGCTTGTCGCCCGTTTGCATGAGACGGAGACGTGTTCCACCGGCGACATAGGAC
The DNA here is from genome assembly GCF_018618135.1 of Exiguobacterium sp. s28. NCBI lineage: Bacteria > Bacillati > Bacillota > Bacilli > Caryophanales > Exiguobacterium > Exiguobacterium sp. s28. Next base: position 62,438 of record NZ_JACSLL010000001.1, on the reverse strand, counting down.
TGCCGTTTCTTAAACTCGGCGTCCTGATATAGGTTTGTGATTCGGTCGGTCGGGGTGACCGCGATTCCAGTACCCGTGAAATCGATGACGTCTCCCGACGCATCGAGTAGGGCGCGATTGCCCCCGCGTTCCATGTAGGCGCGCGCCTCATCGAGCGACTCGAACGCCCGGGTCGAGACGTCCCCGTTGTCATAGGTCTGAACGGTATACGACCCGCTCGGACGATCTTGGAGCCAAAGGAAACCGGATATGGCGAGAGCGAGCGTGAGAATCGTCGGGATCACGCCGCGTTTCTTTCTTTTCAATACGATCACTTCCAAACATATGGATTGCCAAACGGAAGAAACTAGTGAACAATTTTGTGAGAGAGGAGGAGATATTATGAAAATCGGATCACGTACGCTCAAGACGGCGGCAGCCGCCGGGATTGCCATGCTCATCTCGGAGACGATCCATCTCGACTATTACGTCTTCGCGGCCATCATCGCCATCCTCAGTATTCAGGAGACGCGGAAAAAGTCGTTTCGGGCCTCCTATGAACGGGTCATGGCCAGCTTGATTGCCATCGGCATGGGTGCGTTGATGTTCACCTTGCTCGGCTATTCGCCAGCGACGCTCACACTTTATTTTGTCATGTTCATCCCGCTCGTACAACAGCTCAAACTGCAAGATGGCATGATCACAAGTGTCGTCATCCTGACCCATCTGTATACGGAAGGACAGTTCTCACTCGATTTGTTCGTGAACGAGTTGTTGTTGATCGCCATCGGGGTCGGGGTCGGGCTCGTCGTCAACATGTATATGCCGACGCTCGATAAAGAGATCGAACGCATCAAGGACAATATCGACCGGGCGCTCGCCGTGCATTTTTATGATGTGGCCGCATGTGTCGAGACCGGCGTCTACAACGACCATTCGATGATGCTGTTGAAGACACGCGATTATTTGAAGCAAGGAAAAGATCTTGCGCTCCGCCGGATGGGGAATTCGATCGGGAAGCGGAACGAGGACATGGATTACTTGTACTTCCGAATGAGGGAGCGGCAATATGACACCTTGAAACGCATCGCCGAGAACTCACGGGAAATCACACTCGTCGTCAATGAAGCCAAACCGGTCGCGACATTCCTTCGACTCGTCGGCGACAACGTCAACCAACAAGCCGACGCCTCGACGTTCTTGCGGGAGCTCGAGGAGACGATTGAGCATTATCGAAAAAACGTACCCCTCCCCACGTCACGTGAGGAATTTGAGGTACGTTCATCGTTGCTCAATATTTTGTCTGATGTGAAGAGCTACTTGATTTTGAAAGAGCGCTATATCCTATTGTTACAGGAACATGGCCATCCCCGACAAAAACGTGCTCAATAAAAAGATGGATACGATGACGACGACACCGATTTGAATGATGCGTTGCCGCTTTTTCTGTTTCTTACTCATGACGTTCCTCCAAATGTGTTTGTCCTCATTGTACAGAATGGAAAAGGTTCGTGCAAACGGCACGAGTTTGTTATAATAACCTAGAAATGTTTGGATGGAGGGATGTTTTCATGGTAAACGAGAAACGGGTGCTTGACACATTTTTACAGTTGGTCGGCATCGATTCGGAGACGAAAGAAGAGGCAGTCATCTGTGAGCATTTAAAGGCGGTCTTCACTGAGCTCGGATGTGACGTCTACGAGGACGACGCATCGACGAAAACGGCTCATTCAGGTAACAACCTCATCATCACGCTACCTGCGACGAAACAAGGCGTCGACCCGATTTATTTCACGGCGCATATGGATACGGTCACACCAGGTAAAGCGATCAAGACGAGTATTCAAGATGGCTACGTCGTGACGGATGGGACGACCATCCTCGGCGCTGATGATAAAACTGGTTTGACGGCGATGATTGAGCTGGTCCGTGTTTTGACGGAACAAGCGATTCCGCACGGTCAAATCCAATTCGTCATCACGGTCGGCGAAGAGTCAGGTCTCGTCGGGACGAAAGTACTCGACTTGTCGAAAATTGATGCGAAGTTCGGTTTCGCGCTCGACTCGGACGGCCCGGTCGGCGATATCATCGTCGCTGCCCCGACACAAGCGAAAGTGAACGCTAGAATTTACGGTAAGACGGCGCATGCCGGTGTCGCGCCTGAGAAAGGGGTCTCGGCCATTCAAATCGCGGCGAAAGCGATCGCGAAGATGAAGCTTGGACGAATCGATGACGAGACGACAGCGAATATCGGACGGTTCGAAGGCGGACGTGCCACGAACATCGTCTGCGATTACGTCGAGGTGCTCGCCGAAGCGCGCTCGCTCATCCACGAGAAGATGGAAGCCCAAGCCGAGTCGATGAAACAAGCTTACGTCGAGGCGGCAGCGGCACATGGTGGCCGAGCCGAAGTCGACATCGACATCATGTACCCGGGCTTCAAGTTCGAAGAAGGCGACGAAGTCGTCGAAGTCGCGAAAGCGGCGGCGGCGGCCATCGGACGCCCGACACGAATCTTACATTCAGGTGGAGGGTCAGATGCGAACGTCATCGCTGGGGGCGGGATTCCGACCGTTAACCTCGCTGTCGGTTATGAAGAGATTCATACGACGAACGAGCGCATGCCGCTCGTCGAGCTATACAAGTTGGTTGAATATGTCGTTCAAATTGTCGAGCACGTCGCGACACCGAAAACGAAGTGAAAAAGAGCCGACGCGATGTCGGCTCTTCCTATGTGTTCGAGTGATTATGCGGCGAATTCCAATGATTCCAAGACGAGTTCGTCTGAACAGTGAAGTTCCATCGCTATGTCGTGAATGTGGATTGAGGTGCCTAGTTCTTGTTGGTGTTTGCGATTCATTGAAGTCGCCCGTTCCCGGATCAGTTCATAGATCGAGTCGGAATGTTCAACTTTATTCATCACGGATCACATCCTTTATCAACGATTGCCTACAGTATAGCATGGAATGCACTAGAAGAAAGGACAAAATTATTTATGAAGTTACAATTTTTAGGAACTGGCTCCGGCATGCCCTCGAAACAACGGAACGTTTCCGGTCTGGCGCTCACGCTTTCGAAACAGACGTGGCTCATCGATTGCGGTGAAGCGACCCAGCACCAAATGCTTCATACGAAAGTCAAACCGCGTAAAGTCTCGGCCGTCTGGGTGACCCACCTCCACGGTGACCACGTGTTCGGCCTGCCCGGTTTCTTGTCGACGCGTTCAGCGCTCGATGGGTCAAGCCCGCTCACGCTTTACGGACCGAAAGGCATCAAGAAGTGGCTCGAGTTGACGATGAAAGTGACTGGGTCGTATCTCGGTTATGACTTGTCGATCGTCGAATATGAGGACGGCGATACGTTCGAACAGGACGGTCATCTCGTCACGGTCAAACGATTGGACCATCGTTTTCCGTCGTACGGATTCCGGATCGAGGCACCCGAAAAGCCCGGTGCGCTTCTCGTCGATAAAGTGAAGGCGCTCGGGATTCCGAGCGGACCGATCTATCGGACGATCAAGCAAGAGGAGACGTTCGAGTTTGAAGGAGAAACCTATCTCTCTAAAGAATACGTCACTGACGCGGTCCGTGGACCAATCGTGGCGATTCTGGGGGATACGATTCCTTGTCCGAACGCGGTCGTCCTCGCCGAAGGCGTCGATGTGCTCGTCCACGAGGCGACGTTCATGGACGAAGAGGCAAAGCTCGCCCGTCAATATGGTCACTCGACGACGGTCGAGGCGGCGACGCTCGCGAAGACGGTTCAAGCCGGACGCTTGATTGTCACCCATATCTCGGCCCGCTATCAAGGTCGGGATGATGAATTTTTAGACGAAGTCCGAGCCGTCTTCAAAGACAGTTTTGTCGCCAGCGACTTCTTCGAGTTTACAGTGGGGGATTAACGTGACAGTACAACTATACGTATGGCTTGGATTTTTTGTCATCAGTACGTTGCTAGGTTTACGCTTGAATCAACTGAAAGAACCCGAACCGAACTTTTTCTTTAAATTTTTATTTTTCTCTTTGCTCGGAATCGTGTCGTTCCCGATTGGCGGGTTCCATATCCCCATCGGTTTTCTCATGTCATTCTTGTTTTTTCCGAAACGAAATAGCCGCTATAAATGGTACGGTGCGCTCGTCGGCTTCTTTTTCTTCATCGTCTTGTTGTTCGTCCCGTTGTTTGATCAATCTGAGTTCCGGGCCGAGTCGCAACAAATCGGGGCGGTGTCGATTCAAGACGAGACATTTGACCGGATGACGGACAATATCTTACGTCGCATCAATAGTGACTCGATTAAACTCGACCGAAGCAAGATGGTGTTCACCGAGGACGGGGAACTCCGCTCGCTCGAATATTTGCTCATGGTCGAGCGCTCGAACTCGTTTCAACAGATTCGAATCAACTATGACGAGTCCGGTGAGTTGTCGTATCGCCAAGTCGACGAACTGAACATGGACTCGGGAAGTGCGTTTTTCGAGAAGCTGGTCGACTTTGAACATATGCTCGATGCCGTACGCGACACGCCTTGGTCTGAATTTGCGGACCGAGTCGACGCGCCGCTTCTCCAGTTCTCGTTTGACGGCCTGTACGACATGTACACGTTCGAGAACGAGTCGATGCTCATGATCAATCGTGATCGCCGGCTCGTCAAGTTCTGGTTGCAACGAGAACCTGTGCTCGCCAACAGCATCCAATTGTCTGGGCTCAGTCAAGAAGGCCGGACGACTGGTGAAAAATATACGATTCTATACAATTATTCTATCCATCAACGAGAGGATTTGACCGACCAATGAAAAAACTGCTCTTGATGAGTTTACTCGTCCCACTTTTGACCGCATGCGGCGGGGAAGAAACGACGAACGGAGATGCGGCCTGTGACGTCAAACCGACGATTTCCGTTTATGATGCTGCGACCGAGGAGACGTTGTTCCATGAGAAGAGCGTCTGTTTAGAGGACGGGGCGACAGTGCTCGATGCCCTTGAAGCGACTGAACTCGACATCGAATCGGTCGGTAGCGGGGAGATGACGTACGTGACGGCGATCGACGGCATTCAAGAGAAGTCGGCCGGTCAATCGTCGGGCTGGGTCTACGCCTTTAATGGAAGCCCGGGCGACGAAGGCGCTGGGGCCAAAGAAGTCGAATCGACCGATATTATTCAATGGCGTTTCGAAGAAGATGCGATTTCTTTCTTCGAATAAGGCAGATTGGGAGCGCAGACATCCGGTCACGCTCCTTTTCTTCTTAGTGGCCCATCTGTTCATCCTGACTTATTTAAATGACTCGGTCTGGTTCCTTCTTGGACTTGTCGGCCTGTTGCTCCTCGAACGACGGTTTCCGCTGGCGACGCTCGGTGTTTTGGCCGCGTTCATGTTGATCTCGTTTGCACCGATTGTTTTTGGGTGGAACGTCTCTCTCATGGGCATCACGAATCAATTGATTCCATTAGCCACATTTTTGTTCGGTATGATCTGGGTGAACCGGTTCATGCGACTCGAACGATTGCTTCCGTTCTTGAACAGATGGCCGCGTTCGACCCGGTTGCTCTATGGGGGATGGGCCCTCGTCCCGTCGATGGAGCGGGCGGTGCGATTATCCATTGCGAGCCATCCGAGGCGCGAGTGGCAAGAGGCGATCGTGGTCGGTATCGACAGTCAACGCCTTGAACCGGTGTATGTGACGAATCGAATGCGACGTTTCGAACGGCATGACACCGTCCAATGCCTCGTCTTGCTCGGTTTCGTGGCGATCGCCTCGATGGGAGTGCCGGTCGTGTGGTTACTGTATCCATATTTGACGAAAGGAGGGTTGCGCGATGCGTTGGTTATCCTTGACAGACGGACATGATGAATTCGATGAGTGGGTGAGGGAAGAACGAGCGCGAGTCATCCGCCTTGATACCCCGCTTGCCGGGAAGGTTTCATCGCTCATTTCTGGGAGTGACGCCCTGCGAGGAGCCGAACTGGCTGCCATTCTTCAAATCGATCATCTATTTCATAAGCGATTCGATGAGTGCTCAAGTGGAGAACGGCAACTCGTCCGCATCGCTCACGCCCTCGCCGATTCAGCCGAGGCGCTCGTCTTGATTGAGCCGTTTCGACATTTAGATCGGTTTCGGGTCGAGCATTTAACGATGTTGCTCAGCAGGCTGACCGGGCTCGGCGTTCGGATTGCTTACACGGATAGGGCGCGCGAACATAGTCCGTCCGGCGCGTTTCACGTCAATCCGACCATGAATCAGCCTCAACTTATCGTCACGGACGTGTCCTATCGCCACCCGTTACAGGCGTCCTATGCGGTCGAGCATGTGTCTTACGAAATGAAGGGCCCGGGTCTGACCGTCTGTATCGGTACGAATGGCAGCGGGAAGTCGACGTTGCTCGAATTGATTGCCAAAAGCGTGCGTCCGTTGTATGGGAAGGTCAAATGGACCGAGCGGCCGGTTTATTTACCGGCCGAGCAAGAGTTTGGTCCGTTCCCGCATGCGACGAATCGTCGCCTCGCTCAACTGCAAGCCATATTCGATTCTGAGGCATCTCTGTTCTTGTTGGACGAGCCAAGCGTGGGCTTGACCGAGCAAGAGCGCTCTCAGTTTGAACGGGCGTTAATCGAGAAAGCCGGGACGGCGCACATCATGTGTGCCACCCATGACGAGCAACTGATTCAGGCGGCAGACCGCATCATTTGCCTGTCGAACGGGATGCTCGTCTTTGATGGGGATCGCAGCGACTATATGAAACGGAGTGCGCTATGGTCACATATGTCCTCATCCTCTTGATTGCAGCGGGGGTCATGTCGAGGTTCGAACGGAGTGACGCCCCGATTGCCGTCTTGACGCAAATTCTCGCTCTCGCGGTCATCGGACGTTGGCTGTTCGTGGCCATCCCGAATGTCCAACCTTCGACAGCGCTGCTCATGCTGACGACCCTTTATTTTGGATTCACGAGTGGGGCCATGTTGGCATTGTTCGTTCCGATTTTATCAGGTCTGTTGCTCGGGGTCGGCCCGTTCGTTCTGTTTCAATTTTTAGGGTGGCTCCTTGTCGTCGTCGTCGTCTCGTTCTTGAAGCCATTGCTCCGTCGCTCCCGGTTGTTCCTTGCCGCCGTCGGTCTCGGGGCCGGCTTTTTATTCGGATGGACGGCCAACCTGTCCTTCGCCGAGGTGATCGGGGTCGACTTCGTCAAATTGCTCGTGCTCAGTTTGCCGTTCGATATGGCCCATGGCATCGGGAATGCCGTCTTTCTCGTCTTATTGCACGATCTGTTCGTTCGCATATTTGTACGAGAAGACGGGTAACAAGTAGATATCACACCGAGTGAGGTGACGCGTGCATGAGCGGATACGTCAATCTAGTTGAAATCGGTTGGTTTCTTTTCATTGGACTGTTGTTTATGGGACTCAATTTATTGTTGATGTCTCGTCGTCTCATTCGAACGCGCTATGGGATGCTCAGTATTTTCGGCGCGAGTGTATGGCCTGCACTAATGATCGTCCTGTCTGTACAAGGGGGACGCGTCCTTGACGGACTGGCCGAGCGAGCGGTCACGCTCGAGAGCGTGTTGGCCTGGGCAGTCGTCGTGGCGACGGCTCTGATGGTGTGTATTCCGGGTGTTTCACTGATTCGGCGCATGGTGCAGTTGGCTCGACATTGAACAATCACTATACGTAAAAGGAGGAGGTCCCACAACGGGAACCTCCTCCTTTTTATTGATTATGATTGTCAGGTCGTCGGCACATCTTCCGTTCCGGCATTTGACGGTTTTTGGAACCGGCGCAAGATCTCGAGGCTGACCGCCCTAGGCATGAGTTTGGCCGCGGCCACGAGCAACTGGTTCGAGACGCCGGGAACGACCACGCGTTTGTTATTCATGACGCCTTTATAGCCGAAGAAGGCGACGAGGTGGGACGGCATTTTCGACACCATCATTTCGCTGCCGGCACGATTGAAGAAACCGGTATCGGTCGGTCCCGGGCACAGGACGCTCACGTTCACACCTGTTCCTTTCACTTCGGCATGGAGCGCCTCGGTGAGTGACAACACGTACGCTTTCGTCGCATAATAGACCGCCATGTAAGGGCCAGGTTGGAAGGCGGCGACTGAGGCGACATTTAAGACATAACCATGATTTCGCTCGACCATGCCAGGTAAGTAGGCTTTCGTCAGTTCGGTCAAGGCGTTGACGTTCAAGCGGACCTCTTCGGCCTCGGTCTCGGCGTCGAGGTCGATGAACTCGCCGGCCGTCCCGAAACCGGCGTTGTTGATTAAAAAGTCGACCGTCAGTCCGGCGTCTTCAATCGCGTTTGTCAGTCGTTTTGCGGCCTGATGTTCAGACAAGTCGAGGGCGAATACGTGCACGTGGACACGGTACCGCTTCTCCAGTACTTTTTTCAATTCGTGCAAACGGGGCTCGTTGCGAGACACGAGGATACAGTCAAACCCGTCCCGGGCCGCTAAAACGGCAAGATCGAGGCCAATTCCGGTCGAGGCTCCAGTAATTAAGGCGGTTTTTGTCAAAATCGTCCACTCCTTCGATGTAAAAAGTCATACTTTGTTACTGATTTCTTCACGAGTTGTTAAATTCCTGCACGGCCACCACATCAAAACGTGTGCTAGAGTATAGCAAGAATATGTGATTAGACTCACAAAGTGAGGAGAAGAAAGCAAATGATGATTCAGCTAGTGACTACGGCACAAAGCGTCGAGCAAGCAGAGGCGCTAATCATGGCGGGCTCCGACCGCATCTATATCGGAGATTCAAAATACGGGTTACGCCACAAAGGTGACTGGTCACTTCCGGCTGTGCGAGAAGTCACAGCAGTAGCCCACCGATACGGCAAAGAAGTGACGGTCGCTGTCAATAACTTGATGCATAACGAGCAGATCGAGACGCTCCCTGAATATTTGCAGGAACTCAAAGCGATCGGAATCGACAGTGTGACGGCAGGCGACCCTGGCGCCATCCGTCTGATCCGTAATGCCAATATCCCCTATTGGTATGATGCTCAAACGCTCGTCACGTCGGCGAGACACATTCAGTTTTGGGGGAAGCGTGACGCCATCGGGGCGATCGCAGCCCGTGAAGTGACGTTGACCGAACTCGGGATGATCCAACAACAGATCGGTTTGCCGGTCGAAGTGCAAGTGTATGGCCCGACGTGCATCCATCATTCGAAACGTCCGCTCTTGACGAACTACTTCAACGAGATCGGCCGGTCGAACACATTGGCAGAAGCACGAGAGTATTATGTGAGCGAACCGTCGGATGCGGACAGTCGCTACCCCGTCTATCAAGACGACAACGGTACGCACGTCTTCTCTGAAGATTTGACACTCATGGGACAATTGCCCACGCTCTTGAAGGGCGGGTTGCACACGTGGAAACTCGAAGGCTGGCATGCGGGCGATGCGTTCGTCGACATCGTCCGTCTGTTCGATAAAGCCCGGTCGGATCTATTGAACGGGCGGTTCGACCGTCATGGCATGGAACGGCGTCTCGCCGAACTCCAACCTGAACAATTCCGGCTCGGGACCGGACTGTTGTTACGAAATCCAGAAGAGATCAAGTGAGGGAACCGAGATGAAAAAACGTCCAGAACTATTAGCACCAGCTGGGAACTTAGAAAAATTGAAGATGGCGATTTTGTACGGGGCCGATGCGGTCTTTATCGGGGGGCAACAGTTCGGGCTCCGTTCCCGGGCGGGTAACTTCGGTTATGAAGAGATGGCCGAAGGAGTCGCGTTCGCCCATGCTCGTGGCGCAAAAGTGTATGTCGCGGCCAACATGGTGACGCATGAAGGGGATATCGACGGTGCTGGCGAGTTCTTTTGCAAGCTTCGCGATATCGGCATCGATGCCGTCATCGTGTCCGATCCGGCCATGATCGAGGTGTGCCTCACGGATGCACCGGGACTTCCGGTCCACTTGTCGACGCAGGCGTCAGCAACAAATTACGAGACACTCCGTTTCTGGCAAGAGGAAGGATTGGAGCGAATCGTCCTCGCCCGCGAAGTTTCGATGGAGGAAATCAAAGAAATGAAACGGCAAGTCGATGTCGAAATCGAGACGTTCATCCATGGGGCGATGTGCATCTCGTACTCGGGGCGTTGCACGTTATCAAATCATATGGCGCTCCGCGATGCGAACCGGGGTGGCTGTGCCCAATCTTGTCGTTGGAAATATGGTTTCTTCGAGGCGGACGAGCTGTTGACCGACGAGATGGCGGCACGCGACGAGGAACCGTTCTCGATGAGCTCGGTCGATTTGGCGATGGTACGCCACATCCCGGACTTGGTCGATGCTGGCGTCGACAGCTTGAAAATTGAGGGACGGATGAAATCGATTCACTATGTGGCAACCGTCTGTAACGTCTACCGTCAAGTCATCGACGCCTACTGCGCCGATCCTGAAGGGTTCGAGTTCGACCCGGCGTGGGAAGAAGAAATTTGGAAAGCGGCACAACGAGAACTCGCGACCGGATTCTATTACGGCGTCCCGACCGAGAACGAGCAACTGTTCGGCAAGCCGCGCGCCATCCCGCAATATGCATTTGCGGCACGCGTCATCTCCTATGATCCGACGACACAAATGGCAACACTCGAGCAGCGGAACCATTTCCGACGCGGAGAAGAAGTCGAGTTCTTCGGCCCCGGCTTCGTCCGTTTCTCCCAGCGAATCGATGAGCTGTACGATGAGTCGGGAGAAAGACTTGAGACGGCGAACCAGGCGATGATGACGGTGCGCGTCAAAGTCGAGCAGCCGGTCGTGACCGATTTCATTATGCGCAAACGAAAAGCCGGCGTCGTGAGCCCTCCAGTGCCGAGCCCGGTCTGACACATCCGGTAAGACAACATAGTCGACCGTTCCATCCAATCTTGCTACCCTATTAACATAGACGAAAAAGGGGATGGAAGCATGAATCAAAATACGGAGCAGCTCCGGACCGACCCGATCGGACGCCTGCTATTCAAGCTGTCGCTACCTGCGATGATCGGCATGCTGGTGACGGCGCTCTACAATATCATCGATACGATCTTCGTCGCCCGCGGCATCGGGGCGACCGCCGTGGCCGCCATCGGGATCGCTTTCCCGATCCAGATGATTCTCATGGCCGTCTCGAGCGCGGTCGGGTTGGGCGGCGCCTCGATCAGTTCACGGAAACTAGGTAAAGGGGATGATGCCGGTGCCGCCGTCACGTTTTTGAACGTCCTCGTCCTCGTCGGGGTGTTTGCGGCCTTCGCAGTCAGTTCCGCCTTTTTCATGTTAGATGACATTTTGACAGTGTTCGGAGCGACGTCGGCCATCATGGAACTGAGCCGTCAATACTTATCTGTCGTGCTGATCAGCTCGCCGTTCTTCATGTTCACACTCGCGGCGAGCGCGATGGTACGGGCTGAAGGGCAAGCGCCCTATCAGATGAAAGTGATGCTCACGACCGTCGTCGTCAATTTGGTGACGACACCGCTATTCATCTTCACGTTCGACTGGGGCATTTACGGTGCGGCCTGGTCGACTGCGCTCGCCCAAGTCGTCGGATCGGTCCTCATGCTTCGGTTCTTCTTCGCGAAAAAAAATCGCCGGACCGAGCTCGACTTCCAATGGCGGAAGTTTCGACTACGGTTCGGCGAATTAAAAGAGATTATGGCGATTGGGTCGTCCTCATTCATCATGATGGTGTCGCAATCGATTCTATTCGTCGGCGTCAACGTCATGCTCGGAACGTATGGTGGCACCGAGGAGCTCGCCATCTTTGCGATCATCAATAAATTCATGGCGCTCGTCGGGATGCCGATCATGGGCATCGTTCAAGGCATGCAGCCGATCGTCGGGTACAATTTCGGGGCCAGACAATTCGACCGGATGCGCGAGACGATTTGGACGGCGTTGCGGGTCGGGATTGCCATCGCGGTCATCATCTGGCTGACGCTCCAGTTGATTCCGGAACAGCTCATGCGGATGTTCACGACCGACGCGAACTTGATTGCCGGCGGGGTGACGGCCATCCATGTGTTGTTCGCCGTCTCGTTTCTCCCGAGCGTGCAAATGCTCATCAACGGCATTTATCAATCGCTCGGAAAGGCTCGTGTCGCGATGTTCTTGTCACTGTCGCGCCAAACGCTCTATACGATTCCGCTCGTCTTCATCTTGCCGAACTTCTTCGGCGTGTTCGGGGTGTGGCTCGCGTTTCCAATCGCCGATGCCATGACCTTCTTGACGGCGGTCGGTATGGCGGTGTGGGACCGCAAGTTATTGTTCCGCCCGTCTGAGGAAGAAGTCGAAGCGAAAGCGACCAATTTATAAAGCGACGTCCGTTCTGGTGGAACGGGCGTCTTCTTTTAGGAACAAATAGATTCCGCCGAGCAGGACGGCCGCGCCGATCCATTGCATCACGCCGAGACGTTCGTCGAAGAAGACGAACCCGAACAGCATGCCCCACAGTGCCTCGCCAAGGATGGTGATGCTGACGACGGTGGCACTGACCCGGGCGAGCGCATAGTTGAACAAGTTATGCCCTAAAATCGTCGGGAAGAAGGCGAGGGCGAGGAAATACCACCAGTTGACCGATTCGAACGCGGTGAACGTCGTCCCCCGCACGAGGAGCATGAAGCAGAGGACGACCGTCGCGACGAGATAGACGCTGAACGAGTAAGTATTCGTGTTCATCTCGGTCCGGACGTGTTGACCGACGAGCCAATAGCCGGCGATAAGAAGGGCGGCGATTAAGGCGAGCAGGTCCCCGAAGAGCGCTTCGCGTCCAAGTTGGATGTCACCCGCCGCGACAAGCATGCCCCCAAGGACGGCGATGAGTGCAAAGGCTAAACCTTTTCGGGTCGGATTCTTTTTAAAAATCAAGGCGTTCCCGATTAAAACGAAAATCGGACTCGACGTCACGAATAACGTTGAACTCGCGACGGTCGTATAATCGAGCGATAAAAACCAGAGCCAAAAGTGGAACGCCAGCAACGTCCCGCTGAGCAACAAGGCATATCTCGTCATGAGACGCGTCCCGATGAGTGACTTGAAGTCGACAAACGGCAACAACATCAGACACGTGATCAGCATTCGGTAAAACGCGGCCGTTTCGGCCGGCGCGGACGTCCATTTGACGAATAATACGCTCGTCGACAAGAAAAATACAGCGGCGAATAAAATGAGATAAGACAATCGACATCCCCCTTTATGTTGTACATACTCTTCTAATGATATTATAGAATAGATAAGAAAATACATTCTTTCTCGAAAGTGTCGTTCCGACGAGATATTTCGGATGACTTTGAAAGTAGGGATCCTATGAGACTAATCATCGCGGAGAAACCGTCGCAGGCTCAAAAACTGGCTGCGCCGTATCCATCAAAAAAGAAAAAAGACGAGATTGAGATTGCTTCTTGCGCCCGTTTCCCGGAAGGTGCCATCGTCGTGTGGGCGGTCGGTCACTTATGCGAGCTTCAAGAACCGTCCCACTATAAACCGGAATGGAAGTCGTGGAAATATGAGTCGCTCCCGATTGTGCCGGACCGATTCGACTATCGCATCTCGAAAGGTAAATCGAAACCGTTCCAGACGATCAAAAAATGGCTGCACGATCGCTCCATCACCGATATCATCATCGCGTCCGATGCCGAGCGAGAAGGAGAAGCGATTGTCCGGCTCATTTTACGACTCGCTGGCAATAAAAAACCGTTGTCACGCCTTTGGATCTCAAGTTTGACCGAACAGGCGGTCGAACGTGGTTTCGCCGAACTGTTGCCCGGCGACCAGACCGTCCCTTATTATCATGAGGCGATGAGTCGTGCTTGTGCCGACTGGCTCGTCGGTATGAACGCCTCAAGGGCATATACGACGCTGTTGAAGACGATCGGTATCGAGGACGTGTTCTCGCTCGGTCGTGTCCAGACGCCGACGCTCGCTTTGATCGTCAATCGTGAACGTGAGATTAAACAGTTCGTCCCAGAGCCGTATTTCGAGGTCGAGGCGACACTTCAAAAAGGACGTGGCACGTTCAAAGCGAAATACACGCTCGGGAAGACGACGAAACTGAAGACACGCGAACAAGCCGATGCGGTCGTCAACCGGGCGACCGGGACAGCGATTGTCCGTTCGATTGACAAAGAGGACAAGACGGAATACCCGCCGTTTTGGTTCAGTTTATCGGGTTTGCAGGCCGAGGCCGGCAAGCGGTTCGGCTTTGGGGCGAAGAAGACGCTCGATATCGCTCAAAAGTTGTATACAAAAGGGTGGATCAGTTATCCACGAACCGACTCGAGCTTCGTCACACCGGACGAAGCGACACTGTTCCCGCAGACGAAAGCCCGGCTGTTGAAGTCCGCGGCCTATGCCGGACTTCAGGACGTGTTGACCGAGAATCCGTCGCGAAACAGTCGCTACGTCAATGCGAAAAAGGTCAGTGATCACTATGCGATCATCCCGACGGAGGCGTGTGGCGATGTGGCTCGGCTCAGCGGGGACGAGGCAAAACTATACGATTTGATTAACCGTCGCTTTCTTGCGGCGTTCGCCCCTCCGGCGAAGCTTGAGAAGACGACGGTCGACCTCATGGACGGGGACGACCTATACCGGGCGAAAGGGACGGTCGTCGTCAGCCCCGGGTACCGGCAAGTCGTCGAGATGAAGTCCAAGGACGTGGAGCTCCCGGCACTTACGGTCGGTGAACCGTTGACCGAAAAAAAAGTCGAAGTATTATCGAAACAGACGGAGCCACCGAAACGGTATACGGAAGGGGCACTGATCATGGCGATGAAAGTGGCCGGCAAGCAACTCGATGATGAGGAACTGATTCACATCATGAAAGAAGTCGAAGGGCTCGGCACCGAGGCCACGCGGGCCAATATTATCGACGGATTGAAAAAACGGGGTTATGTCGACCTGCAAAAGAAAGAGCTCGTCCCGACCGACAAGGGCCGTCTCTTGATCGATGTGCTCGGCGACAGCATCCTCGCCTCGCCGGCCATGACAGCGAAGTGGGAGAAGCGGCTCCATGAGATTGGACAGGCATCGGCATCCGCCGCCGAGTTTATCGAACAGGCGAAAAAGATGTCGATTCATCTCGTCGAAGAGGCGAAAGCGCGTGTCGAGTCGGCAAACCCGGAAGGCTACACGATCGAAGCAAGACGTTTCGGGAAAAAATCTGCGGCACGGCCAAAAGCGTCGTTCGGCATCTGTCCGAGCTGCGGCAAAGGGCTCGTCGAGCATCCGAAGTTTATCGGCTGCAGCGGTTATCGCGAAGGATGCAAGTTCACGATGTCGAAACAAGTGCTCGGCGTCGGGATTGCCAAGGATGAGCTGAAACAGATGATCAACGGCGGCCAGTCGAACGTGCATACGTTCAAAAAAGGGGACAAGACGTTCGACGCTGCGCTCTATCTTGAAAAAGGGGCGCTCCGATTAGAATTTAAATAAAAAATAAGAGCCATCCGTCGTGGATGGCTCTTATTTTTTCTGCTGCTCATCTTCGGTGATGCGGCGGTTAATTTCCTCGTAATCGAGCACGATGTCGTCTTTGTTGTCCTTGTAGGCGTATCCTTTTTGAATGACGACGATCGAGGCAATCAAGACGAGCAAGATAATCAAACCGCTCACTGCAAAAATCCATCCCATGGGCCATTCCTCGCTTTCGTACTTCTAGTATGCCAAAAACGAAAGAGATTCTCCATCTTTCGGGTACTTCGAACTGTCACAGCATTGAAATACCTAATGAGGCGATTAGATATGATACAATAATATGCAGAAGAACACTGACAGAGAAAGTAGGGATGACTATGGCGATTTTGATTGTGGACGACGAACCGGTCAATACGATGGTTCTCGAACAATTATTGCATCAACATGATTATGAGACGATTTCGGTCTCAAGTGGTGAAGATGCGCTCGCGCTCCTGATGGATCCGCAAGCCCCGTCGCTATACGACCTTGTCCTGCTCGATGTCGAGATGCCAGGGATTTCTGGGATTGAGACATGCAAACGGATTCGACAGATGACCGGTTACGAGGAATTGCCCGTGATCATGGTCTCGGGCCGCACCGAAGAAAAGCAGATTGCGGAAGGACTTGACGCTGAGGCGTCCGATTATACGACGAAACCGATTAAAATCACGGAACTGCTCGCACGGATCCGTTCGGCGCTTCGCTATAAAGCAGCCGTGGATGAACGGAAGAAATATGAGGCACGTCTTCAATATGACCTCGATCTCGCGCAAAAGATTCAACAGAGTGCCTTGACCCCACCGATCAGTAACGATGAGATTGACGTCCGGGCCTTGTATTTGCCGTCTAAAAAACTGGCCGGTGACATGTATGCCTGGTTCCAGGTCGCACCTGATCGCTACGGCGTCATCATCTTTGATGTGATGGGGCATGGCGTGTCGTCGGCGTTGATTACGATGGGCATTCGTTCGATTTTACCGGGCCTCGTCGGCAACGTCCAATATCCGGTCGATGTGATGAGCGAGTTGAACCGCCAGATGACGTTCTTGTTCTCGGGAGAGGACATGCAGAGCTACTTCACGGCCGTATACTGCTATATCGATACGACGAAGCGTCAAATCGAGTACGTCAACGCCGGACATCCGCCAATCATCGTGACGTCTGATACAGGCGTCACGCGCCTCGAGACGACCGGAGTGCCGGTCGGTATGTTCGAGGAGCCGAACTATGAGTCAAACGTGATTGACATCGAGCCGGGTATGACGATGCATATGTATACGGATGGGCTGATGGAATGTTACAGCAAAGACATCGATGACGGCATCCGTTGGCTCGAGAAGGACATCGCGTCCTACGGGCTCGACTACGCACGCCATGTCGCCGAACAGCTCGTTCCTAAAATCGAGATCGACGATGACCTTTGTCTCGTCACGGTCAAATTGATGTAAATAAGAGGGTGTCACCGTAGCCGGCGACACCCTCCTTTTCTTTAGAAATAACGCTTACGCCACAAAATATAAAAGGCGAGGCTTGAGAAGCCGACCATCATCGCGAGCGCGAACACGAAACCGATCGATTGGCCTTCCCATGGGACTTGAACGTTCATCCCGAATATCCCAGAGATCATCGTCGGGATGCTCAGCACGATTGTGATCGAGGCCAAGAATTTCATGACGAAGTTGACGTTGTTCGAGATGATTGAACCGAAGGCGTCCATTTTAATGCTGATGATGTCGTTATAGATCGACGCCATCTCCATCGCCTGGCGGTGCTCGACGAACACGTCTTCGAGCAATTCCTCGTCTTCCTCGTGCTTCTCGAGGCTCGGTGTCTTGACGATGCGGTCGAGGACGCTGTCGTTCGCTTTAAGTGAGGTCATGAAATAGACGAGCGACTTCTGTAAGTTCATCAATTGAAAGATTTCCTGATTTCGCATCGAACGTTGCAACTCTTGCTCGAGCTCGTCCATGCGCCGGTCGATTTGGCGAAGGAAACGCAAGTACGTCATGCTGACTCGGTGCAAAATCTGGAAGACGAACCGGCTCCGATAGTTCGTTCGGAACAGCCGGGCTTTTCCGTTGGCGAACAGGTTGAGCACGTCGAGGTCTCGTGAGCAGACGGTGATGAAATGTCGGCCGGTGACGATGATACCGAGTGGAATCGTGTTGTAGGCGCGTCCCGTATCATCTTCTTCCACGTACGGGACGTCGATGATCATGAGGAGCCCCTCATCATCTTTTTCAAATCGTGGTTTTTCTTCAATATCAAGCGGGTCGTAGACGAAGTCTTCAGGAATGCCGGAGGCGGCGATGACTTGATCAGCCTCGTCTTTCGTCGGATTGACGAGTTGGATCCAGCTTCCTTTATCAAAGTCGTCGATTTCGTCGACACGCCCAGATGCGTCGGTACGGTAAATCGTTAGCATAATGTTCCTCCTACCTTAGCTCAACCTAATTATAGGTAGGCGATTGAGAGAGTGCAATCGGAAAAGGAGGAGTTTTTTTGTTTTTTCTCGAAAACATGCTACAGTGGGAAAGAATGGCAGTAGGAATGAGTCAAAGGAGGGATGAAGTTGTCACAAACGCCCCATAATGCTCTGTTTAACGAAGAAAAGTTGGCGGAGCTCCATCAAATCGCTAGCGGAAATAAAGAATTTTTGAAAAAGATTGCCGATACGTACGTGCGTCAATTCGAGGCGAAGTTCCCTGAATTGAAGCAGATGGTGCGTGAACAAAATCACGAACAAATCGAACAACTTGCTCACTTGTTGAAAGGGGCCTCTTATTCTGTCGGGCTCGATGAGACGGCCGCTCGATTCCATCAGCTCGAAATGGCTGGGGAGACGAACGAGACGTCGAACCTCGAACCGATTCTCGATGAGATTGAAGCCGATATGCATCGCTTCGATCAAGAATGGGACACCCACTTGAACGAGTTGCCATAGGAAAAACGGAATTCCGCCGCGAGGCGAAATCCCGTTTTTCAAATCAGGCTAAAAAATCGTCGAGTGTGGCGATCAGCATGCCGATCTCTGGTTTTGTGATCTGGGCGTTCGCCCCGACCGCGTCGCCTTTATGCTTCAAATCATCCGAGATGAGTGAAGAGAAGATGACGATCGGCAGGTCGGCGAATTGGTCCATCTCACGGAGTCGTTTCGTCAAATGCAAGCCGTCCATTTGCGGCATCTCGATGTCGGTGATGAGCAGGTCGCAATGAACGTCGCTCTGTTCGAACGCATCGAGCGCTTCCTTTCCGTTGTTGAAGATCGTCGTGTTGAAGTAGCCGGCATCGTCGAGCGTGTCGATGATGAGCGTCCGTAACATCTCTGAATCTTCCGCGATCCACACTTGTTTGTTCGACCGTTCCCGGGCACCGAGCCGTTTGACCGATTCGCGGGCCATGATATCCTTTCGTGACAATTCGAGCGCAATCCGCTCGTAATCGAGAAGGATAATCATCTGGTCTCCCGTTTTGACGACCCCGTTCGTGATGCCTTGCATGCCGCGCGCGAGATCGGACGGCGTGTCGATCTGTTCCCATGAGATTCGTTTAATTTCGGTCACTTGGTCGACGCGGAGCACCGACTTTTCTCCGTTGAACTCACAGACGATCAAGCGGTCGTTCTCTCCAACGTCACGCGGGTGACCGATGACCATTGGTAAATCGATGACGGTCATGACCTCGCCGCGAAGCTCGATGAGCCCCATGATCGCTTCCGGGGTACCCGGTAGCGGGGTGAGGGGAAGCATCGTGATGATTTCACGTACTTTCATGACGTTGATCCCGAAAATGAACGGGCCAGATTGGAAAATGACGATTTCTAATTCGTTCGTGCCTGCCTCAAGTAAAATATTATGATCCATGCTCACTGGTGGTCCCTCCTAGTTCACGTACTCTCTTCCTTTCTATCGGTCGATTTGATGAACATCTACAGTTGAAAGTGTCAAAGTCGAGGCGGAATTGACAAAAAATTGACGAGTAACCGTTTACATTACATAAACTGAATCTTTATAGTTGTTCTACCGATTTGATTTTGCATACAATGGGGGTGGCAACGAGATATCAAAGCTTACTCAGGAGGCAGATAGAGATTATGAGTATGAACACGTATCCATATTTAATTAATGGACAATGGCAGGAATCAACAACGAACGAAACAATCGAACTCGTTTCACCTTATACAGAAGAAGTCGTCGGACATGTCCAGGCGATGTCTCGTGATGAAGTCGATGAGGCAATTCACGGCGCGAAAAGCGCACAACAGGAATGGGCGGCGCTTCCGGTCAACAAGCGTGCCGAACTGTTGTACGCTTGGGCGGACAAACTCGATGAGCGCGTAGATGAGATCGGTCAAATCATCATGCGCGAAGTCGGGAAAAACTTGAGCGATGCGAAGAAAGAAGTCGTCCGGACAGCAGAAATCATTCGCTATACGGCGGAAGAAGGACTTCGCTTCACAGGCGGATTCATGCAAGGCGACTCATTCCCGGGCGGTTCGAAGAACAAGATGGCGATCATCAAGAAAGAAGCACTCGGTGTCGTCCTCGCTATCTCGCCGTTCAACTATCCGGTCAACTTGGCAGCAGCCAAAATCGCACCGGCTCTTATCACTGGTAACGCGGTCGTGTTTAAACCAGCGACACAAGGCGCTATCAGCGGTGTGAAAATGGTCGAGGCACTTCAAGATGCAGGTCTTCCGAGCGGTCTATTGAACCTCGTCACAGGACGCGGATCGGTCATCGGTGACTACTTGACGTCACACCCTGGCATCGACATGATCACATTCACAGGTGGTACCGGGACAGGTCAACACTTGTCGCAACAGGCATCGATGGTACCTGTCGTGCTCGAACTCGGCGGGAAAGATCCGGCCCTTGTCCTCGAAGATGCGGACCTCACCCTGGCTGCCGATCAAATCATCAGCGGGGCGTTCTCGTATTCAGGACAACGCTGTACGGCGATCAAGCGCGTATTCGTGCTCGAGCATCAAGCAGACGAACTCGTCGGTATGTTGAAAGAACGTGTCGAGAAGCTCACGGTCGGCTCACCGGTCGATAACAGCTTTATCGTCCCACTCATCGACAAGAAGTCGGCAGATTACGTCCAAGGTTTGATTGACGACGCCGTCAACAAACAAGCGACGGTCGTCTACGGAAACGAACGCGACGGCAACCTCCTTCATCCGACGCTCCTCGACCACGTCACGCGTGAGATGCGCGTCGCTTGGGAAGAGCCGTTCGGACCGGTGTTGCCGGTCATCCGCGTCAAGTCGCTCGACGAGATGATTGAACTCACGAACGAGTCTGAGTTCGGTCTTCAAGCGAGCGTGTTCACACAAAACGTGAACAACGCCTTCACGGTCGCCGACAAGCTCGAAGTCGGTACAGTCCAAGTTAACGGTCGCACAGAACGCGGCCCTGACCACTTCCCGTTCATCGGCGTGAAGCAATCAGGCCTCGGGGTCCAAGGGATTGGACGCAGCCTCGAGACGATGACACGCGATAAAGTTACCGTCATCAACTTATAAGTGATTGGAGAGGAGAAATCCTCTCCTTTTTTTGTGTGATTGAAATCCATTCTGATCGACAGGTATAATGAGTGAAGATAGGTGGAAGGGGTTGTGGGGACGTGGCGAACTGGATTTCAAGCCAACTGGCAAGACTCGATATACCGACGCCGTTCGAGGTCGGCAACGTGAACGTCTATGTCGTCGAACATATGAACCGTTTCTTCATGGTCGATTGTGGACCAGACACGGAAGAGGCGTGGACTTCATTGACGACACAATTGGCCGAGCTCGAACTGAATCTCGCGGATATTGATTTTTTATTTTTGACGCACCATCATGCCGACCATGCAGGGCAGGCCTGGCGTTTACGTGACGCCTCGATTCCTGTATATGGACACGAGAAGCTCGTTCGCTATTTGGAACAGACACCGAACTTCATCAAACGGGGCAACCAGTTCTTACACGACTTGGCGCACTGGTTTGGTACACCCGAGTCGATTGTGAACAAACTGCCTGATTATCGGGAAGCGTTGCGTTGGATCGGTCCGACGACCGTCACGATGACGTTCGAGGACGGTCAGGATGTGACGAGTGACGGGGCATGGAAGACGATCCATCTGCCTGGTCATGCGAGTGACCAGCTCGGTCTGCTTGGTCCAGGCGGTGTCTTGATCGCGGGTGATCATTTGATCGATACGGTCGAACCGAACCCGCTCATTGAACAACCGTACGAGGAGGAAGGGTTTGCCTCACCGGTCGTCCTGTATCTCGATTCGCTCCGAAAACTTCAAGACGTCGATTTGAAGCTCGTCGTGAGCGGGCACGGGGAACCGATTCAAAAACCGCGACCGTTGATCGAGACGCGCATCGCCCAGCGTTATGAACGGAGTGAGTTGCTGCTCGCCGATTGGGTCGACGGGTTGAGCGTGTTCGATTGGTCGATGCGCCTCTATGGCCGCAAGATGCGTCGGGCGATGCCGCTCGTCTTCAGTGAGGTGTTCGCGCGCTTGACGTTGCTCGAGGAACGTGGCCGCGTCGTCAAACGGTTGACGGACGGGAAATGGATCTATATGAGAGCGGAGGAATTTGTGGAATGAGACATATTGTGATCACGGGTGCGTCGAGCGGCTTTGGGGCCGCGCTGGCGCATTCTTTTTATGAGGCGGGTGCCCGCTTGACATTGATTGCACGAAGTGAGGACCGATTGCGTGAACTCGGCACGAAACTATCGGCCGATTGGCTCGTCGCCGACGTCTGTACCGAATACGAGACGCTCGTGGCAAACGTCGAACGAACATACGGGCCGATCGACGTCTGGGTGAACAATGCCGGTATCGGTGAGTTCGACCGGGTCGTCGATCAATCGACCGACGTCATCGAGGAGACGATGCGCTTGAACGCGATCGCCCCGATGATGCTCGCACGTGACTGTGCCCGGTCGATGCGCCGCGGCAGCACGATCATCAACGTCTGCTCGCAAGCGGCGAAAGTACCGACGCCGAAGTCGGCCGTCTATGCCGGTTCAAAGGCGGCGTTACTTCAGTTCTCGAACGCGCTTCGGTTGGAACTGAAGCCGGAAGGGATTCATGTGTTGACGGTCAATCCGGGTCCGATCGCGACACCGTTCTTTCTCCGGGCCGACAAGAGCGGACGTTACGAGGCGAGCGTGAAATCGATTATGCTCAATCCCGATCGTCTCGCGAAACGCGTCGTCGCGGCATGCGAGGCGTCGAAACGTGAAGTGAACGCCCCGTGGTGGATGGAACTTGGCGCGAAACTGTACGCAATGTGCCCGGTCATGTTCGAACGGCTCGCAAAACGGGGATTTGACAGAAAGTAAATGCGCCAACATAGAGAAAAAAGGGGGTGACACGATGCGCCGATTGAAACAATTTGGCTTGATGCTGTCACTCATCTTCCTCGCTGCCTGCGGGACGACGCGCGCCGAGATCGCACCGACGTTCGAACAGGCAGCCGAAGAAGCGAAACAGTCGACGGTCAATTTTTATATGTGGGGAGGCGATGACGGCATCAATCGCTACATCGATGAGTATGTCGCGCCCCGCCTGAAAGAGACGTATGACGTGGAGTTGAACCGCGTCCCGATGGACACGGCCGAGTTCGTGCGCCAATTGTCGCTCGACAAGCGGGCAAATCGAGAAGAAGGGACGATCGACCTCATGTGGATCAACGGAGACAATTTCCGTAACGCCGCCGAGGCGGAGTTGCTCCAAGGCGACCTGCTCGACAAAATCCCGAACGCCGCGCTGTTGAACGAAGAAGCCCAGGCAACTGATACGGGCACCCCGACCGACGGGCTCGAGGTCGCCTGGGGGAACGTGCAGTTCGTCATGCACTATGATGCGGACAAAGTGAAAAATCCGCCGACGACGTTCGACGAATTACATCGTTGGACCGAAGAAAATCCGGGCCGTTTCACGTATCCTGAAGTGACAGACTTCACGGGCAACGCGTTCGTGCGCCATCTGCTCTACGCCGAGTATGGGACTGCGGCCGGTGACGGAGAGATTCCAGACGCGTTCTGGGAGAAGCTTGCGACGTGGTCGCCGACCCTATGGAAACAAGGGTCAACATATCCGAAGTCACTCGCCCAACTCGACCAGTTGTACGCCGCGGGTGACGTCTGGATGACGATGGGCTTCAATGAGCGCCGGGCCGAGGCGGAACGTAACGAGGGCGTGTTCCCGAAGGGGACACGGGCACTCGTGCTCGAGCATTCAATCGCCTCGACGCATTTTCTCGCCGTTCCGTTTAACGCCAAAAATCCGAACGGTGCGCTCGTGGTCATCAATGAGTTACTGTCACCGGAAGCCCAGCTCGCCAAACAAGATGCGACATACTGGGGGGACGGGACATCGCTTGATTTGACGAAACTCGATGCGTCCGACCGTGACGCCTTCTTGAAGCTTGATGACGGGGTCACTTATCCTGATCCGGAACGTCTCGCCGAACGATCGATTCCCGACTATGGGCCGGCCGTGATTGACGCAATTCGCGAGGAGTGGGAACGTGTCGCGCAGTAGTCTATGGATCAGTCTGTTCGTTCTGGCCTTGCCGTTCACCGGTGTCGCCTTCTTGATCTACGAGACCGTCGGCTTCGACTGGTCTGAGTTGAACGATGAGGCCTGGCGCGCCAGTCTCGCCGTGACGCTGTATGTGACACTCGTCTCGACGGCCATGTCCCTTGTCATCGGGACATGGCTCGCCCGGTCGGTGTACCGACGCCGGTCGACATGGCTCGCGTCGCTACTCAGATGGCCGATGTTCGTCCCGCACGTCGCGGCCGCGTATTTATTTTATGTCTTGTTCTCGAGTGGCTTCCCGTTCTATGGGGTGGTGGAGGCGAACGAACGTCACCACCTCGTCGTCATTTTGACGTACGTTTGGAAAGAGGTGCCGTTCGTGTTTTTGATGGTAATCGGGACGTATGCCCAACTGAATCGGGGTTACGTCGACATGGCGAAGACGCTTCAACTGACGCCGTTCGAACAATTTAAAGTGGCCGAATGGCCGTTCCTCGTCAAACCGCTCCTCGACTCGTTTTGGGTGCTCGTCGCGTTCATTTCGTTCGCTTATGAAGTTCCGGCCTTATTGGGGGTCACATTCCCCAAACTGCTCGGGGTGCTCGCGTATGAACGGTTGACGACCGGGCTGTTTTTAAATGCATTCGAGTCGTATGCGGTCGCGCTCGCTTGGACATTTTTCATCTTCAGCGGCGTCATCGCATCCTACGCTTTGACGGCTAAGCGGAGACGCCGAATCGAACGGGGGGTGAGACGATGAGTCGACTTTTCGTCGCTTGTTTCGTCGTCTTTCCATTCGTCGGGTTGTTTTTGACGTTCCCGACGTCGCTCACGTGGGACGAGGCGATTTTGAACACGGTCGTCTACGTGGTCGCCGTGGCGCTCATCAACGTTTGGCTCGGCATCGGGACGGCCTGGTGGCTCTTGTTCACCGAGTCGAAATGGAAGGCGTGGGTCGAATGGCTCACGTTTCTGCCATTGTTTATCCCCGTCTTGGCGAGCATGTTCGGCATGTATATCGCCCTCGCCCAAGTCGGACTCATCGGGACGTACACGGGGGTCGGGCTCGTCCTACTCGTCACGACGTTGCCGTATTCGATTCGATTGGCATACAACGCCATGTACGTGATCGGGAGACCGCTCCTCGAACAGTCACTGACGCTCGCGCCGCTCACCCGGATCGGGTTCGTCCTATTCCCGCTCATGAAAGAGTCGGTCCGGACGATCGTCTTGTTCTCGACCGTCATCGTGTTGAGTCAATTCGTGCTCGTCCAATTGATCGGGGCCGGACTCGTCCCGACGGTCACAACGCGACTGTATCAGGCCTACGCAGGCAATGACGTCTCATTGGCGTTACAAAATACATGGGTGCTCGTCTCGTTGCCGGCCTTATTTTATATCGGGCTCGGTGCGATGTTTGGCATCTGGATTAGATTGGTGAAGGGGCGTTTGCAATGAGCTTGGTATTGTCAGGAATACGAAAACGTTTTAAAGACCGCGATGTGTTGTGCGGCATCGATCTCACTATCCCGAACGGAGAAATCCATGCCCTCGTGGGTGTGAGCGGTTCCGGGAAGTCGACACTGCTCCGCATCGTCGCCGGACTTGAGACACTTGATGCCGGGTCGGTGACGTGGGAGGAGATACCGCTCGATGGGGTACCGCCTCACTTGCGCCGGATTACGATGTTGTCCCAATCCCCGCTCTTGTTTCCGCATCTGACAGTCGGCGAGAACGTGACGCTCGCCACGCCGAACCGGTCACGGGAAGAAGCGGAAGCGTGGCTCACCCGGGTCAAGCTTCCTGGCCGCTACGACGCTGAAATTCATGAATTGTCTGGAGGGGAACAGCAACGCGCGAGCTTCGCCCGGGCGCTCGCGGCCGCGCCTCGACTCATTCTGCTCGATGAGCCGTTCACGAACCTCGACCCCGGTCTCAAATCCGAGTTGCAACGACTGATTCGTGACCTCGTCCGTGAACTCGAGTTGACGGCGCTCCTTGTGACCCACGACCGGGAAGAAGCGATGCTTGTCGCCGACCGGGTGACATTACTCGAGACGGGTCGGGTTCTGGTGACCGGTACGCCGGGACGTTTATCCGAGACGGAGTCGACGTTCGGTGACTTTGTCGAAGTGAGCGGTACGCTGCTTCCGTCGACCGATATCGACGTGTCGACAGAGGCGACGTCCGATTCGATCGTGCTCGTCCGGACGTTCATTCGCTTCGGGCATCATTTCGGCGAGTACCGGCGCCCGACCGGGGAATATGTCATCTTACCGCGGAGCGAATCGTTCAAAGTCGGAGAGACGTATTATTTGCGACAGAAACAAGGAGGAATTTGATGTTAGACACATACGGTAGCCGCTTCGTCCGTCCCGTCATCGAGCGCGGGGCCGATCGGCTTTTGAAATGGAACTTTACCCCGAACGAGGTGACGATCCTCGGAGGCATCATCGGTGTCTCGGTCGGTCTGTTCATTTATAACGATATGTTGTGGACGGCCGTGTTGCTGTTATGGGTGTCGGGTCTCTTCGACGTCCTCGATGGGACGATGGCCCGGCGCTCCCAAAAGACGGGGTTCGGCACGGTGCTCGACCTCGTCTTCGACCGTATCGTCGAGATTGCCGTCGTCATCGCGCTCGCTCTACGACATCCTGAACATATGCCGATCTTCCTGCTCTTGCTCGGGTCGTTCGTCGTGGCGATGACGTTATTCCTCGCCGTCGGGGCGAGCAGCTCACGCCGTTCAGAGAAATCATTTTATTATCAGCCTGGTATTTTGGAGCGGACGGAATGTTTCATCTTGTTCACGCTCATGATTCTTTTCCCGACATGGATCGGCGTCATCGCGACGATTTTCCTCGTGCTTGAAGTGTTCACGATCCTCCAACGTTTGTTTGAAGCAAGGCGGATTCTAAGATGAAGCCGCGCCTTGTCTTGGTCGGGCTCGGTCATGGGCAGCTCGAGATTCTAGAACACCTCGATGCGCTTAACGAAAACTACGAAGTGTCGTATATCGGTGGACGAGAGGCGATTTATACGGGTGCGTTTCCTCAAGTGATCGCTGGCGAGATGGAATCGGCGACGACGCGGTTGCGTCGTGACGTCTCTCCCGTCGCCGAGCGCCTGATCGGTCTCGATCCGGATGCGCGCCTCGTCGAAACCGATCGCGGCCACGTCGCATATGACATCCTCGTGCTCGCGACCGGTGCGAAGAGTCGTGGGATCGGGAACCGGTTAAAACCGATGACGACAAACATGCTGGACGAGATTTTACAGAGTGATGCAATCACGATCGTCGGCGGGGGCAAAGCCGGAGTCGAACTCGCCTTCGCTTGCCTCAGACAGAAGCAACGCGTGACGCTCTATGCTCGTGACATCTTACCCGAACTTCCCCGTCATGTCGGGCGACAGATGGCGCGACGTCTCGTCCGCAGCGGCGTGATGCTCATTCTGACGTCGTTCCAACCAGGGACTCAGACAGAGGGACTCGTCTTAGACGCGACCGGTGTCGTTCCTGATGAGTTTTGGTCTGAGGCTGGACTTGCGGACGATGGGGCGTTCATCGACACGGAAGACGATTTGCGACACCCGGTCTACCGCGAGATTTATATCACCGGGGATATGGCGGCCCGATTGAACGGTGGTGTCGATGCCGTCCGTTCGGGTCGGCATGTCGCCCGTCAACTGCTCGGTACGCCACGCCGGTTCAAATCGCGGACGTCGCTCAATATTTTGTTGACGACCCCAGGACTGGCACTCTTGACGTTCGGGAAGCTGACATGGCACGGTCGTCTGCCGTTTTGGCTAAAGCGGCGCATCGACCGGCGTTATCTCGAGCGCTTCAAGTGAACAAAAAAAGACGACCACGACGGCCGTCTTTTTGTTTACGCGTTCAACGTATCGAGGAACGAGCGGATTTGCATCTCCGTCTTGGCGTTCGCCGAGTGGAGGTGTTCTTGTTTGAAGCCTTCTTGATAGAAAAGAAGTGAGGGGATGCCTCGGACTTCTTGCGCGTCCGACAGTTCAGGCAACTCGTCGCGGTCGACGACGTACCAGTTGAACTGCGGATAATCTTTGACTAGTTCGTCGACGTACATATCAAGACGACGGCAGTCGGGACACCATGATGTCGTAAAGATGACCATACCTTTATTTTGGATGGCCTCTTGGAATTGTTGATCAGATTGGATCGGTTTCATAAAAATCTCTCCCTTCACATATATTGTCTGTGTATTCGTAACGGGCGTCAACCGATTGGCATTCTCGGTCGTATCGCAATATGTGATACACTTATAAAAATAGAACCGCAAGGGATAGGTGATGGTTATGGCGTTACGTCATGCACTACTCGGGTTATTGACCCATCAACCCGCTACCGGCTATGCCTTGAACGCGACGTTCAAAGCACAAATGATTCATTTTTGGCACGCCCATCATACACAGATTTATCGCGAACTGTTAAAGATGGAAGACGAATCACTCGTCTCCTCTGAGCACGTCGCTCAACATGACTTACCGGATAAAAAGATTTATTCAATCACCGAGGCGGGACGTCAAGAGCTAATCGACTGGCTCCGGCAACCGACCTCGTACCAACCGAAGATGAAAGATGAGAACTTGCTACGGGTCAGCCTCCTGCAACTACTCCCGCTCGACGAGGCGATCCGTTACGTCGAGGAGACGAAAGCGCATCATGAACAAGTCGCTCATCAGATTCGGGCGTTTCAAGCGGCGCACCAGTCCGAGGCTGACACGCTCGGTTATTTACTGACGAGCGAGTACGCCATCCGGATGATGGAAAATTACGCCGGTTGGGCTGATTGGGCCATCGAACAGATGAAACAGCGAGACAAACATGCGACCTGACGTTCAGGTCGCATGTTTTGTGTAGGGTTGGACCGGCAGCCGGTTCAACAGATCGTCGAGTTTGTGCGAATCGACGGCGTATTGATGAGCGGCGATCAAGTCGTTCAATTGGTCGACCGAGGACGCGCCCGGTAGGACGACGGCACATGTCCGCTCCGCGGCTGCGAGGGCGTACGCTTGAATCGGTTCGGGAATCGTCGGCATCAAGTCGCGCAACTCCGCTTCAGTCCACGATTCAAAGCCCTTCTCCGACAAGCGGGCAGACCATTCGTCGGTCAGTATGCCTTTGGCGAGCGGACCGCGCCCGACGATCGGGATGTCGAGTTCGAGCGTTTCGATGCGGCGGTCGAGCAGGGAGTACGGGGTCATCAAGACATCGAGCTCTCCGTGTTCGAGCCAGTAGCGGATGACGTTCGGGCGAATCGAGGACAGTCCGATTTGGCGGATGGCGCCAGCTTGTTTCTGTCGACGCATGAAATCGATTGTCGCGTCCAGGTCGTCTTCCATCGTGCCGCCATGAACGTAATATAAATCCAAGTAATCTGTCTGTAAGCGTTCGAGAGAATCGTGTAGGGCCTGTTCTAAATAGGAGGGGGCTGGATTCCAACGCATTCCGTCCCCTGTCCATTGATTCCCGCCTTTACTGGTCAAGAACAGTTCGTTCCGGCGACCGGCGAACGTCGAGCCGACGAGTTTTTCGACTTCGAAGTGGTCATAGACGTCGGCCGTATCAAAGTGGCGGATGCCAGCCGCATAGGCGGCCTCTAAAATCTGTCGCGCTTCCGCCTCGCCATGTTTCAAAATCGACATAGTTCCTAATCCTAACTCTGCCATTGATAATTCCTCCTTGTTCCGTCTGTCAATATGAATCATAATTACAGTATATAGGAAAAGGTGAGGGGTACATACAATGGAAGAGAAAACGATTGAACGGGAAGTCATTTACGAAGGAAAGATCTTTAACGTGGAGAAGCACGTCGTGTCACTCCCGAACGGAGGGACGTCGGTCCGCGAACTCGTCTATCACAACGGGGCCGTCGCCGTCCTCGTCGTCGATGAAGACGACCGCATCGTCCTCGTCGAGCAGTACCGGAAAGCGTTCGAATCGATGTCGCTCGAAATTCCGGCCGGAAAATTGGAAGTTGGTGAGGAACCGCTTGCGAGCGCGAAGCGCGAGCTCGAAGAAGAGACCGGTTATACGGCCGAGAATCTTGAAAAAATCTTCTCGTTTTACGGGGCACCCGGCTTTTGTAGCGAACGGGTCGACGTCTACGTCGCACGCGGCTTGACGGCCGGTGTGATGAACCTCGATGAAGATGAATTTTTACAAGTCCAACGCTTTACGTTCGACGAGGCGGTCGACTTGTTAGCGAGCGGACGAATCACCGACGCGAAGACGATCATGGCGATTCAATGGTGGCAATTATCTAAATTGAAATGATTCTAAACTAGAGTGACATATGTTACACTTACATAGGAATCATTTTAATTTGAAAAACCGAACGAACTTCGGTATGCTTTGAATAGTGAATTATGCAAAGAGGGGGCGCCTTATGGAAACGCGAATTGAACGGATCAAACAGCAATTGAGCGCCAAAGGATATAAATTGACACCGCAACGAGAATCGACGGTCCGCATCTTACTTGAGAATGAAACGGATCATTTGAGTGCGGAGAACGTCTTCATGCTCGTCAAAGGCATCGCTCCGGAAATCGGGCTCGCGACGGTTTACCGGACGCTCGAGCTTTTGACCGAGCTCGGTGTCGTCGACAAAGTCAACTTCGGTGACGGCGTTGCCCGTTTCGACCTCAGACCAGAAGGCGCGAACCATTCGCACCATCATCTCGTCTGTGTCGAGTGCGGTTCGGTCGAGGAGATCATGGAAGACTTGCTCGTCGACGTTGAGAAGAAAGTCGAAAGCAAATACGAATTTTTAATCAAAGACCATCGCTTGACGTTTCACGGCATCTGTAAAGTGTGCCAAGCTAAAGGCGTCACGCTTGAGGGTCATAAAGCAGTCATCAACGGATAAAGCAAGACAGGCAGCCTCTTAAAGGCTGCCTGTCTTTTGTATGTCGTCACATCGTCAAATAACGGGACAAGCCGGTGGCGATGCCATCGTGATTGTTCGACAGCGTGATTTCGTTCGCAATAGCCTTGATGTCTTCGACGGCGTTGTCCATCGCGACCCCGATGCCGGCATACTCGATGATGGAGCGGTCGTTATGGCCGTCCCCGAACGCGATGACGTGCTCGCGGTCAATCCCAATCTCCCGGAACACGTGATCGAGTGCCCGGGCCTTGTCGATTCCGAGATCCGTGAACTCATAGTACATGGCTGCCGTGAACATGCCCGTCACGCGGTCCGTGAACGGTCCGGCGAGCGAGGCGGCATGGGCCTGTAGATAGTCCGGCTGTCCGGCGACGAGGATTTTATAGATCGGGAAGGTGATGGCGTCGGCGAGTCGCGGCTCTTCCCGCAATTGGAATCGTCCGCCGCGCGACTCATACTCGATGATATTGAACGGCTTACCATTTAACTCGAGCATGCCGCTGAAGACGTCATTAACGTACATATACGTCTCGTCATTGATCATCGGGATGACGTCGAATCCGGTCAAATGATCCAAGATGGCAATCGCGTCGTCCTGATTGATGGCCTGTTCGAACAGCGTCTCGTTCGTTCTGGCATCGGTCACACATGCCCCGTTCGAGGAGACGAGGAGACCGCCATACTCGTGGAGTCGGAGCTCGTCGGCGAACGGTTCGATGCCCCGTTTCGGTCGGCCCGAGGCGAGGACGACTTTGACACCCTCGTCCTGCAAATCGAGGAGCGTCTGTTTCGTTTGGGGTGAGATGAGTTTTTGATCGTTCAATAGCGTTCCGTCGAGGTCTAATAAGATGGCTTTGATCATGGTGTCGTCTCCTTATATGGTCAATTCGAGTTTGTTTTGTTCCGGATCGAGGAAGACGCTCTCGTAATAGCCGTCCCCGGTCGTCCGCGGACCATCGACAAGCGGATAGCCGTCGGCCTCGAGCCGTCGCGTCAACGTGTCGACCGCTACTTTGCTGCCAAGCGCGAACGCGATATGTGCGTAGCCAACCGTTTCACGAGGTGTGCCTTGGATGTCCGGGCGGCGCATCAACTCGAGTCGGCACGTCGAATCAGGGAACGTCAGGAAATACGATTCGAACTGTTTCTGTTCGTTCGTATACTTGTCGTTCGCCGTTGCCCCGAGATACGTCTCATAAAAACGGCGCATCTGTTCAAGTTCGTTCACCCAGAGGGCGACGTGTTCGATCTTCATGTGGGTTCCTCCTTTGATTGTTGCTGCATGATGACATTCAAGCGTTCCGTGTTCAAGAGCATCCCGACCATGAACAAAACGGCCACGAGCGGGAATAGACCGAGCGATGTCTGGGACACGACGAGACCGAATAGCGGTGGCAGGAACGTGCTGCCCGTGTAGGCGAACGCCATCTGGAAGCCCATCAAGCGTTTGGCCCGTTCCGCACCGAACCGCTGCGGCGTCTCATGGAGCATGCTCGGGTAAATCGGAGCTAGCCCGAGACCGATACAAATTAAGCCGATCAACATGGTTTCAGTCGTCGGAATGAGAAACACGAGGCTACCGATTAAGGCGAGGGTTTGCCCGAGTCGGATCATCTGTCGATTCGTGAAGCGGAATGACAGGAACCCGCTCAAGAAACGCCCGAGCGTGATGCTGCCGTAATAGATCGATACCCACGTCGCGGCCGTCGCGACCGTAAACTGTTTCATCTGGACGAGGTAACTGCTGGCCCACAGTCCGATGAGCGCTTCAATGCCGCAATAAAGCAGGAACGTGGCTAGTGCATACGAGACGCCTTTCGGCAGTTTTCGATCGAGCGCGGTCACGGCCGTCTCTTGTCGTTCGAGCGAGGAGGGTTCCGTTTTGACTTCGCGCTTCCAGAGCGGGAACGACAGGAGCAAGATGAAGGCGAGCGCGAACTGAATCAACGCGACAATCAAATAGCCATCGCGCCAACCGTTCTCCGTCAAGACGCCGGCCATGACGAGCGGTCCGCCCGTCGCTCCGACGCCCCAAAAACAATGGAGCCAGTTCATATGGTGCGCCTTATAGTTTTCCGCGACGTAATGGTTGAGCGCGGCATCGACCGCGCCGGCGCCAAGTCCGAGCGGAATCGATAGGACAAACAGCCAAATCAAGGACGGGGCCGCGTAAAAACCGAGCAGACACAGAGCCGTCACGAGCCCGGAGCCGAATGTGACTTGTTTCGTATCGAACCGTTCGAGCAATCGGCCACTGAGCAGGCTCGATAAAATCGTCCCCGCGGCGATGGTCATAAAAATCCATCCGGCCATCGAAATCGGGGCGTTGAACTCGACGTGCATCAACGGCCAACCGACACCGAGCAAGGCGTCGGGCAGACCGAGACTGATAAAAGCGATGTAAATCACGGCCAATAATAAAAATCCTGTCATGGTACACCTCTTCAAATTGATTCAAGCATTAACCCGACGCAACGTCGAGCCAAGCCTGCAAAATAATCTTCCTCCCAGTTGCCAATCAATAAATCTGGCATGTGAGCCACCGGAATGTGACGCTGGCAAGCATGCCTGATTGCCTCCAACTCAGGATCGACGAGATCGACATCCGAAAAAATGATGGCGTTCGGATTCAGCGTCGCGGTGAACGTCGCGACAAGCCGACCGAGCGCATCGAAAGCGGAATCCGAAAGCGGGGTCGCTCGCTCGCTCTCCATCCGATTATGAAACGTCGAGTCGTCGTAAAGGGGTAAAAACGAGATTTCCCCGCTGAATCCCGTCTTGCCGCGGATGAGCTGTCCATTGATGAGAATCCCGGCACCGGGTCCGTTCTTTCCTAAATAGATGTAGACGATAGATTGGTCACCGGCGAGTTCGTGCGTGTGTCCGTATCCATAGACGGCAGCGTTCATATCGTTCTCGATGACGGTAGGGCGATTGGAACGCGACTCGATCCAACTTTTCAAGTCGAGGTGTGCGAACGTCGGATAGTCCGGGGCGAAGATGACCGTCCCATCTGCGACGGCCGCTGCGACACCGATGGAGATCGCGCTCACATCGGGGGTTCGGTCCAACTGTCGGTCGAGCACCGAGCCGAGCGCACCGAGGTGGTCCCCGTCTAGAATCACTTGCGTCCCGTCGTCGATCGTCGTACCGATGCTATCGATGACACGATAGCGGACGACCGACTTCTCGACGTATAGCGTCAATCCGTGCGTGAACCGCTCATTATAGATGTAACGTTTGGCTGGGCGACCACCGCGTGAATCCTCAAAACCTTGTTCAAACACTTCACCGGCCTCCATCAACTGCTCCAACTGCTTCTTGACGGTCGGAAAACTGAGCCGGGTCGCTTCTGAGATGGCGGCGATGGTCGAATGACCGGATAAGACGAGTTGACGTCTGACGGCGACCGTCAGATTAGTAATGGTCTGGTCCATGGACGACTCCTTTCAAACTTTTTAAATCATTTTAATAAGTCGACTTGAGTGTACCAAATCATGATGAGATTTGTAAGCCCTCAATCGAAATATATGCGTGAAAACCTCACCAATTCCTGTCACAAAAAAGCTTTAAAAAAAATGAGGTCAGACGTCTTCACAACGGTTTACATAAGTGATATGATGTAAGCGTATTCAGGTGTAGCGAGGAAGGAGGGGGATGTCATGCGTTCGCAAGTCGAGTCATTTTTGCAGTACATGACGGTTGAAAAACGAATGTCCACGAACACGAGACAAGCCTATGCGAGCGATTTGACCCAGTACTTATCGACACTCACCCAACTCGGGGTGACAGAATGGAATGAAGTCACGCGGGCACACATCGTCAAACATATGGAAGAGTTATCGCAAGCCGGTCGGGCTGCTTCATCACTCCGACGGGCCGTCAGTTCGATTCGGACGTTCCATCATCATTTGAAGATGACAGGTGGTGCAACGACTGACCCGGCACTTTATTTGGAGACGCCGAAAGCGGAACGGCATCTGCCGGACACGTGGTCTCAAGATGAAGTTGAACGGTTGCTCGACAGTGTGCCGACGTCAGACCCGCTCGCGCTCCGTGATCGGGCCATGCTCGAACTGCTCTACGGCACGGGGATGCGCGTCAGCGAACTTCTTGGGCTCGATTTGGATGATTTACAGTTCGAATTGGGGTATCTACAGTGTGAAGGCAAAGGCGAGAGCGCCCGGATCATCCCGGTGTCATCGGTCGCCCAAGGTTTTGTCGAACGCTATATCCAACAGGCCCGCAACGGGCTCGGCGGTCGGGAGACCGAGGCGTTGTTCTTGAACGGGCGCGGCGGAAGGCTCAGCCGTCAAGGGTTCTGGAAGATGATCAAACGACGGGCCAAGGAGGCCGGTATCCAAAAAGAGATCACGCCACACGTGCTCCGTCATTCGTTCGCGACACACTTGCTCGAGAACGGGGCCGATCTTCGGGCCATCCAACAGATGCTCGGGCATGCTGACCTCTCCACGACTCAAATCTACACACACGTCAATAAGGCACGACTCCACGATGTCTATCGAAAACATCATCCGCGTGCGTAAAGACACTAAAGGAGGAACTTTTTGTGAAGAAATTTAAACGTATTTTCTTGGTCGTCATGGACTCGGTCGGGATTGGGGAAGCCCCAGATGCCGACCAGTTCGGAGACGTCGGTTCAGACACGCTCGGGCATATCGCTCGTGAACACGGTGGGTTGAACATGCCGAATATGGGCCGCCTCGGGCTGTCGAACATCAAGCCGATCGACGGCATCGAAGTGTCGACGACACCGAGCGCCTACGGTCGCATGGAAGAAATCTCGGCTGGGAAAGACACGATGACGGGCCACTGGGAGATCATGGGCCTTCATATCGATACGCCTTTCCGTGTGTTCGAAGAATTCCCGGACGATTTGATCGACCGACTCAAAGAGTTCAGCGGACGCGACATCATCGGCAATAAACCGGCATCAGGGACAGAGATCTTGGATGAGCTCGGCGAAGAGCACGTCAAGACAGGTGCCTTGATTGTCTACACATCAGCTGACTCGGTACTCCAAATCGCGGCGCACGAAGAAGTCGTCCCGCTCGACGAGTTGTACCGCATCTGCGAATACGCCCGTGAAATCACGCGCGAAGACCCGTACATGCTCGGTCGCATTATCGCCCGTCCGTTCCTCGGAACACCTGGCGCTTGGGTCCGGACATCGAACCGCCACGACTACGCGCTCAAGCCGTTCGGCAAGACGGTCATGAACACGCTTGAGACAGCTGGGAAAGATGTCATCGCCCTCGGGAAAATCAGCGACATTTATGACGGCGAAGGCGTCACGAAAGCGATTCGGACGAAATCGAACATGGATGGGATGGACAAACTCGTCGAATCGCTCGATGAAGAGTTCGAAGGTCTCTGCTTCTTGAACCTCGTCGACTTTGACGCACTCTTCGGTCACCGCCGTGACCCAGAAGGCTATGCGATCGCGCTTGAAGAGTACGACGCCCGTCTGCCGGAAGTGATGGAGAAGTTGCGTGAAGACGACTTGCTCATCATCACGGCCGACCACGGGAACGACCCGACGGCACCAGGAACGGACCATACGCGTGAATATGTGCCGCTCATCGTCCATCATCACGGTTCGACAGCGGTCGACCTCGGCATCCGCGGAACGTTCGCCGATATCGGCGCCACAGTGGCCGATAACTTCGACGTCGATGCACCAGCACACGGAAAGAGTTTCTTAAACGAAATTTGAGGAGGCATTACTCATGGTAAATTGGAACGAAACAAAGGCATTTTTACAGGAACGCATGAACGGAACACCAGAAATCGGACTCATTCTTGGCTCAGGTCTCGGCGTCCTCGCGGATGAAATCGAGAACGCGGTGAAAATCCCTTATGAGGACATCCCGCACTTCCCGGTATCGACCGTCGAAGGTCACGCCGGCCAACTCGTCTTCGGGGACCTCGAAGGA
Source organism: Exiguobacterium sp. s28 (assembly GCF_018618135.1). Lineage (NCBI taxonomy): Bacteria > Bacillati > Bacillota > Bacilli > Caryophanales > Exiguobacterium > Exiguobacterium sp. s28. The sequence goes on along the minus strand of NZ_JACSLL010000001.1, from coordinate 25,587 downwards.
AAACGCGTCGTCGCGATGCAAGGACGGTTCCACTTCTATGAAGGCTACTCAATGGAACAAGTCACGTTCCCGGTCCGCGTCCTCAAATTGATTGGTGTCGAGACGCTCATCGTCACGAATGCGGCCGGTGCTTGCAACGAGTCGTTCAACCCAGGGGACTTGATGATCATTACGGATCACATCAACTTCTTCGGTACGAGCCCTCTCATCGGTAAGAACGCGAGCGACTTCGGAACACGTTTCCCGGACATGTCAGAAGCGTACGATAAAGAGCTCGTCACATTGACGGAAGGCGTCGCCACAAAACTTGGACTTTCTGTTCAAAAAGGCGTCTACTTCGGGAACACGGGTCCGACTTACGAGACACCGGCCGAAGTCAAGATGGCTCGCCTGCTCGGAGGCGACGTCGTCGGCATGTCGACGGTGCCTGAAGTCATCGTGGCCCGTCACTCAGATATGCGAGTGCTCGGCATCTCGTGCGTGTCAAACATGGCAGCCGGGATTTTAGATCAACCGCTCAACCATGAAGAAGTCATCGAGACGACAGAACGCGTCCGCCAAGACTTCCTTTCACTCGTACGCGGCACGATTCAAAGCATGTAACCACTACCCAATTAGGAGGACGAAACTTATGCGCATGGTCGATTTGATTTTGAAAAAACGTAACGGTGGCGAATTGAACGAAGAGGAGATTCGCTTCATCATCGAAGGCTTCACGAACGAGACGATTCCTGATTATCAGATGTCGGCCCTTTCGATGGCGATTTACTTTAACGGCATGACAGAGAAAGAGACGGCGGCCTTGACGATGGAGATGGTCAAGTCTGGTGACGTCATCGATTTGTCGAACATTCAAGGTAAAAAAGTTGATAAACACTCGACTGGCGGCGTCGGTGACAAAATCAGCTTAATCGTCGCTCCGCTCGTCGCGTCAATCGGGATTCCGGTCGCGAAGATGAGCGGTCGCGGTCTCGGCCACACGGGCGGGACGATCGATAAGCTTGAATCGTTCCCTGGCTTCAACGTCGAGTTGACGGAAGAACAGTTCACGAAGCAAGTAAACGATATCAAGATGTCAATCATCGGTCAGACGGGCAACTTGACGCCTGCCGACAAACGTCTTTACGCACTCCGTGACGTGACGGCGACGGTCGATTCAATCCCGCTCATCGCGAGCTCGATCATGTCGAAGAAAATCGCGGCCGGTGCCGACAGCATCGTCCTCGACGTCAAGACGGGTTCAGGCGCGTTCATGAAGTCGTTCGACGACGCGAAAGCGCTCGCTGAAGAGATGGTCGCCATCGGTAAGAACGTCGGCCGTAAGACGGTCGCCGTCATCACGGATATGGATCAGCCGCTCGGTTTCGAAATCGGGAACGCCAATGAAGTGAAAGAAGCGATTGAAGTCCTCTCGGGCAAAGACGTGACTGACTTGAAGACGATTGCCCTCACGATTGCCGGTCATATGGCGGTACTCGGCGAGTTCTATCAGACGTTCGAGGAAGCGTACGCTGACCTTGAGAAACGGATGGCCGACGGTCATGCCCTCGAAGTGTTCCGTCAGTTCGTAGCGGCACAAGGTGGCGACGCGTCGCTCGTCGATGACTTGTCGAAACTTCCGCAAGCGAAGTATGAGACGACGTTCGTCGCGAAACAAGCAGGTTACGTCGAGTCGATTATCGCTGACGAAGTCGGTGTGGCAGCGATGCTCCTCGGCGCAGGTCGGGCGACAAAAGATGATCAGCTCGACTTCGCGGCCGGTATCACGCTCGAGAAGAAAGTCGGTGACAAGGTCGAGGCCGGTGACGTGATCGCCGTGCTCCGTTCGAACAAAGAAGACATGACATCTGCGCTCGAGCGGATGGACCACGCGTACACGATCGGTGCGACAGAGCCGACGGCGCGTCCACTCGTCCACGCTGTCATCCAGTAAGCGGCAAGTCAGAACGTCTGTTTCCACAAAATAGTGGAGACAGACGGTTTTTTTTGATAGAATGGGCAATGTGTGAGTGAGAATGACAATATGAACATAAAGGGGTAACTTTTCATGAAAAAAGGATCTATGAAATTAGAGAACGGCGAAATGATCGAATTCGACTTGTTCCACGATGCGGCACCGATCACGGTCGACAACTTCGAGGAGCTCGCGAACAGCGGCTTCTATAACGGTTTGACGTTCCACCGGGTCATCCCAGGTTTCGTCAGCCAAGGCGGTTGCCCAGACGGGACAGGCATGGGTGGTTCAGGCAAGACGATCCCATGTGAGACATCGACATCGTTCCCATACAAACATGAAGCGGGTTCGCTTTCAATGGCACACGCCGGACGCAACACGGGCTCGTCACAGTTCTTCATCGTCCATGAGCCACAACCACATCTCGACGGTGTCCACACGGTCTTCGGAAAAGTGACGTCTGGCCTTGAGCACGCGGTCAAACTTCGTCAAGGCACGAAGATGGCCGAAGTTAAAGTTTGGGACGAGAATTGATTTCTGCCTGAACGTTATGGCACAATGAGCCATGTCTCTCACGTGTTCACTTAGTGAAACATGAATGACTAAAGGTGGTGAAACCAGCAATGCTGGTGAAATACAAACAATCGTACGAAAAGACGGCAATGGGCTTGCTCGCGTTCTCATGTAGCGACAAATCTCCGCTCGCCTTGCTCGAACTCGTCCGGTCCTACGAAGAAGACCCTGCCAAATTCCTCTATCTGTGGAGAGTCGGGGAAGACTTCGTCGGGATCATCGGGATGGAGCAACAAGAGACGACGATGTTCATCCATCATATCGCGCTGTCTCCGTCGTTCCGCGGCGAGAAGCGTTCTTACGAATTGCTCGATGAGACCCGGAACTTATTGCCGCTCGACTTGACGCTTGTCGGTCAAGGCAAAACCGGTGACTTGCTCGATAAATGGAACCAAGTCGTCATTTAAAAAAAGCTAGGCTCAGCGCCTAGCTTTTTTACGTGCCTCAAGCGCCCGGAGCCGTTCGGTGACGACGGGTGTCCGGTCTCGATACATATGTTTATGGACGAGCTCGTCAAACGTCAAAGTGGTCGGTTCGAAGGCGGGCTTCAAACGCTCGATGCGTTGTCGTGTCGCTTCATTGAGCGGAAGCGCCTCCGGGAGCGGCCAACGCTCCAAGTCACGGGCAAACGTCGCGGTATCGATTCCGAGGGCTTCGAGTTCGGTCACGGCCAACGTGAGCTTCTGCTGTAACGCTGCGATACTCTTTTTTGCACCGGGCGTGTTACCGCGACGGGCATGGTAGTGGGCAACGGCGTATTGAATCAAGGCAGCGTAACCGAGATCCTCTCGCCCCCCGTCCTGCCATGCTTCTTCAAGCACTTCGTGGCACTCGAAATAATCGGCATGACATTCAAATAAGAGCGTATACTGGATAAAAGGCGTCGACATCAAATTTCTCCTTTCGTGGTCACGGTACTACAAAACATGTTATACTAAAGCGCAAAAATGTAAATGGCAGGTGTCTCTATGGAAGCGTACAACGTCAAAATCGATACGTTCGAAGGCCCGCTTGACCTGTTGCTCCACTTGATTGGAAAAATGGAGCTCGACATCGCAGACATCTCTGTCTCCGAGGTCACGGATCAGTATGTCGCCTATATCCGGACGATGCAAAAATTTGAACTCGATGTGGCCAGTGAATATTTGGTCATGGCGGCGACGTTGCTCCAATTGAAGAGCAAGCAACTGTTGCCACCGGTTCCAGTTGAAGAAGATGACATTCCCGACTTTGGGGAAGAACCGACCCGAGAAGGGTTGATTCGACAGTTGATTGAATATAAGGCGTATAAAGAAGCGGTCGTATTCATGCGCGAGCAAGAAGAGTCTCGCCTCGAACTGTATAGCCGTCCCGGTGAGGATTTGACGCGCTACATGTCCGACCTCGTCCAGCCGTATGACGGTCCACTCAACTTTGCGGACTTATTACACGCCTATTCGAAAATGGTCGAACGCAAGCGGTGGAAAGAGCGTCGCAAAAAGACGATCAAACGTGAAGAACGGACGCTTGAAGAACAGATGACACGGTTGCACGATCACGTCTCGGCAAAGCGGACAACATCGTTCTTCTCGTTTTTTGAGGAACGTCCCGATGTGTCGGACCTTGTCGTCACGTTCATGGCGCTACTCGAATTGATCAAGTTGCGCGTCGTTACGACTAAACAGGAAGAGCGAGACATTCAAATCTCGTTCGTCGAATCGTCAAAGGAAAGGGATGAAGCCGTTGCTGTCTTATGAAACGATTATTGAGAGTCTATTGTTCGTCGTCGGCGAAGAAGGAATGGAAGTGCGGGCCCTCGCGGACACGCTCGACATTTCGGAAGCCGCTGCACGCGAACAGTTGAGCAAACTAGAAGCATCGTTCAAAGATTCGGGTCGTCCGTTCCAACTGATTGAATCCGCGGGCGTGTATAAGCTCGTGACGATTCCTGAAGTGTCGGAGTACATTCAACGCTACGTCGGCACGATGGCCGAACAGGCGTTATCACGTGCCGCGATGGAGACGCTCGTCATCATCGCGTACAAGCAACCGGTCACCCGGGCTGATATCGAGGAAGTCCGGGGCGTTAAAGTCGAACGTGTCATCCATACGCTGTTGTCTAAAGGATTGATTGAAGCGGCCGGCCGGGCCAAGACAATCGGCCGGGCCAAGTTATACCGGACGACCGAACATTTCCTGGACCATTTTGGATTCAATTCACTCGATGAATTGCCCCCATTAACGTTTGAAGACGAGCTCTCGGACGAAGGCGATTTGTTCTTCGGCCAGCCGTCTGCGATTACGCAAGATAGATTGGAGAATGAATAAATGGAACGTTTACAAAAAGTGATTGCCCAAGCAGGTGTCGCCTCACGGCGTAAAGCCGAAGAAATGATTTTAGATGGACGGGTGCGCGTCAACGGGAAAGTCGTGCGCGAACTCGGTACGAAAGTCGGTCCAAAGTCTGAAGTCGAGGTCGACGGTGTGAAAATCGAACAAGAAGAGCATGTTTATTATGTGCTCTACAAGCCGAGCGGTTACGTCTCGACGGTCGAAGACGATAAAGGACGGAAAGTCATCACCGATCTCGTACCACCTGGATCGCGTGTCTTCCCGGTCGGACGTCTCGACTATAACACGACGGGACTCATCATTTTAACGAATGACGGTGAGTTCTCGAACATGATGACCCATCCGAAGTTCAAGATCCCAAAACGTTATGTCGCGAAAGTGAAGAACATTCCTTCGTATATCGCGATTAAACAACTCGAGTCGGGTGTCGAACTCGATGACGGCTACAAGACGGGTAGCGCCCAAGTGAAGATGAAGACGGTCGACCATAAGAAAAACTCGGCCATCTTAGAAATCGTCATCTCGGAAGGCCATAACCGTCAAATCCGTCGCATGCTCGAAGCAGTCGGTTCAGAAGTCATCAAACTGAAACGCGAACAGTTCGGTTTCTTGACGCTCGACGGTCTCACGACGGGCGAATGGCGTGAACTGTCACGCAAGGAAGTATCGAAGCTACGTGAGCTTGCCAACCCGACCGTACCACCCGTACAACGGGGCAAGAAAAAGAAAAAATAACAACTAAAAAATCGTCCTGAGATAGGATGATTTTTTATTTTGTGGAGATTGTGTGACAAAAAGATGAAAAAAGTCTGTTAATGTGCGTTTTTGGTGTTTTTTCAGTACAATAACAACTAAAGGATGGTGTGAACTCATGACGAAAGAAACAAAGTCGGGTGATCGCATGAACCAGGCGATGGCCCATAAGAAAAAACGGTCATTTTGGCGGCTCATGATTATGACGATGGTCCTGTTCGCAGGAGCGGTCGTTATCATGCAATTGTTTGAACAAGCCGGCAACGACGGACGTATCGAGGCCGGTGACGATGCGCCGAACTTCAAGCTCGTCAGTCTTGACGGGACGACGATGGTCGAGCGTGACACATACGACGGTAAAGGGTTGCTCTTGAACTTCTGGGGCACATTCTGTGAACCGTGTGAGAAAGAGATGCCGGTCGTCCAGGATAACTATGCCGCACTCCAAGACATGGGCGTCGATTTTTGGGCGGTCAACGTCGGCGAGACACCGCTTCGGGTCGATAATTTCGTGAACGGCCTCGGCGTCAAGCTCGACTATCCGATTTTGATGGACACGCGCAGCGAAGTCGAGAAGGCGTACGGGATTTATAACTTGCCGGTCACGTTCGTCATCGATGCCGACGGCAAAGTGATTGAAAAGTACGAAGGTGAACTCACGAAAGAGAAACTGATGGAGTTGGCCGAGAAGTCATTGTAAGCGAACGGGGGGCGCACAAATGCTAGATATGAAATACGACGGCGCCGATTTACGATCGAAGCGTCGTCCACGGTCATGGATTGACCGGGTGTGGAGCTTTTTTGCATCGGTCAAGGTCGGTCTATGGCTCATCGGGCTTATCATCGTCGGGTCGGCGATCGGAACGATTTTCCCGCAAGAGATGTATATTCCGCAACAGTTGCCGGCGAACCAGTATTACACGGACGAGTACGGGACACCGGGTACGATTTACTACACGCTAGGATTCCACAACCTCTATACATCGTGGTGGTACATCACGTTGATCGTGATGCTGACGTTATCGCTCATCGTTGTATCGATTGATCGATTTTTCCCGCTGTATAAAGCGTTGAAATTTCAACCGGTCCGACGTACCGATCGCTTCATGCGCGGACAACGTTTGATTGGTGAGGGAAAAGGGACGGACGAGCAAATCGATGCGTTCGGAGAGGCTTTAAAAGCCAAGCGTTATCAAGTGAAGCGTGATGGGGATGCCTTACTCGCCGAGAAATATCGATTCGGTCGCTGGGGTCCATACGTCAATCACATTGGGCTCGTCATCTTCTTCATCGGGGCGATGCTTCGCGTTTTCCCGGCATTCCATACGGATACGCTCGAATGGGTGCGCGAAGGCGATACGGTTCCGCTCGAAGCGACGGATGATGAATATTATCTTCGCAACGATCAGTTCATCTTAGAGATGTATGATCCGGAAAATAACGCGGAAGATGCGAAATTTGCCAAGGCGATCGAGAAAGCGGGCGCAGTCCCGAAAAACTATGAGACGGAATTGACGCTGTTCAAGAAGACCGGGACGAACGAGGACGGATCGCCGCAACTCGAGGAAGTCGATACCGGTTCGACGAAAGTGAACCACCCGTTCAAGTTTGAAAAGTACGAAGTGTATCAAGAACAGTATTCGAGTCGCCTGGAATTCTTGTCGATGTCCTTTAACGTTGCCGATAAAGAGACAGGTGATGTGTATGGACCGTTCACGGTCGATTTGACGAACCCGGAGACGACGTATGACCTCGGAGACGTCACGGTCAAACTGAACGACCTGTATCCTGACTTTGAGGTCAAGGACGGCCAACCGAACACGAAATCGCCACGGGCACTCAACCCGGCCTTCTTCATGGCGATTGACACACCAGACGGCACGACGGAATCGAATTTGATTGGAATTCGTTTAAACGTGGCCGATGAAGATAATCGCTATGTGTTCCAGTTCGCTGGTACGGAGATGGCAAGTACGAGTGGTCTACGCGTCAAGAGTGACTCGACGTATCCGATTTTGATTGTCGGTGGAGTCATCTTCATGATTGGAATTGTCATGGGGATGTATTGGCCGCACCGTCGTATCTGGATTCGCCGACACAATGAGACGGACGTGCTCGTCGCTGGTTTCACCAACAAGAACCCGTCCTCGCTCAATCGCGAAATCACACCGCTCCTAGAGAAAAATGGCCTGCCGATCTGGGAAGATCAGGCACGGTTTGAAAAAAAGACGGACGACAACTCAACCAATGAAAGAGGGGAATCATAATGGAGTGGATTCAGTGGAGCAGTCGTTTGCTCTTTATCGCGTTCATCCTTTACGCTGTCGCGACCGTGTTATTCACGATCGCGGTCAGCGGGATGCGCAAAGGCCGAAACGTCAACCGTATCGCCTACGGCAAATATGCGTTCATTTTGGCCGTCATCGGCTTCATCGCTCAAATGACATATTTTATTTTACGTTGGGTCGGGGTCGGTTATGCACCGGTATCGAACCTGTACGAATACACGACGTTCTTCGGCATGATGATGGTGTTCGGGTTCCTCGTCGTGTACGGGATTTATAAAAATGACGTGCTTGGCTTGTTCGCCATGCCGGTGGCGCTTCTCGTCATCGCTTTCGCTTCGATGTTCTCGAGCGAAGTGGCACCGCTTATCCCGGCCTTGAACAGTGTCTGGTTGAAAATTCACGTCACGACGGCCGCGCTCGGCCAAGGAATTCTCGCCATCAGCTTCGCCTCAGGTCTCATTTTCTTATTGAATGAGACGTCGATGCGGGAACAGTCGAAGTCACGAACGTGGCTTGAGATTACGATGTTCGTCCTCATGTGCACGCTCGGCTTCATTCTCGTCTCGATGCTCTTCAAGGCGATCGGTGCCGGTGGCGTGGTCGAGTTCACGAACGACCGCGGGACACAAGAGTCGTATGAATACTTCATGCCGATGTTGTTCGTGCCGGAAGGGGCTCAGCTTCTCTCTGGTTCGGGCGGACTGTCACTTGAGTTACCGACGTTCATCAATACATTGAAGTTGAACACGCTCATTTGGTCGGTCATCGCCGGCGTCGTGATTTATGTACTGCTTCGTTTCGTCATCTTGCGAAAACGGATTGCCGAGGCGCTTCAACCGCTCGCGAAAAAAGTCGATCTCGATCTCGCCGACGAGATCAGTTACCGGTCGATCGCCATCGGCTTGCCGGTGTTCATCCTCGGTGGACTCATCTTCGCGATGATTTGGGCACAAATCGCCTGGAACCGTTTCTGGGGCTGGGACCCGAAAGAAGTGTGGGCGCTCATCACGATGCTCATCTATATCTACTATTTGCATATGCGCATCCAACGTGGTTGGACGGGAACAAAAGCCGCTTGGTTATGTGTCGGCGGCTTCGCCGTCATCATGTTCAACTTGGTGTTCGTCAACCTCGTCATCGCAGGTTTGCACTCATATGCGTAAAAAAAGAAGTCACTTCGGTGGCTTCTTTTTTTACGCCGCTGTCAACTGACCGTTGTGAAGCCAAATAATAGAGTGGTATAGTTATGAAAGAGAGCGAAATGTTCACAATTGTGCAACATTCGCTACATCTTGTAATGGTTCTTTAGGAGGTTTAGTGGATGGCTAATAAAACTAAAATTTTAGTGGTCGACGACGAGGAAAGAATTCGCCGCCTATTAAAAATGTATTTGGAACGGGAACAATATGTGATCGTCGAAGCGACGAACGGGGAAGAGGCGCTTCAGCTCGCCCTTGAGCACAATTTTGATGTCATCCTGCTTGATTTGATGATGCCGAAAATGGACGGGGTCGAAGTATGTACCGAGCTTCGGAAATCGAAGGCGACACCGGTCATCATGCTGACGGCGAAAGGCGAAGAAGTCGATCGTGTCCAAGGTTTCGAAGTCGGAGCGGACGATTATATCGTCAAACCGTTCAGTCCGCGTGAGGTCGTCTTGCGCGTCAAGGCACTCCTTCGCCGCTCGGGCTCGACGAAATATTTGCGTACGGCCGAAAAATCAAAAGACTTGATCGTCTTCGCGCATTTGACGATCGACAACGATGCGCACCGCGTCACGGTCGACGGAGAAGAAATCGCGCTCACGCCGAAAGAGTATGAGCTCTTGTTCTTCTTGGCCAAACAAGTCGACAAAGTGTTTTCACGAGAGCAGCTCTTGAAAGAAGTTTGGAACTATGAATTCTTTGGAGACCTTCGAACGGTCGACACACACGTGAAACGACTCCGGGAGAAGTTGAACCGTGTCTCTCCAGAAGCCGCGCAAATGATCACGACGGTATGGGGTGTCGGGTACAAGTTCGAAGTCATCAGTGAGTGATGATTCGCCGGAATAGCATCGTCACAAAACTATGGTTGACGATTCTCGTATTGGTCAGTCTCATCTTGTTCATCGTCTCTGTGTTGATGCTCGAGTTTTTCAACTCGTTCCATATCGACCAGGAACGCGGCCACTTGGCCAAGCTCGGCGGGCAGGTCCAGTCGGTGTTGCTTCAAGAAGGGGACGCGTCACGGACGGTCGACCAAATCATTGAAGTGTACGGTGCGAACTATATATTAGAGAACGGGACGGTCCGTTCGAACTTTGGAACGGAAGTCGACGGTCTCATGACGGAGCTCGGCCGTCAGGATTGGGAAACGTATCAGGCGGTCGGGGAGACGGCGATTGGAAACTTTTCGTCATTTGACGATCAGGCGGCACTCGCGTATCGGACGACATTCTCACTCGAGACAGGCGAATATACGCTCTATTTGATCGAACCGCTCGACGCGATCTCGAGTGCGAACGAAGGGGCTCGGACGATCATCTTTTGGACGGTCGCGTCGGCGATCATCGTCACGACCGTATTTGCCTTCTTTTTATCGACCCGGATCACGGCACCGCTCCGCGAGATGCGTGACGCGGTCAATAAGACGGGAGAAGGGCAATTCGACCTCCGTCTCGTCCAGAAGTCGAACGATGAGATCGGGGAGTTGGCCGGGTCGTTCAATGCGATGAGTAGCCAACTGTCGACATACGTGAATGCGCTCGATCGAGAACGGCTCCAACTCGCCTCGATTTTACGGTCGATGGCCGATGGGGTCATCACGCTCGATCGTCATGCGAACGTCATTGTCACGAACCCGCAAGCCCAACCGCTCCTCATCGACGAACAGCCGCATGAAGTCGTCCTGTCTCTCTATGAGGACGTCGTTGCCGGGGCACCGGAGAAGACGATCGAAGTGAAACAAGACGAACATTATTATACGTTGACGGTGACACCGCTTCTCGGCGAGGATGATTTTGAAGGCGCGGTCGTCGTCATCCGTGACACGACCGAGAGCCATCGTCTTGACAAGATGCGAACCGATTTTGTTGCCAACGTCAGCCACGAGCTACGGACACCGCTCGTGACGCTTCAAGGGTATTCCGAGGCGATTATCGACGGCATGACCGAAAGTGATGACGCGACGAAAGAGTTCGCTTCCATCATCTACGATGAATCGCTTCGATTGGCCCGTCTCGTCAACGATTTGCTCGACCTGGCACGAATCGAGTCAGGCAAAGAGACGATGCAGTTCACGACGTTCGACCTCGGTGAATTTCTTCCGCGCGTCATGCGCAAATTCAACCAAATGGCGAACGAAAAAGGCATCACGCTGTCAACGGAGGCCCCGCGTCATGCCATCGAGGCGGACGGGGACCGATTGGAACAAGTGTTCACGAACTTGATCGGCAATGCCATCGCCCATACCGAGTCGGGATCAATCCGGCTCGAGGCGAGTGAAGAGGAGGCCGGCTTCGTGATCCGTTTGTCGGATACGGGCAGCGGCATCCCGAAAGAAGATTTGCCGTTCGTGTTCGAACGGTTCTACAAAGCGGATAAAGCGCGGACGAGCGGCGGCAAGACGGGTACCGGCATCGGTCTCGCCATCGTCAAAAACGTCATCGATGCCCATCAAGGCACGGTCGACGTCTCGAGCACGCACGGGGAAGGGACAACGTTCACGATTCATCTTCCGTACACACAACCGCACGCATAACGACAATGGTGACTCCTATGGGTCACCATTTGTGGCATCAAGGAGGAAATGACATGAAACTGTACACACGAGGCGGGGACAAAGGGGAAACATCACTCATCGGCGGACGTGTCTTAAAGATTCATCCGCACATCCAGGCGATGGGGCTGTTAGATGAATTGAACAGTCAGATCGGTCTCGCGCTCGCCCATCAGACAGACGAGACGCTCCGGTCCCAGCTGACGAAGATTCAACATGATCTATTCGATCTCGGTTCCGAGCTCATGTATACTGAGACGCCGCCACAACAAGTCGATTTGACAATCGTCACCGAGCTCGAGACGTGGATTGACGAACTTGAACCGAAATGTCCGGAGCTCGTCCGCTTCATCTTGCCGGGTGGCAGTGTCGGTGCGGCGAGCCTGCACGTGGCACGTACCGTCTGTCGCCGTGTCGAACGAGAGCTCGTCAACGTCGACGCCGCCGCTCGTCAGCTCCCGTACTATAACCGGCTGAGCGACTATTTGTTCACCGCGGCCCGTTACGCCAATGTCGTGGCCGGAGTTCCCGATCAAGAATACGCCCGCGGTGCGGACGTGTTCAAAACGAAAAAGAAAAAGGAGTAGATCAACTTATGAAAGGAATCGAACAATTCCAACAACGACTGCATTATTCGGTCTACCCGACCCAAAAATTTAAAACGACGACATGCCTCGTCTCATTTGCGGCCCCACTGTCGGCTGAGACGATTGCCGACCGGGCTTTACTGCCGTATGTGATGGAGAAAGCGACAGAAGCCTATCCGTCGATCGAATTGTTTCATACGCCGCTCGAACAATTATATGACGCGAGCCTTTACGCCGGAGCGTCGAAAGTCGGCAAAGAACATGTCATCCAGTTCCAGCTCGAAGTCGTGAGCGATGCGCTCGTCGGCGAACCGGTGCTCAGTGAGGCGATCAAGCTGCTCGAAGAAGTACTCCTACGTCCGAACGCCTATGACGGGGCGTTCCAACCGCTCATCGTCGAACAGGAGGCCCGTCTCCAGCGTCAGCGCATCGAATCGGTATACGATGACAAGATGCGCTTCGCCCAGCAACGTCTTCAAGAACTGCTCGGCGGCGAACTCGCCATCCAGTCGCTCGGTACACTCGAACAGTTGGAGCACGTGACGCCTAAGACGCTCTTTGATGCCTATACCTCGATGATCCGTCACGATCGTGTCGACGTCTACGTCGTCGGCGACGTGAGTCGTGAGCAAGTGACTGCCGCGTTCGCGCCGCTCGAAGGGCTCGGGGAACGACTCGTCCGTGAGTATCCACAGCCGGTCGACCGTGAGTTTCAGCGTCTCGAGGAACATCAAACGATCAATCAGAGCAAATTGCACCTCGCCTATCAAGTCGACGTCGACCCGCGCAGTGAAGACGCTGTCCGGATGCAAGTCGTCAATGGACTGTTCGGCGGCTTCCCGCACTCGAAACTGTTCATGAACGTCCGGGAGAAAGAGAGTTTGGCCTACTATGCCGCCTCGCAGTACAGCTCACTCAGCCGGATGTTATTCGTCTATGCCGGGATCGATGCCTCGAACCAGGCGAAGACCGAGGCGATCATCGCCGACCAACTCGCCGACCTCCAGGCCGGGACGTTCGAGGACGAGACACTCGAACAGACGAAAGCGATGCTGTACCATCAACGTCGTCAACTCGGGGATAACCCGCGCCAATTGATCGCTTGGATGAGCGGCTCGGACATCCGTCCGTTCTCGCTCGAGGAAGAGATGGCCATCATCGAGCGGACCTCGCGGGATGATGTGGCCGCGCTCGCCAAGGGCCTGGATTTACAGGCTGTCTATTGTTTAAAGGGGGGAACTGTATGAAACTCGATTTTCCAAACGTCGGAGAAACGCTCCATCACACCGTCCTCGAGAACGGATTGACGGTCTATTTATTGAAGAAGACCGGTTATGAGAAGACGTATGCCACGTTCACGACGAAATATGGTTCGATCGACCGTCGCTTTAAAACGGAAGATTGGGTCGACGTGCCGGACGGGATCGCCCATTTCCTTGAGCATAAGATGTTCGAGAAAGAAGACGGCGACGTGTTCCAACAGTTCGGACGCCTCGGCGCGTCGGCGAACGCGTTCACGTCGTTCACCCGGACGGCATACTTGTTCGGTGCGACGTCGAACGTCAGTGAGAACTTGAAGACGTTGATCGACTTTGTCCAAGCGCCGTACTTCACGGAGGCCTCGGTCGAGAAAGAGAAAGGGATCATCGGCCAAGAGATTCAAATGTATCAGGACAATCCGGGCTGGCGCCTCTACTTCGGTTTGATTGAGGCGATGTATGCCGAACATCCGGTCAAAATCGATATCGCCGGCACGATCGAATCGATTAGCGCCATCACGGCCGACGATTTATATCGCTGTCACGAGGCGTTTTACCATCCGAGCAATATGGTGCTGTTCGTCGTCGGCAATATCGACCCTGACGCTGTCCTTGCCGAGATTACCGCCAATCAGGCGGCGAAGACGTTTGATGCGCCGCTATTGACGGCGCGTGAGGTGGTCGAGGAGCCCGAGACGGTCCATATGACGGAACGGGTCATCGAGATGGACGTCTCGGTCCCGAAAGTGATGATCGGCTATAAAGATACGCCACGCCCCGGCAAAGAGGGCATGAAGCAAGAGCTCATCGTCGAGCTCCTCATGCACGCCTTGTTCGACACGACGGCACCGCTCTATGCGGAACTGTACGCCGAAGGATTGATTGATGACGCGTTCTCGTTCGACTATACGTCAGAAGAGACGTTCGCCTTCGCCGTCCTGTCAATGGAGACGCCACACGTCGAGACGTTCGTCGACCGGATCACGTCCGCTCTCGAGCGTCCGCTCGAACTCGGCGGCGAGACACTCGATCGCAAGAAGCGCATGATGAAAGGACAGTTTTTGAAGGCGCTCAACTCACCAGAGTTTATCGCCAACCAGTTCTCACGCTACGCACTCAGCGGCGGCAACATGTTCGACATCCCGGACTTGCTCGATGCGATTACGCTTGACGACCTGTATGCGGCGTACGACCGTCTGTTCCAAGCCGATCATCGGACGGTCTGTGTCGTCAAGAAACCGTGACGACGCTCATCACGGGAGCGAGCGGAGCGATTGGCCGTGCCGTCGCGCTAGCGTTTCGAGACGATGCACTCATTTTGCAGGCGCATTCGCAAACGGAGTCGCTTCGTGCGTTCGTTTCACACGAACAGTTGACGGCCGACGTCGTCACGTGTGACCTCGACGATGAAGCCGGACTCGAAGCTTGGCTCGAGACGCTCGGACCGGTCGACCGCCTCATCCATGTCGCCGGTAATCATGCCTACGGTCTGCTCGTCGATCAGTCACTCTTCGAGCTCGACCGGCTGTATCGCATACATGTCCGCTCGATGGTCCGTCTCGTCCAGCACGTTGTCGGGCTGAAACCGTATGACCGCCCGCTCGACATCGTCGTCGTCTCGAGTGTCTGGGGCGAGGTCGGTGCGGCCGGAGAAGTCCTCTATTCAACGGTCAAGGCCGCCCAGCTTGGATTCGTCAAGGCGTTCGCGCGTGAGGCCGGACCGTTTCACGTCCGCATCAACGCGGTCACGCCGGGGTGGATTGACACCCCGATGAATGATACGGTAGAAGAGACGAAACAAGACGTTCGGGATGAGATTCCGCTCGGCCGGTTAGGAGGCCCAGGGGAAGTAGCGGAGACAATACGCTTCCTCTGCTCTCCGGCAGCCGCATACATGACCGGCACCGTGCTTCGGATCGACGGCGGTTGGGTGTGAAACTTTGTTGGCTCGGTTGAAACGAGTTCTTTTCAATTCTTCTAAAATAATTTAGAATGAACAAGGTAGCGAGCACACATCAGAAAGGGTGGACGAGATGGATCATAAGTTCGAAGAATGGTATCTCGAATATGAACTTTGCCAAAATCGACCCGGTATCCTCGGGGATATCGCCTCACTGATGGGGATGCTTCAAATCTCAATCGTGACGATCAACGGCGTCGATCTACAGCGCCGCGGCATGCTGTTAAAGGCACCGGCGGCCGATCACGTCCATCGTTTGGAACATATTTTGCGCAAGATGGAAGCCATCGTCGTCATCAAGCTCCGGCGCCCGAAACTCCGGGACCGGATCGCAATTCGACACGGACGTTACATCGAGCACGATAACGATGACAAGAAGACGTTTCGTTTCGTGCGTGAGGACCTGGGTGTCCTCGTCGATTTCGTCGCCGAACTGATGAAAGAAGAGCGGCATTTGTTGATCGGCGTGCGCGGCAACCCGCGTGTCGGAAAGACCGAGTCGATTGTGGCAGCGAGCGTCTGTGCGAACAAGCGCTGGCTATTCCTGTCCTCGACGCTCATGAAGCAGACGGTGCGGACTTCGCTGTTCGAGGAAGAACGCGAAGGAGACCACGTCTACATCATCGACGGTGCCGTCTCGACGCGGACGATGGATGAACGCCATCGGCAATTGATTCGCGAAGTCATGCGACTTCCGTCTGTCAAAGTCATCGAGCACCCAGATCTTTATGTGCGCAACACCGACTGTGTGTTCGAGGATTTTGATTACATCATCGAACTACGGAACTCACAAGATGAGGAGATCATTATTCCTCAAGAGACACATCGTGAGGCAGAATGGTTTGAATAACTACTTGAATGGAAGGTGTGGACCCCTGTGACAGAACTAGGGACTTTTTTGAAACAAAGGCGTGAGGCGAGCGGTTTGACGCTCGACCAAATCCAGCAGACGACGAAGATTCAAAAACGCTATATCATCGCGATCGAGGAAGGTGATTACAAAAATCTCCCTGGCTCGTTCTATGCACGGGCGTTCATCAAAACGTACGCGGAATCGTTAGGGCTTGATGTCGATGAACTGTACGAGACGTATGCGAAAGACTTGCCGAAAATCGAGCCGCAGCCGACCGTTCAATTGTCGCGAAAACAAACCTACTCGAAAGCCTCGGAAACGTCGAGCCGTGTGTCGCGTTGGGTACCGAAAGTCATGCTCGTGCTCGTCGCCTTCCTCTTGATGACGGCCGTCTATTACGTCGTCCGAAACCTTGATTTTGGTGATCAAAACGCGTCACCGGCCGAGCCGTCGAACTCGGGTGTGACGATTGACCAAAATAAGGATGTCCCGAAAGAGGAACCGGTTGAAGAAGAACCGGTCGAGGAAGAGCCGGTCGAAGAAGAGCCTGCTGAAGAGACGGGGCCGATTGCGGTCGCGTCGACGAGCGGAGCTGATCTCACGTACGAGATTGCGACAGCCGATAAGTTGACGACGGAGATCCATGTGAAAGAATCGCCGGCGACGTATGTCGGCGTCCGAGACACATCACTCGAAGGACCGTTCCTCGCTCCGGAATATCCGAACCAATCGAAACAAAACCCGATTGTCATCGAGGACGCGGAGACGGATACGCTTCGCATCCGAATCGGCTTGATCGGTGGGGTCGAGAAAATTGTTGTCAATGGCCGGGAGCTTGAATTAGCCGACTCGCCGGTCACACAAAATATATTTGTAAAGAGAGTCGACGCAGAATAAGTTGACTCTCCTTCTAGAGGAGGAGTTCTCGATGAACCTACCTAACCGTTTGACGATGTTACGGGTGTTGCTCATCCCCGTGTTCGTCGTCTTACTCGCCGTAGATTTTGATTGGGGAGACATCGCTTTCCTCGGGGCGGACGTACCGCTCCATCAATTCATCGCCGCGGTCATCTTTACGATTGCCGCTATCACTGACTGGCTTGACGGACATCTCGCCCGCAAGCACAACTTGGTCACCAACTTCGGGAAGTTCATGGATCCGCTCGCTGACAAACTACTCGTCACGGCGGCACTCGTCCTGCTCGTCGAGATGGACCTCGTCGCGGCTTGGGTCGTCGTCGTCATCCTCTCGCGTGAATTCGCGGTGACGGGGCTGCGTCTCGTGGCTGCCGATGAAGGCATCGTCGTCGCGGCCGGAAAGTCGGGCAAAGCGAAGACATGGGTCCAACTCTTTGCCATCATCTTCCTACTGTTCGGCAACCCGATTTTCAGCTATGTCGGCATTCCGTTCGGTGAATGGGCGATGTGGCTCGCGCTCGTCTTGACGATTTACTCAGGGGCCGAATATTTTGCACAAAATTACAAGATCATTGTAAAGTCGATGTAACCGTCGGCACAGACGAGTTGTTCAGCTTGGCCGAACAGCTCGTTTTTTTATTTGGGGGGAGGAATTCGGATGAAACGGACCGAAATCATTGCGGTAGGCTCTGAACTGCTCTTAGGGGAAATTACCAACACGAACGCCCGTTACTTGTCAGAACAGCTGTCGAAATACGGACTGTCCGTCCTGTATCATGTAGTCGTCGGGGATAACCGGGAGCGCCTGAAAGCAACGCTCGAAGAAGCGAAAGCCCGGAGCGAACTCGTTATCGTCACTGGCGGACTTGGCCCGACGGCCGATGATATCACGAAGACGATGCTTGCCGACGTGCTCGACCGTCCACTCGTCCGCGACGAGGCCTCGCTCGAGACGATTCGTCGTTTTGTCGCCTCGCGCGGACGGACGATGAATGAAGGAGACGCTCGTCAGGCCGACGTCTTATCCGGGTCCGAAGTACTTGACAACCCGGTCGGTCTTGCGCCCGGCATGTGGATTGAAGGGGAGACGACATGGCTCTTACTGCCTGGCGTACCGTGGGAAATGAAAGCGATTGTCGAGTCTACGTTCCCGAACAAGTTCACGGGTGCGACGATTCATTCCGAGTCGCTTCGGTTTTATGAAATCGGCGAGTCCGCGTTAGATGAGGCGGTCGTCGATTTAACGACCAGTGCCAATCCGACGGTCGCCCCATATGCCGAGTCGGGCGAGTCACGGCTTCGAATCAGTGCTCGGGCCGAAACGGAATCCGAGGCGCGGCAAATGGTCGACCGGGTCAAACGGGACATTTTAAATCGGGTCGGCCGGTATTACTTTGGTTCCGATGAGGAGACGCTCGCTACCCATTTGATTCGAGAGTTGCAAGCGCGCAATGCCACACTGTCGATTGCCGAGTCGCTCACCGGCGGTCAGGCCCAAGCAATGCTCACGGCCGTGCCGGGGGCATCCTCGGTGTTCAAAGGTGGAGTCGTCACGTATTCGGACGAGCTAAAAAATAGGTTTTTAGGGGTGTCCCTTGATACAATTGAGTCACACTCGGTCGTCTCAACAGAAGTCGCCTTTGAAATGATCCTCGGTTTGATTCGTCAGACCGAGACGGATTATGGACTGGCGTTCACTGGAGAAGCCGGACCCACGTCAAGTTCGGGTCAACCGGTCGGCAAAGTGTTTATCGGTATCCGGTCACCGGCCGGGATTGACGTGATTGAACGCAACTATCCACATCAAGAGCGGCACGTCATTCAAGCCCGAGCGACAAAAGACGGAATATGGGCGCTCCTTCAACAAATGAAAAAAGGCGAATAAACGTTCGCAAAAAACTTGTGTATCGTTCTCGGTTCGCTTATAATGAAAGTATCAATCAAAGGAGGCTCATTAATCTATGAGTGATCGTAAACAAGCGTTAGAAATGGCATTACGCCAAATTGAGAAACAATTCGGTAAAGGCTCAATCATGCGCCTTGGTGAAAATACAGATCAGCAAGTTTCCGTTACCCCATCAGGCTCAATCGCCCTTGACATCGCCCTCGGTGCCGGTGGCTACCCACGTGGTCGTGTCATCGAAGTGTACGGACCTGAATCGTCAGGTAAGACGACGGTGGCGCTTCATGCCATCGCTGAAGTTCAAAAGCGCGGCGGGCAAGCAGCCTTCGTCGACGCCGAGCACGCGCTCGACCCGAAATACGCCCAAAACCTTGGCGTCAACATCGATGAGTTGCTCTTGTCACAACCGGATACAGGGGAACAAGCCCTTGAGATCGCGGAAGCCCTCGTCCGCTCTGGTGCGGTCGATATCCTCGTCGTCGACTCGGTTGCGGCACTCGTTCCGAAAGCCGAGATTGAAGGGGAGATGGGAGACTCACACGTCGGTCTTCAAGCCCGTCTCATGAGCCAAGCGCTCCGTAAATTGTCTGGTGCGACGAACAAGTCGAAGACGATCGTCATCTTCATCAACCAAATCCGTGAGAAAATCGGAATCATGTTCGGTAACCCGGAAACGACACCTGGTGGTCGTGCCCTCAAGTTCTACTCGTCGGTCCGTCTCGAAGTCCGTCGTGCTGAAACGCTCAAACAAGGCCAAGACATGGTCGGGAACCGGACGAAAATCAAAGTCGTCAAAAACAAGATTGCGCCTCCGTTCAAGACGGCGGAAGTCGATATCATGTACGGCGAAGGCATCTCGCGTGAAGGAGAGCTCATCGACATCGGGGCCGACCTCGATATCGTTCAAAAGAGCGGCGCGTGGTACTCGTACAACGAAGAGCGTCTCGGTCAAGGCCGTGAGAACGCGAAGCAGTATATGAAAGAGAACCCGTCGGTGGCCGCATCGGTCGAAGAACGAATCCGCGACCACTACGGTCTCAACGGTGAAAAGACGGTCACAGTCGAAGCTGACAACGATGACGTCCTCTCGCTTCTAGACGAAGAATAAGCAACGTTTCTCGCCTGACACGGTTCAGGCGAGATTTTTTTAGTATAATTTTTTTGATGAATTGGTAGTTCTATCCTGTCCGTGCATTGCATTCTAACAGGTAAATAAGTACAATAAAGCTATACGCGGGCTCGCTCGCGTTTTCATTCATGAAAAAATAAAATAACCTTGCGAAAGGGAGGTGAACATGATGGAATGGCTATTAGAGCTTATTCTGATCCTCCTTTTGCCGATAGCTTTTGTTGCAGGTTTTTTTGTGCGTAAATCGATCGCCGAAGCGAAGATTCAAGGTGCCGAGACGGAAGCGACCAAGATTGTGGAGCAAGCGCGCCAACAATCGGAAGCGATGCAAAAAGAAGCACGGCTTGAAGTAAAAGAAGAGATGATTCAACTTCGCAATGAAACCGAACAAGAATTGCGCGAACGACGTGAAGAGCAGAAAGTGAAAGAAAATCGTTTCGTCCAAAAGGAAGAGCTTCTCGACCGGAAAGCAGACATGCTTGAACGGAAAGAAGACGCCTTGGATGAACGTGAGGCTGCACTCGCGAAACGGAAGCGTGAAGCGGAAACGCTCGAGAGCAAAGTGGAGGAATTATATGAGGAGGCACGCCAAGAACTAGTACGCGTGGCAGCCTTGTCGAAAGAAGAAGCACGGACCATCATCATGGACGAAGCGAAGCAGGAAGCGCTTCACGATGCTGCTCTCCTTCAAAAAGAAATCGAGCAAAAAGCAAAATTAGAAGCTGATAAAAAAGCGAAACACCTCTTGTCTCTCACGATGCAACGTTACGCGGCCGAACACGTCGCCGAGACGACCGTATCAGTCGTCAACTTGCCGAGTGATGAGATGAAAGGACGCATCATCGGACGTGAAGGACGTAACATCCGCACGCTCGAGACGCTCACCGGCATCGACCTCATCATCGATGACACGCCGGAAGCGGTCATCCTGTCTGGATTCGACCCGGTCCGTCGTGAAATCGCCAAGATGACGCTCGAGAAACTCGTTCAAGACGGTCGGATTCACCCGGCCCGCATCGAAGAGATGGTCGAGAAGTCGCGTCGAGAAGTCGATGAGCGCATCCGTGAATACGGAGAAGAAGCGACATTCTCAGCCGGCATCCACGGTGTCCACCCGGACCTCGTCAAGACGCTCGGTCGAATGCGTTACCGGACGAGTTACGGTCAAAACGTGCTCGCTCACTCGGTCGAAGTGGCCCATCTCGCCGGCATGATGGCCGCCGAGCTCGGGGAAGACGTCACGCTCGCCAAACGAGCGGGTCTCCTCCACGATATCGGGAAAGCCATCGACCATGAAGTCGAAGGCAGCCACGTCGAGATCGGTGTCGAGCTCGCCACGAAGTACAAAGAGCATCCGGTCGTCATCAACTCGATCGCCTCGCACCACGGGGACGTCGAAGCGACCTCGACGATCGCGGTTCTCGTCGCAGCGGCTGACGCCTTGTCAGCGGCGCGTCCAGGAGCCCGTCAAGAGACGCTCGAAAGCTATATCCGACGCCTTGAGCGCCTCGAAGCGATTTGTGAGTCGTTCGAAGGAGTCGAGAAATCATATGCCATCCAAGCGGGACGTGAAGTCCGGATCATCGTCCGCCCAGACGTCGTCGACGACGTCGTGGCGAACAAGATGGCCCGCGACATCTGTAAACGGATCGAAGATGAGCTTGATTATCCAGGCCAAATCAAAGTGACGGTCATTCGCGAAACGCGTGCCGTCGATTATGCGAAGTAACAAGAGCGGAGACATTCTCCGCTTTTTCTATTGGAGGAGGACAAAACTATGAAAATCTTATTTATCGGCGACGTGGTCGGAAAACCGGGTCGCGACATCCTGAGTGCCCAAATCGGACGCTTGAAAAGCAAGTATAGCCCGACGTTCATGCTCGTCAACGGTGAAAACGCAGCCAACGGACGCGGTATCACAAAAAAAATCTACCAACAGTTCCTTGAGCTTGGGTTCCATGGCGTGACGATGGGGAATCATACTTGGGACAACCGTGACATCTTCGACTGGATCGATGATGCCGACCGTATCGTCCGTCCGGCCAACTATCCGGAAGGCACACCTGGTGTCGGCATGATGGTGTTGAAACAAGGTGGGAAGAAGCTCGCCGTCATCAATGCGATGGGGACGGTGTTCCTGCCATCGCTCGACTGTCCGTTCCGCACGGTCGATGCCCTCGTCGAAGAAATCCGTGGTGAGGTCGATGCCATCTTCGTCGATATGCACGCTGAAGCGACGAGTGAGAAGATTGCGATGGGCTATCATCTCGATGGACGCGTTCAAGCCGTCGTCGGGACCCATACGCACGTCCAGACCGCTGACAACCGCGTATTGAACAACGGCACGGCATACATCACCGACGTCGGGATGACGGGACCGCTCGATGGGGTGCTCGGCATGGATGCCGAGGTCGTCTTGAGAAAATTCATGACACAACTCCCGGTCCGGTTTGAAGTTGCCGAGGGACGGGAACAACTTAATGGAGTTTTAATCACTATCGATGACCAATCGAAACGAGCCACAAAAATCGAACGCATACACCTAGATGATCAGACCGTTTGGTTTGATTGAACAACCTACCCGAGGGGGAAACAAGAATGGACGTACTCAAAGTTTCGGCAAAATCGAATCCTAACTCCGTGGCGGGTGCACTCGCTGGCGTACTTCGTGAAAAAGGAACGTGTGAGATTCAAGCAATCGGCGCCGGGGCGCTCAATCAATCCATTAAAGCGGTCGCGATCGCGCGTGGTTTCGTCGCGCCGAGCGGATTGGATTTGATTTGCATCCCTGCGTTCACCGATATTATGATTGACGGAGAAGAACGAACGGCAATCAAGCTCATCATCGAACCACGATGAGCTTGCGGTCGGGACATAGGTCCTATTCTTGTAAGAGAAGCCATCGGCGCGGATGGCTTCTCTTTTTTGTCTGAAAATATGACGTTCTATCTTCTCAGGTTCGTCATTTTATGACAAGATGAAAGGGAACGTGAAGTTCGATCAAGAGATGAAGAGGGGGACGTTTTCAATGGAACAGCTCGTGTCTATGACAGAGAAGGAAGCAACGACACCTGTGATGAAAGCGATTCAAAAACATACGGCCGGATTCGGGGCGAAGTTGGTCGAAGTGCCAATCCCGACACCAGGAGCCGGGCAAGTGTTGATCAAAGTGAAGGCGACATCGATTTGCGGGACCGATGTCCACATCTATGAGTGGGACGACTGGGCGAAGAGCCGAGTCAAACCGCCATACGTGTTCGGTCACGAGTTCGCGGGGGAAGTCGTGGCGCTCGGGGAAGGTACGAAACGCATCCAAATCGGACAGACCGTATCGGCCGAGACGCATATCGTTTGTCATCAATGCAAACAATGTTTGCGCGGGCAATATCACATCTGTAAGAACACGAAAATCATCGGTGTCGACACGCAAGGCTGTTTCGCCGAGTACGTCGTCATGCCGGAAGAGAACTTGTGGGTCAATCCCGAGTCGATGCCGTCGAAGCTCGCCTCGATTCAAGAACCGCTCGGTAACGCTGTCCATACGGTGCTCGCCAGTGACGTGTCGGCCAAGTCGGTCGCCATCGTCGGTTGTGGACCGATCGGGCTCATGGCCGTCGGTGTCGCCAAAGCAGCGGGCGCGAGCCGGGTCTATGCAATCGATGTCAACCCGTATCGGTTGAAGCTCGCCGAAGACATGGGGGCGGACGTCGTCATCAATAGCCTTGAGCAAAATCCGCTCGAGCTGATCATGGATCAGACGGAGGGGGACGGCATCGATGTCGTCTGTGAGATGAGCGGGCATCCGGTCGCCATCGACCAGGCGTTCAAGATGGTCACGGCCGGCGGCGATGTCAACGTGTTGTCACTCCCGGCAAAACCGGTCGCGATCGACCTGACGCGTGACGTCGTCTTTAAAGGGGTACGTGTCCAAGGCATCACCGGACGCAAGATGTATGAGACGTGGGGCCAAGTGTCGACGCTTCTCGCGACGGGTCAGCTGAACGTCGAACCGATTATCACGCACGTGTTCAAGCTCGAGGAGTTCGAGCAAGGTTTCGAGCTCATGCGGGCCGGGAAATGTGGAAAGGTCGTCTTATTACCATAAACAGGGGGAATCAATATGGCATTTGAACATATTACAGAAGCAGTCAATGAAATGAAACAAGCGGGCACGTTCCGTTCGCTCGTGCCGCTCGAATCAGCACAAGGGAACGAGGTCACGATCGGTGGCAAGTCGCTCGTCCAGCTATCGTCGAACAACTATCTCGGTCTC
This sequence comes from Exiguobacterium sp. s28, assembly GCF_018618135.1. Taxonomy (NCBI): domain Bacteria; kingdom Bacillati; phylum Bacillota; class Bacilli; order Caryophanales; genus Exiguobacterium; species Exiguobacterium sp. s28. The sequence continues at coordinate 1,047 of NZ_JACSLL010000001.1, read as the reverse complement.
GCCAACCATCCGCGCTTGAAGCAAGCGGCAATCGAAGCGGTCGAACAGTTCGGTGCCGGCACTGGGTCGGTGCGGACGATCGCCGGGACGTTCGAGATGCATGAGGCGTTCGAACGCGAGCTCGCCGAGTTCAAGCATACGGAAGCGGCGCTCGTGTTCCAGTCGGGCTTCGCGACGAACCTCGGCGTCTTGTCGGCGCTACTCGGCCCAGAGGACGTCGTCATCAGCGACGCGCTCAACCACGCTTCGATCATCGACGGCATCCGGTTGACGAAAGCGGCCCGCCGCATCTATAAACACGTCGATCTCGAGGACTTAGAAGCGGCCTTGAAAGAGACTCAAGATTACCGGACACGTCTCATCGTTACGGACGGCGTCTTCTCGATGGACGGCAATATCGCGCCTCTCCCGGAAATCGTCGAGCTCGCCGAGAAGTATGACGCGGCGGTCATGGTCGACGACGCCCACGCTTCGGGCGTGCTCGGGAAGAATGGTCGCGGTACGGTCAACCACTTCGGTCTCGACGGACGGGTCGCGCTCCAAGTCGGGACGCTATCGAAAGCGATCGGCGTCCTCGGCGGATACGTCGCCTGCTCGAACGACGTGCGTGACTTCTTGATTCAAAAAGGACGCCCGTTCTTGTTCTCGACGTCACACCCGCCAGCGGTCGTTGCGGCGAACCGTGAAGCGATTCGTGTCATGAAGGAAGAAGAGGAACTGTTCGATAAGTTATGGGCGAACACCGAGTTCTTTAAGACAGGACTTCGCGATCTCGGCTTCGATATCGGGCATGCGACGACACCGATCACGCCGGTCATGCTCGGTGAAGAGACACTCGCACACACGTTCTCGGACAAGCTGAAAGACCACGGCGTGTTCGCACAGAGCATCGCCTTCCCGACGGTCGAGAAAGGTAAGGCCCGGATTCGGACGATCGTGACGGCGGAACATACCCGTGACGACCTCGAACGTGCGCTCGCTGCCTTCAAGGCGGTCGCCGAAGAATTGAATGTCACGCTTCACGCGTAAGATTGAACTGCAGACGAA